>CAZNSC010000048.1:0-20272 GCA_964575695.1 uncultured Dehalococcoidales bacterium
CCGCGGTGTATATTTCCTCCCTTCGCCTGAGTTTTACGATGGGGTACTTGTGTTCTTTCATCTCTACATCTGATATGCACGACTCTATAGTCATCTGCTGGGCACCGCTGTCGCAGCCATCGCCACGCCCCTCGTCGATACCGGCACCGGTGCCCCTCGCCCAGACATCGCCGAACATCCCCGCTGATGAGTACCCGTGCTGCGTTATGCCCCCCCAATTATTGGCGATCCAATTCTGGCAACACCAGGGGGCATTGATATCTCCCCAGTACTTCTCGTTAGTATAGAACATCTTGGCGATGATGGTGGTGGTAACATTTTGGATTTGCCTTCCTGGTGAGGGAGGGCACTGGTTGCACGGCGCGAGGAATGGAACGTTGATGAGAGTCCCCTCCGGGGCAACCAGTTTCAGTGGTCTGACAATACCGGCATTGCCCGGTATCTCCCAGAACAGCTGGCTGGCTATCGCCACGAAGATACCGCCCCATGTACCGTGAATCATGCAGTTTACCGGTCCTTCGTTGGCCTCTGAACTTCCGGTGAAATCCAGGGTGAGCTCATCGCCTTCCTTGGTGGCGGTCAGGAATACCTTCCATAATCTTGGTCCGGGGCCAACATCCCAGTCGCCATAGTTGACCGCCCGCCATGTCCCATCGGCCAGGCTCCTGAGTTTGGTTCTGGCCAGCTCCTCCGAATAGTCCATGTTTTGCTGGACCACCGCCTTTACCTTTTCTACGCCGTAGCGAGCTACGAGCTCCTTCATCCGCTCTTTGGCGACATTAAGCCCGGCTATTCTGGCCCGCAGGTCCAGTGTGTAGTATGCCGGGTCTCTGGTTGACCTCAGGACACAGTTGAGTGATGCCCTGTTTAGCTTACCCTTCTCCTGGATTTTGATTCCCTGGACTCTATAGCCCTCATGGAGCAGGGAACGGGCGCTAGGTGGCATTCCGCCGGGTTCGATGGCCCCGGTTTCGGCGGTGTGAGTCAGTGCTCCGAGCCAGCATATCAGTTCACCTTCATGGAAGATTGGCGTTCCCGTCCACTGGTCACAGGCATGAATACCGCCGACGGATGGCTCGTTATACATGAACATATCTCCGTCAAAGATGCCCGGGGAGTCCGATTGGAGCTCAAGGATTTCCCTCATGAAGCCCTCGGTGCCGACCATGTGAAGCAGCAGGCCGCAGGCCAGGCTTGATGTTGAGCCGTACGGGTCATAGACAGCGAACAGGGCTTCTCCACCCTCGGCGACGACCGGGGAGCCCGAGACACGCATGACTGCCTGGCGTCCTTCATTGATTATAGAGTAGAGGCGATAGGAGAGGATGGCAAACTCAATCGGGTCAAGCTTCTCGTATTGTCTCACCTTATTTAGGGAAGGGACTCGGCCGCCGCCGATTTCCCGGCCATTATTCTTTCCCCAGCTGGGGAATTCTTTCTCCTCCATTATTCTCTCCCCAGATTTTTCCTCTCTCCCTTCTTCTGGCTCTTATTCCTTCCCTCTGTATTTCTGTGGCCTCATTGTCCACTGTTCGGGCTTCGGGGTTGATCACTACTCCGAAGACCTCCTTGGCCATTTCCAGCGAAAAGATGTGTCTATCAATATCAGCGAGCACCCTCTCCGGTTCCCGGTCAAGCGGGTCACCGGTGCCGCCACCTCCAGCATTTATAGAAAGGATTACATCGTTTTCGGTGACCGGCAGTGAGGCTTGGTACGGATTGACCGCCTTGAATCTCCCCTTGTCTCCTCTAAGGTAATTCCCCAGATCTTCAATATTATCCGGTTTGCTCCCTTTTGCCAATATCTCGCTGAGGTTTTTCACCTCATAGATACCGGCGGGGCCTGATCTACCTAGAGATGGTGGATATGATCCGTCTAAAGATTGTCCCTCATTGGCATACTTCCCATTACCTCGATAACTGATGGTGACAAAGGGTGTGTTGTGCGGCACGACAGCAAAACTTATGCTGGCCCCGCCTCGCCATCTGCCCGGTGCCGCGGTGTATATTTCCTCCCTTCGCCTGAGTTTTACGATGGGGTACTTGTGTTCTTTCATCTCTACATCTGATATGCACGACTCTATAGTCATCTGCTGGGCACCGCTGTCGCAGCCATCGCCACGCCCCTCGTCGATACCGGCACCGGTGCCCCTCGCCCAGACATCGCCGAACATCCCCGCTGATGAGTACCCGTGCTGCGTTATGCCCCCCCAATTATTGGCGATCCAATTCTGGCAACACCAGGGGGCATTGATATCTCCCCAGTACTTCTCGTTAGTATAGAACATCTTGGCGATGATGGTGGTGGTAACATTTTGGATTTGCCTTCCTGGTGAGGGAGGGCACTGGTTGCACGGCGCGAGGAATGGAACGTTGATGAGAGTCCCCTCCGGGGCAACCAGTTTCAGTGGTCTGACAATACCGGCATTGCCCGGTATCTCCCAGAACAGCTGGCTGGCTATCGCCACGAAGATACCGCCCCATGTACCGTGAATCATGCAGTTTACCGGTCCTTCGTTGGCCTCTGAACTTCCGGTGAAATCCAGGGTGAGCTCATCGCCTTCCTTGGTGGCGGTCAGGAATACCTTCCATAATCTTGGTCCGGGGCCAACATCCCAGTCGCCATAGTTGACCGCCCGCCATGTCCCATCGGCCAGGCTCCTGAGTTTGGTTCTGGCCAGCTCCTCCGAATAGTCCATGTTTTGCTGGACCACCGCCTTTACCTTTTCTACGCCGTAGCGAGCTACGAGCTCCTTCATCCGCTCTTTGGCGACATTAAGCCCGGCTATTCTGGCCCGCAGGTCCAGTGTGTAGTATGCCGGGTCTCTGGTTGACCTCAGGACACAGTTGAGTGATGCCCTGTTTAGCTTACCCTTCTCCTGGATTTTGATTCCCTGGACTCTATAGCCCTCATGGAGCAGGGAACGGGCGCTAGGTGGCATTCCGCCGGGTTCGATGGCCCCGGTTTCGGCGGTGTGAGTCAGTGCTCCGAGCCAGCATATCAGTTCACCTTCATGGAAGATTGGCGTTCCCGTCCACTGGTCACAGGCATGAATACCGCCGACGGATGGCTCGTTATACATGAACATATCTCCGTCAAAGATGCCCGGGGAGTCCGATTGGAGCTCAAGGATTTCCCTCATGAAGCCCTCGGTGCCGACCATGTGAAGCAGCAGGCCGCAGGCCAGGCTTGATGTTGAGCCGTACGGGTCATAGACAGCGAACAGGGCTTCTCCACCCTCGGCGACGACCGGGGAGCCCGAGACACGCATGACTGCCTGGCGTCCTTCATTGATTATAGAGTAGAGGCGATAGGAGAGGATGGCAAACTCAATCGGGTCAAGCTTCTCGTATTGTCTCACCTTATTTAGGGAAGGGACTCGGCCGCCGCCGATTTCCCGGCCATTATTCTTTCCCCAGCTGGGGAACTCTTTCTCCTCCAAAGCCTTAACCTCCAAGTTATTCTTCGATAACCCTCAAATTCCTGTACTCGTCGACCGTGCCCGTTTGACCCGAGAGTATATACATTGTTGTGGTTGGGGCTTCTATTATCGCCGGGCCTCTTACTACATTCCCAGGCCTCAATCTCCCAAATTCATAGATGTCCGTGGGCACAAACCTCTCCGCCTCAGACGAAAAGACGTCTCTTCTCCCTTTCAGGGCTTGTGAGGCATCTTCTGATTCAAGTTTCAACTTGGGCATAGCCGGTAGAACCGCTGGTCTTGTGGCGTGCACAATGAAGGTCATGATCTCCATTCCGGCTTCGACAAAGGCGGCGCCTTCACCATATAGGCTCCGGTAATATTCTATGAATGAGTTGGAGATTTCATCCATATCCTGTTCGGTGTAAGTCTTACTCGGGATGGGAATGGTCTCTACATTTACCTGCCGCCCAAATTTCATGCTGATTTCACGGCGCAGGTTGATTTCTTCCGGGTTGAAGCCAATGCTCGCCATCTCATCAAGGGCTTCTTTTTCGAGTTCATCGAATGTCTCATTTATAACACTGACATCGGCGGGCATTCTGAGATATCGGTGCCGTGAGAATATTCGCGAGACGTCAGAAGTGGCTATACCGAAGGCTGACCAGGCTGCCGAGTTTTCGAACATGTATATTTCCTTAAAACCTAGCTCCCTCCCGTAGATAGCACCGTGCGTTGGCCCACCGCCGCCGTAGCAGAACAGGGTAAAGTCTCGGGGGTCATAGCCACTTCTGGTTACCACCAGTCTCAATAGGTCGGCCATATGTGCATTCTGGAGGTCGAAGACGCCTTTTGCTGTCTTAATCATATCAAAGCCGATCTTCTTGCCCAGGTCGTCAATAGCCTGAGAAGCCGCTGCCTTGTCCAGCTTTGCTCTTCCTCCGAGATAATAGTCAGGGTTCAAGATACCAAGCACAAGATCGGCGTCGGTAACGGTTGGTTGAGTTCCCCCTCGTCTGTAGCAGACTGGACCAGGCAACGCTCCGGCGCTGGTAGGTCCCACCCTTAACTGGTTTGCATCATCCGCCCAGGCGATCGTTCCGCCTCCAGCACCTATTGAGGTTATCTGCACCATCGGGATATTAACCCTGTACCGCATGATTGGAGGCTCGCGAGCTCGTACCGCTTCGTACCTGGCGATGACGCTGACATCAAAACTGGTTCCGCCCACGTCAGTGGCAACAACATAGGGCTTCTCCAGTAATTCCGCGATCCGTTTGCTGCCAAGTGAGCCACCGACAGGCCCGGAGTTGATGGTGCCTATTGGCATCATGGCGTGGTAGGGCATAACACCGCCCCAGACCTGGGCGGTTAACATTTCCCGGGAAAGTCCTTCACCCTGTAATCGCTTATAGAGCCTCTTATACCACTCGACCATGATTGGGCCGATGTAGGTGTCGATCATCACTGAATTGAACCGCCCGTATTCCCTCATCAGTGGTGCTACCTTGTGCGAAGTATTGACGAATATCTCAGGCGCTACCTCGGAGACAATCTGGGCGGCTTCGTCTTCATGTATCGGGTTTTCGATGGACCACAAGAAAGCAATGGCTATCGCCTTAACTCCCTGGCCGACCAGTTTTCTCGTTGCTTCCCGTACTTCATCCGCATTAAGTGGGACTACTATTTTCCCAAAGCAGTCGATTCGCTCAGTCACACCTGCTATTAGTTTTTTGGGAATGAATGGCTCTGGCTTTTTCACCGCCGCTTGGTGCCTGACTTCCTCGGGGTGTAATCCGTCTATCCTGCCAATAGCCCTCTGGATGTATATGGTGTCTTCGAAACCTTTCGTGGTGATCATCCCGGTTTCTACGCCCTGGCGGTTTATCAGGGCATTCGTCCCGATGGTGGTACCTTGGCAGAAGGAGGCAGTGTTGCTTAGTAGTTCTCTGCGGCTAATTCCCCGAACCTGGGCCGCGTTCTCGAGGGCGTCCATGACGCCGTCTTCTAGTTTCTGTGGTGTTGTCGGTGCCTTGCCAATGCTGACCTCACCTCTTTCGTCTATGACACAGACGTCTGTGTAAGTTCCTCCGGTGTCAACACCTATTACGTATCGGGCCACATCCCTCCTTTCTGCACTAATAAAAATGTGCCTTTCCCGTCACCAGATACAGCTACCTGGAACCTTCGTCAATATTTGTTAGCCAGTATATTGAAAAGCTGCTGTTTCCCCTGGCAATCAGCTTCCCGGAAACTGGCTTCAATTTAATTGTACTGTTGCCCCTTGCAGCCTGTCAAGGTTTCTGTCTCTATATAACCACTCCGTGTGAGAACCGGGCACATTCTCTTTGTCGAATTGTCCCCTTTCCTGTGCTGACCCGGTCAGGTCGGCCTATAGGAGACTTAAACGGCGTAGGGCGTGCGTTAGGGAGCCCCAAGTATGCACACACCGGCTTCAAACTTGCCCGGCACGCCACCTTGATTGTGAGTAAGCCCGAGTTGCACATTCTTGAGCTGGCGGGATGGGAGCTCGGCCTTCCCCTGGATCTGCTTATAGACCTCGTATGCCTCCCGGCACCCGCTGGCTCCGATAGGATGACCGAAGGACTTTAGTCCACCGCTCAGGTTGACCGGCACCTCTCCTTCCTGAGTGAAGGTGCCCGCATCGACATCTTGCCTGGCCTTGCCCCGCTCGCACAGGAATAGGGATTCATAGGCGATGAGCTCGGCGATAGAGAAGCAGTCATGCAGCTCAACCATGTCAAGCTCTGTGCGGGGGCTCTTGATACCAGCCATCTCGTAAGCCTGCTTTGCCGCGTATGCGGTCTCGTCCCAGAAGGTGAAATCGTAGCTGGTCTTCTCTCGTCCCCAACCAGGACCGACGGAAAGTCCCACCCCTTTTATGGTGACGTAATCATCCCGGAAGCTCTTGGCATCCTCGGTCCGGCAGAGGATAGCCGCGGCCGCCCCGTCGGTGACTCCGCAGCAATCGTATAGGCCCAGAGGCCAGGCAATAACAGGGGCGTTCATGACCTCCTCCACGGTGACCTCTCGGCGCAGGTGGGCCCGGGGGTTGCGGGCCCCGTTGTAGTGGCTCTTGACGGCTATCTTGGCCAGGGTTCTCTTGCCCTCCTCCATGCTTAAACCGTATTTGCTGAAGTATGCGGTGGCAGATAGGGCAAAGCGCCCCGGGGCGGTCATTTCGCCGGTGAAGACAGGGTGGCTCTTGCCCGGCGGCGTTCCTCCTCCTAGTCCACCAAAGCCCCTGTCTTTCAGCTTCTCGACCCCGACGACCAGAACCAGATCGTAGACCTTAGCGGCAAGGGCGAAGGCAGCATGTCGAAGAGCCTCTATGCCAGTAGCACACAGGTTCTCAACTCGGCTTACAGGTATATACTGCAGCTGCAATGGTGAGGCGAGCAGGGATCCGGTACGTCCCGAATCGAAAGTCCCCAGCCAGGCCGCCTGAATGTCCTTGGGCTCTATCCCGGCATCCTGATAGGCTTCATATGCTGCCTCAACAATCAGGTCATCAGCGTCTTTATTCCATAATTCGCCAAATTCGCTACAACCCATGCCGACTATGGCAACCTTATCTTTGATGCTCTCCATATCTCCTCCTTAATCTACCCTGACTGGCCGTGCCTTCCAGTAGTAGTTGTGAATTCCCATGGCATCATTTATTTTTCTGAAAGTGAACTCCATGGGCATGCCCACTCTTATTCGGTCCGGGTCCCGGTCGGTCATCTGACCGTGAAATCTGCCGCCGCCCTCCAGGTCAACCACACAGGCGACGTTCGGCAGATCAACCACCATTGCCCTCTGATCCATGCTGAAGGTGAAGAGGGTGCCCTTCTTGTCAGAGAGCCGGACCTCATCGAAGTTATCCTTGGCCTGGCACCACATACATACCCTCTGCATGGGGAACTGGATATTCCCGCAATTTCGGCATTTGTGTCCCCTCAGTCTAAAGATCTGCCGGCGCTCCCGCCACAACACGGGGAGCGAGGTGCGCAGCGCAACACGGCGGTCGGTCTCCCACTCCATCAGGTCTCGAAAAGTGAGATACTTTCCGTAGCTGGGGAGTACCCTCTTTGAGGGTAACAGGCGTTTCACTCCTCGCCTGTTCCTGAGCTTCTCGATATCGGCCGTTACCTGCAGCGCAAAAACGTCGCACCCGTCACCGTAGCCTACCAGCAGGATTTTGTCCCCGGCCTGTGCCTCCTGTAAGGCGGCCACCAGCATCATGGGAGCAAAGGCGGCCCCTGTGTTGCCCAGCGACTCAAACATGGGGTCCTGAAGCTGGGTTTTTGGGTCGATTCCCAGCTGCCGGGCAGCACGGGCATGGCTTCTGGCATCGGGGCCGTATAGCACTACCTTGCTGAAGTCCGATGCCGTGAGTCCGTCCTTTTTTGTTGTTTCTAAGACCGCTTCCGTAACATGTTTCAGATAGCCTTCATCCAGGACAAATCTGTCCTCCCAGGTTTGGACGTATCTGTCTTTGTCTGTCCTGAACAGGTCCAGGAATTCGCTACAGACGGTGTGCCGACTCTCTATACCGGCGGCCACCCCTGAATCGCTGAGCAGGAAAGCGGCGGCTCCGTCACCAAAGATTGGCTCTAGCCCTGAGTTGGGCGGAGGCATCCGGCAATCGGATACTGTCACCACGATATTCCTGGCCGTTCCGGCTTTGATGGCATCTATTGCCGCCGACATGGCATTGGTGCCTGCCCGCAGGGAGTTGGCAAAGTCTGCCGTCATGATGTCCGGACGCAGGTCCACGGCAGCCGCTACTATGCTGGCGCACTGCTTCTCTCTATAGGGCGGTGTCGTCGAGGCGAAGTACAGCCCGTCAACCATGTCCCTGTCGAGGTCATTAAGGCAGTCGATAGCCGCCTCCACGGCCATGGTTATGCTGTCCTCGTCAGCACCAGCAACTGCCTTTTCCCCTGGCCGGGTACCGGTATCCCATGTCCGGGCAATTTGCTCCCGGCTAAGCCTGTAGAACGGAACATGCCCTCCATATGAAGCAATACCTATCATACTGAGTTCCTCCTTATTCTTGCTAACCTGGGCTGCCTTTGAGGCTCATTCAAAAGGCCGACTTATAGCCCGTATCACAGACAAGCCCCGGACAAACCCGAAAGCCATTCTTGTTAGGGCGACCCTCCGGGTTTCTCCTGTTGATATTTCCACCATCACGTGTTGGGGGAAACCGCAGGCGAATCGTCATCGCGTAAGAAAAGTCACAGCTCAATTGCTTTCAAGTCCGGAGAGACGGCAAGCTCGGGCTCTGTTAGCTCTTGCACCTCGTCAGCAGTCCACCCTGGAGCGACCTCTTTCAAGACTAGCCCCGCCTCGGTTACCTCGATAACGGCAATGTCCGTCAGAATCAGGTTAACACACCTTTCCGCAGTAAGCGGGTAGGTACATTCCTTTAGGATTTTGGGTTCCCCGTCTTTTGTGGTGTGTTCCATAGTCACAATCACCCTCTTGGAACCCACTGCCAGGTCCATAGCTCCACCCATGCCACCCATCCTCCCCGGGGCCTGCCAGTTGGCCAAATCGCCTTTCTCCGACACCTGTAGCCCTCCAAGAACGGTGATATCAATGTGGCCGCCGCGAATCATAACAAAGGAGGTCGCGATGTCGAACACGGACATCCCTGGTGTCGGGCTGACAAACTGAGCGGAACCGTTGACCAGATTAAAGTCCCATCGGTCCTTATCCTCATCAGTGAGCAGGCGACCGTAATCTAAGACGCCATTCTCGGCTTGGAATATCACCCTTACTCCTTGGGGAATGTATTCCGAGGCTAGGGTGGGGATGCCAAAGCCCAGATTGACCACTGCCCCATCGAAGAACTCACGCCCCACCCTCATGGCAATCACTTCAGGTCTCAATCGCTCCTTCATATTACGCCGCCTCGGGGTATCTTTACTATCCGGTCAACAAATAGTTGAGGAGTCATTATGAGGTCAGGGTCAAGTTCTCCGGGTTCCACAATTTCTTCAACCTCAGCGATGGTAACCCTGGCCGCCGTCGCCATCACTACATTAAAGTTCCTCATTATCCCTTTATATATCAAATTCCCCAGCCTATCTGCTTTATAAGCTCGAAGCAAGGCGTAGTCCGCCTGAAGCGGGAACTCCAGTAGGTACTCTTTGCCGTTAATGATCCTCGTTTCCTTCCCATTTGCAATGGGTGTTCTGACTCCGGTGCGTGTGTAGAAACCTCCCACGCCGGCTCCGCCTGCCCTTATTGCCTCGGCAAGTGTGCCCTGGGGGACAAATTGGATCTCTAGCTCACCTGCCTGATAAGCTCTGTCAGCGGCGGTCCCTGGGAAGGCAATGGTACATATGAGACGCTTGACCTGCTTGTTCTCAATAAGATTGTTAGTGTTAATGTAACGTGCAGTTCCCGTGCCATTGGCAATAATAGTCAGTTTTTTGGCTCCATGCTCCCGCAGAGCGAGGATTAGGTTTTGAGGTGTACCTGCATAAGCCCAGCCTCCGAGCATTATTGTTGCTCCGTCGGGAATGTCAGCGATTACTTCCCGAAAGCTGTTGAACACCTTGCGCATCTTGTTGATCCCTTATTGTGTCAAATCTCCGCCAAGGAGCTGAGCACGTCTGCCCGTGCCCAGGTTACCGTTCACTACAGATAGCATGTCAAATTGCTCACATCCCCCCAGGGAAACTGCATTGGCCAGCAGAACTATTGTCACCTTCTTATAGCATCGCCGGGGTGAATTGTCAACACTTTTCAGGCTGAAGCCAGCTTCAAAGCTAATTTCACACGCGGCTCTCATGCTGCTCGCGGCATTTCCTCCAATAAGTGATACCAGGACGGCGCGGGCCTGAAATTGACAGCCCTCGCAGTCAGATGTTATAGTAGCTTTTAGCTTTTCTGGTTCGGGTTGGGCGAAAGGCTGCCCTATTATTGAGGAGGATCAATGGTCGGTATTACCTCGTATGGCGCTTACATTCCGCTGTGGAGATTGAATCGTGAAGCCATAGCGGCAGGGTTATCCGGTGAAAAAGCTGTTGCCAATTATGATGAGGATAGTCTCACCATGGCGGTGGGAGCTTCACTGGATTGTATCAATGGTGTGAATCGAGAGTCTGTGGACGGCGTGTTCTTTGCCTCAACCACCTCTCCTTACCGAGAGAAGCAGATTTCGACTACGGTTGCGGTTGCCTGCGACCTCCAGCAGGAGATCATTACTGCTGATTTTGCCAACTCCCTCAAAGCAGGCACCACGGCAATGAGGTCTGCCATTGATGCTGTCAAGGCAGGCTCGGCAAGGCAGGTACTGGTAACCGCGGCTGATTGTCGGCTCGGGGCCCCCGGGTCTGAGTTTGAGTACTATTTGGGAGATGGCGCTGGCGCTCTCTTGATCGGAAGTACCGATGTGGCCGCCAGCCTGGAGGCTAGCTATTCGGTAGCCGATGAGATTACAGATGTTTGGCGGGCTGAGGATGACAGGTTTGTTCAGGCTTGGGAGGAGCGCTTCGTCTACACTGAGGGCTATCTGAGGGTGGTTCGTGAGGCTGTTTCTGGATTGATGCGGAAGGCCGGTCTCTCTGCGAAGGACATCACTAAACTTGTTTTGGGGGTGCCGAATGCCGGAATACAGGCTCAGTTGGCAAGAGGTCTGGGATTTGACCCGAAAACCCAGCTACAGGCTCATCTTGCTGATGTTATGGGCTATACCGGGGCGGCTTACCCGCTTATGTTGCTTGTAACAGCGCTTGAGGGGGCTAAAGCGGGGGACTGCCTTCTCTTGACTGGTTATGGCAACGGGAGCGATGCCTTCATTTTTCGGGTAACTGAGCAAATAGAGAAAGCCAGGAGAGGCAAGAGAGGCATGCATCGGTATGTAGCGTCAAAGGTGGTCTTTAATGATTATAAGACGTATCTACAGAACAAGGGGTTCATAAAGCCACAACCCTTCCGCCGCTCATACCGGGGCATTGTTTCTATGTCTGCCTACTGGCGGGAGCGTGACAGGATTTTGCGTTTGCATGGGTCTGCCTGTAGAGCTTGCGGAACGATTCAGTACCCGCCCCAGCGTGTTTGTACCAAGTGTCATGCCCAAGACCAGTCTGACCCTTACCGGTTCTCGGACAAGAGAGCCAGGGTTTACACCTATACCTTTGATTCTCTGACCAGCCCCGTGGATGTGCCCTTGGTACAGACCATCATCGACTTTGATGAGGGAGGGAGGATGGACGTTATGATGACCGACCGGGTGATTGAGGAGATAGAGGTCGGTATGCCGGTGGAGATGACATTCAGGAAGATATTCATCGACGGGGCCCACAATTACGGCTGGAAGGCAATGCCGTTGAGGGCCAAGACGACGGACTGAGGAGAGAAGATGGAAAGCATCAAGGACAGGGTAGCCATAGTCGGTATGGGTTGTACTAAGTTTGGTGAACTCTGGGACAAGAGTCAAGAGGATTTGATGATTGAAGCCTGCTCTGAAGCTTTCGACGATGCCAGAGTAGAGGCTAAAGACATTCAGGCAGCTTGGCTGGGTACCGCCTTTGCCGGTCTGCTGGGATTCAGGTTGGCCGAAGCCTTAAAGCTGGAATACATCCCCGTTTCCAGGGTGGAGAGCCTCTGTTCTACGGGCACCGATGCCTTTAGAAATGCTTGCTTGGCTGTTGCTTCTGGGGTGTATGATATGGTTCTCGTCTGCGGGCTGGAAAAGCTGAAGGACGAGGGTGTCCGGGGACGGGGGCAGGGTTTCGAGCCGTATGAGAGGAGCCAATCGCAGGCAAACCGGGTGCTACCACCCCCTGCCCTGTTTGCCCGTGCTGCTATCAGATACTTCTATAGTTATGGATTGGGTATCGAGAAAGGCAAAGAAATCTTGGCCAAGATTTCAGTGAAGAACCATCACAATGGCGCCTTGAATCCCAAAGCACAGTTTCAGCGCGAAATAACCCTGGAACAGGCAATAAATGCCCCTATGATTGCTTATCCCCTGGGACTGTATGATGCCTGCGGAGTGACTGACGGGTGTGCGGCCGCTATTCTTTGTCGCCCTGATATAGCCAAGAGCCTCAGGAATGATTATGTTCTGGTTAAGGGACTGGGGTTCAGTACCGGGGCGTTTCAGGGTCTGCGGCAGACGGATTTTGACTTTCTGCGGTTTGAGGAGAATGTTGTGGCCTCTAGGATGGCGTATACTGATGCTGGCATCAAGAACCCTCGCACGGAAATAGACGTGGCGATGGTGCACGACTGCTTCACAATCAACGAGCTTAGAATTTATGAGGACCTGGGCTTTAGCACACCGGGAAGAGGCTGGGAGGATGTCGAAGCCGGCACCTTCACACTGGAGGGTGAGCTGGCGGTCAACAGTGATGGAGGTCTGAAGTCTTTTGGTCATCCCCTCGGTGCAAGTGGGGTGAGGATGATATACGAGGTGTATAAGCAGCTCCAGGGGAAAGCCGAGCGCCGCCAGCTGAAGAAGGTGGATATCGGCTTAACCCACACCGCCGGTGGCTTTCCCGGCTGTTTTTCCACCGGCGTAACTGTTTTGGGGCGTGCCGGTTAGGAGCTAGCTCACTGGCGCACTGCGTTTTAGCCGGGCGGCGCCAGGAGGTAAGGGATGAACAAAGTGGTCAACACCCCGGCGGAGGCAGTCGCCGACATTCCTGATGGGGCAGTAATCATGGTCGGGGGATTTGCCTATTCAGGGTCACCCCGAAGCCTGATCCTGGCGCTAAGTGAGCAGGGGGCCAAGGGGCTCACCATTATCACCAATGGCCCCGGCACCGAACGATTTATTGATAGCAACCTACTTATTAAGAACAGGCAGGTTAAGAGACTGATCTGTTCTATAACTTTTCCCAATACCTCGGCGGAGAGAGCTAGCCTTGACGGGGATATGGAAATGGTATTGATGCCCCAGGGTAATTTGGCAGAAGCAATTAGAGCCGCGGGTTGTGGTATCGGTGGCTTTTATACACCTACCGGCGTCGGCACTGAGATCGAGGTCGGGAAGGAAAAGAGGGTCATTGATGGCCAGGAGTATATTCTGCAACTTCCCCTCAGGGCGGACTACAGTCTGATTCGAGCTCATAAGGCGGACAGGTTTGGGAATTTGATATATAGAGGGGTGATGAGAAACTTTAACGTGGTTATGGCCGCCGCCGCCAGGGTTACCATAGCCGAGGTTGATGAAATTGTCGAGCCAGGAGAACTTGATCCTAATATTATAGTGACCCCTGAAATCTTTGTTGACCGAATAGTTGAGGTGTCTGAAGGCGGAGTGAAATGAAGCGGCGATTGGAACCCGAAGTAATTGCCATGAGGGCAGCCCGGGAGTTTTTCGATGGTGCCGTGGTAAATATGGGCTTTGGTATTCCTTCGCTAGCCGCAGCCTATATTCCCGAAGGGATGAGGGTAGCGTTCCAGGCCGAGAACGGAGTCATGGGTTACGGGACGCTGCTTACTGATGCTGATAAGGAACTGTGGGACTATGACCTGATTAATGCATCCGCCCAGTTCATCAGTCCGGCGCCGGGGATGTCCGTGTTTGATAGCGCCACTTCCTTCGGTATGATTCGGGGGAAACACATTGATATTACCATCCTCGGTGGGCTACAGGTTTCAGAAAAGGGGGACTTGGCCAACTGGCGTATTCCGGGCAGAACGGGGGGCATGGGTGGGGCCATGGACCTGGCATTGGGTTCCAAGAGGGTGATTGTCACTATGGAACATACCACGAAGGATGGGCAACCCAAGGTGGTAAGGCAATGCACCTATCCACTTACTGCCAGGAGATGTGTGAATCTCATCCTCACTGACATTGCGGTTATTGAGGTAACTGAACCCGGTCTGCTCCTTAGGGAGATTGCCCCCGGGTGGACTGTTGACGAAGTTCAACAACTGACCGAGCCCAAGCTTATCGTAGACCCCAACCTCAAGAACATAGAACTTTGATGCTCTTGTACATATAGTGGAAACCTAGATTTTCGGAGCAGAGCAGAATAGGCGGGAAAAGCATATGGTAGAATTCAAAATCTCTCCTGATAGGACTTGTCTGCTAGTGATTGACATGAGCAACGCTTTTTTGAAGGCCGGCTCTCCGCTGGAGGTAGCCAGGGGGCGTGATGTAATTCCAAGACTGAGGAAGCTGACGGAGGTGTGTAGAGATAAAGGTATCCCGGTCATTTTTACGACCCAGGCTCACCGGCAGGACGGTTCTGACCTGGGTCTTTTTGCTGCTTTTCGTCCCGAAATGCAGGCCAAGCGTATTTTATTTGAAGGAACTGAGGACGTCGAATTCTATGAGGATATTAAACCTGAGAAAGGCGACATTATACTCACCAAACGAAAGTTTAGTGCCTTGTTAGGCACTGAGCTTGACTCAATGTTACGCAGCAAGGGGATTGATACAATAATAATTGGTGGAGTGGCTACCAATATGTGCTGCGAATCCACGGCGCGTGATGCACGAATGATGGACTACAAGGTGATCTTCCTTAGTGACGGCACTGCCAATAGGGGTCTCCCTGATATGGGGTGGGGAGTAATATCCGCCGAGGAGGTGCAAAGGCAGGTGCTGACGACTATGGCTTACGCATACGCCCAGGTCTTATCGGTGGAAGAAGTCATCGACCGGCTGTCCCGCAGTGAGCGAAAGCCATAAAGACTGCTCAAAGGTACAATCTCGCCCGCGGCAATTGAAGAGGCGGTGATTCCTGCCCGGGCAAGAGATATAGGATTGATTCAGGAAGTCCATAAGAGTAGCAAAAGGTACGGTGGTTTCCAGTAAGGAGGAGATAGTGGCACAGGAAAGGTATACTATAGGCATTGACACAGGAGGCACCTTTACCGATATTGTTGTCCTGGGCAAAACCGGGGAGCTGATTACCAATAAGGCGCCAACAACTCCCTGGGATTTTTCAGTCGGTGTAATGGATGCTCTGAAGATCGTGGCCCAGGACATGGGGCTTTCCCTATCAACATTGCTGTCCCGGACTTCAGCGATAAAGCACGGGACCACGGTAGCCACAAATGCCCTGATAAATCGTGACGGTTCAAGGGTGGGCTTGATAACCACTGCTGGATTTGAAGATACCATCTTCATCATGCGAGCCATCGGGAAGGTGGCCGGGCTGAGCGAGGATGAAATAAAGCACCAGGCAACCATAGTCAAGCCGGTGCCTATGGTCTCCAAGCAGCTGGTGAGGGGGGTTACGGAGTTAATTGATTTCAACGGCAATGTAGTGATACCTGTGAGTGCTGAAGAGGCACGGGAAGCGATAAGGAGCCTGGTTGAGGACGATGAAGTTGAAGCGATAGCCGTAAACCTTCTCTTCGGATATGTAAATCCGATCCATGAAAACAAGATTAAAGAACTCGTAGAGGAGATGTATCCTGACCGTCGGATATTGGTGAGTTTGGCCAGTGAGCTTGTTCCTCTGGTCAGGGAATATGCCCGCAGCAATACGGTGATTATCAATGCCTTCTTAGATGCTCCCGTACGCAACTATATTGACAACCTGAGGGCCAAACTGGCTGAAGCTGGATATGAACGTCCGGTGATGCTGATGCAGGCCAATGGTGGCATGACCACCGAAGAAGAGATTGCCGCGGTGAGCCTCCTGCAGTCCGGGCCATGTGGTGGTGTCACCGCCACAAAGTTTTGGGCTGATATCTTAGGGCATCAGAATGTTGCTGGGGCTGATGTCGGTGGCACCAGCTTCGATGTTAGCTTGGTTGTCGACGGCCTCTGGCGCTATGCTCGAGAGCCGGTAGTGGAGCGGTTCCACATTGCGTGGCCGATGATGGATGTGGAGTCCATTGGCGCTGGTGGGGGAACGATTGCTCGAGTTGACCCTGCTACCAAAACCCTGCGTGTTGGCCCCAAGAGCGCTGGGGCCAATCCGGGGCCGGTGTGTTACGGGCTGGGTAACACCGAACCCACGGTCACTGATGCCGATTTGGTTTTGGGCATTATTGATCCCGATTACTTCCTCGGGGGCAGGATGAAGCTGGATAAGAAGAGAGCCGAGGCGGCAATTAAGGAGAAAATAGCCGGACCTTTAGGTATGGAAGTGGTTCAAGCTGCCGCCGGCATTTTCGACATTACTAACAGCCACATGGCTGACCTTCTGCGAAAGAAGGTCATACAGGTGGGACTTGCCCCGGACGAGCTTATAATCTACGCCTTTGGCGGGGCGGGAGCGGTGCACGCTGCGGGTTATGCCTCGGAGCTGGGAGCAAAGAGGGTCTACGTATTTCCGAGCTCGGCCGTATTCTCCGCCTTTGGGATTGCCGTGGCTGATGTAATCTACACCCATATGGCTACCTATCGCTATACGATGCCAGTTGACCCGGAAAGCCTGAACAGGACGCTGTCGGGAATCGAGGAGAGGTTGCTTGGTGTGTTGCAGCGGGACGGGTTTGAGGAGGGGGATATAGAGTTCCGGCGAACCTTCTATATGCGGTACAGGAGGCAACTGAATGAGCTTCCGGTCAGGGTGCCGACAAAGAGGTACGACGTTGACGATATAAAGGGAATAACGGATGAATTTGACCGGCGATATGAGGAGACTTATGGAGCCGGCACTGCTTATTCAGAAGCGGGGATTGAATTGATATCCCTGAGTATTGATGCCGTGGGTAAAACAAGCAAGCCCGAGATGAGAAGCCGCAAAGAGGTGGGGCCAGACCCTTCCGGGGCGCTCAAAGGAAGCAGAAAGGTATATTTCACCTTCGGTGTCAATCAGTGGTTGGATACCAAGATATACGAGCTACTGAAATTGAATCCGGGCAGCCTTTTGGAGGGGCCCTCTATTATTGAGACGCCTACCACCACTATTGTCGTCCCTCCGCAAAAGAGCGCCAAGGTCGATGTCTATGGTAATGTAGAGATCATTCTCTGATACAAGGGGGCAAGAAAATGAGATTCCATGAATATCTGGAGATAGTATCTAAGGCGGACGGCCAGAAGGTGATTCGGTGTATCAAGTGCGGGCACGAGTTCTGTGATGCCAGGGAGAATTACAAGAAGCATGCGCTTCTGTGGGAGAGGGATGCCTCAGAGTATCCCTTGAGGAGCCCGGTATCAGGAGACGCGATGTTCACCCGCTATCAGGAGTTCATCTGTCCGGGTTGTGGCACCCTTCTGCAAGTGGATGCTATCGTCCCTGAGTTAGACAAGGACGACCCCATAGTGTGGGATATCCAGCTCAAGGTGTAGACTGTGATTAGAAAGAGAGGGCAGTGAGATGACCTATGAGATTGATCCGGTCAGGTACGAGGTATTCCGGCACCGGTTGTTTAATATTCTGGAAGAGGGCAGGATTGCCATAAAGATGGTGTCTGGGTCAGCGGTGGTGGTTGAGGGGGGCGAGACAATGTGCTCTCTGCATCTTGCCGATGGCAGCACAATACTGGTTGCCGCGGGAATACTATTGCACGCGGTTGGTGCCCGCCAGTTCATTCAGAAAGCCATGGAGCTGTATGAAGAGGACCCGGGGTTTGATGATGGGGATCAACTCTTCTTCAATGACCCCTATTTAGGCGGCCAGCACCTGGCTGATATGGTGGTGATAAAGCCTATCTTCTATAAGGGGAAACGGATTGCCTGGACAGGTAGCGTCATGCACACCGCGGAAACGGGTGGGCTGGCACCTGGTGGAATGCCGCCCAGGGCCACGGAGATATTCCAGGAGGGCATCAGAATCCTGGGGCTTAAGGTTGTGGAGAAGGGCAAATTCCGGCCCGATGTGTATAACACTATTGTTCAGCAGGTTAGAGACCCTCATCTCGTGGGTCTGGACCTTAAGGCCAAGATTGCCGCCTGCAACACTTGTGCCCAGAGGTACCTCGATCTTGTAGACAAATTCGGGCTTGACTTTGTTGAAGCCGCCAGTCATAAGCTGGTCAGCGACACCGAGGCGAGGGCAAGGGCGAAATTGAGGAGCCTGCCCGATGGAGTCTGGCGCTCTCGGCTGTACGGTGACAACAGTGGTCTGGCAGAGAAGCCCTTCAAGGTGTTTTGCACCATGACCAAAGAGAGAGACGAAATCACCTTCGACTTCACCGGCTCCAGTCCCCAGAATGAAGGCTCAAACAATGAGACCTACCCGGCGACCTGGGGCAGCCTTTTTGTAACTCTCTGCAGCCAGCTATTCTGGAATTTGCCCTGGAATGATGGATTCATTGCGCCGATAAAGGTAATCGCCCCGGAAGGGACAGTGGTAAATTGCAGGTTTCCAGCTGCCTGCAGCAACGGGGTGATAACTGCCGGTGCTATTATACAGGAGGTGACCCAGGAATGTGTTGCCAAGATGCTTTATGCCGGGGGACTGATTGAAGATGTGAACTCAGCGTGGAAGGGATCAACCGGCGGGACACCCTATTTCGGTGGTACCAATCAATTCGGTGACAGGTGTGCCGGCATAATCTTGGATGCCATGGCCGGTGGCATGCCCGCTACCCCGTACCGGGATGGGGTTAACTCCGGCGGCAACAAGATGAATCCCCAGTCAAGTATCTCTGATGTCGAGATGATTGACATGACCCTGCCGTTTATGTATTTGCAGCGCAAGGACTTGGCAGATACCGGCGGCTTTGGCAAGTTCCGTGGTGGTAACGCGACACAGCAGATTTATATGGTATACGGAACTAATTCGCTCAGGATTGGCGTCCAGGGGACGGGGAGACGCGCCGCATCCAACTTTGGGCTATTTGGGGGGTATCCGGGCTCCGTTCATGAAGCCCGATATGGTCTGGATACGGAGTTGCCGGAGTTGTTTAAGCAGTCGAAAACGGTGAAGGCTTTTCAAGATGTCAAGGCGGTGGCAAAAAGGGTTATCGACCCGCCCAATAGCTTTGATACCATCCCGACAAAGGAGTACGATATTTATATTCAGCATTTTGGTGGTGGTGGTGGCTACGGTGACCCCTTAGACCGTGATCCCGAGCTAATATCTAAAGACGTGAGAAACCGAGATACATCCTTGGAAGCAGCACAGAAGGTCTACCGGGTGGTGCTTGATCCCGAAACTCTGGAGGTGGACAAGGCGGCCACAGAGAGGGCCCGTGACGAGGCAAGGAAGGAAAGACTAAGAAATGCCAAGCCGGTTTCCGCCGGGTAGCAGGCTTCTGCATCTTGGTTAGCCGGTCCAGATATATTACATAAAAGGGGGTGTTTATATGTGAGTATGTAGGCTTAGTCAATAACGGTGTGTGTCTCTGGATGAAGCAATAATGAAGGTATGGGAGGTTCCAATTGAAGAAGAAATTGCTGTTCTCACTAGTTATTTCGTGTGTAGTGTTAACGCTGGCACTGCTGCCCTTCATGGCAGCTTGTACCAAACCGACGCCGACACCGACACCGACACCGACACCGACGCCAACGCCGACACCGACGCCGACGCCAACGCCGACACCAACACCTCCGCCGTTTACGCCGCCTGCTGAGCTTCATCTGGGCGGGTCACCTCCCGTCCAAGCTCCTCAGGTGTTAGAGGAGGTGCTGGGCAAGGTCGTGGAGGATCTGTGGGGGGTGCCGGTGACCGTCGAGGTTACTGGCGGCTCTGGAGAAAACACGCGCCTTCTGGATAGCGGGGAAATCGATTTCGGCATTGCCAACGTCTGGACTATGGCAGATGCCTGGAGAGGCACCCCGCCCTACGAAAAGGCATTTACCAACCAGCGCGCCGTATATGGCATTTGTCCCATTCAGAACATCGTCGTGACCGTACCTGCCAGCGGGGTGACTTCCTTCAAGGATTTGGAGGGGAAACGTGTTGGGTGCGGAATGAACGCATTCTGGGATACCTGGGTCAAACCTATATTTACCTACCAGGGAG
>CAZNSC010000049.1:0-11487 GCA_964575695.1 uncultured Dehalococcoidales bacterium
ACCTTGACCAAATGGCGAGTGAGTTCGTTGTCAAGGTATTCGGTGGCCGGGGCACACGAATATAGACCCACCATGGCATCGGTTACCTCTGGTGGGAGAATAGCCAAGAAGGGATAGCCCAAAAAGCCACCCGCACCCGGAGCTAGGAGAGGCATCTTCTTGTAAACCCCAAACTGATACAACTGGGTGAAAAACCGTGGAACGTAGGCACCCCAGCGGTAGGCGGCGAGGGCATCAGCATCCTTTAGCACCGAAAACGGAGGGCCATAATCCATAGTAGGTAACGGCGAGTATTGTTCCTGGACTACCTGCCCCCCTCTTGCCGTGTAGGAAGCCTTGAAAGCATCCATAATGGTGTGTCCAAAGTCAGTGTCCTCGGTCATAATAGTGACCGTTTTGATACCGAGCTCGTTATAAGCGTAGGGCCCCATAGCGCTGAACATCTGCTCTTGTGCACCCATGGCAAAGACCCACTTGTGTTCCCCCACTTGCGTCTGCGGTATCGGTGTTTCATGGGTCGCCAGGTTGGGGATTCCTACTCTTTCAATATAGGGAGAGACCGCCGCGTTGACCTGGCCCAGAAGTGGGCCGATCAACATGGCCACCTTATCGCCCTCCACCAGTTTTTTTGCTTTGTCAAGACCTACGGCGGGATCGCTCGCAGTATCCTCAACAATGAGCTCTACCTTCCTACCAGCAACCTCGTATCCGTTCTCTTCAAACCATAGCTTGACGGCTCTCACTATGTGTTCCCCGATCATCGCCCCACCACCCGTCAAACAATACAGGACGCCGATTTTTATTGGTGTCTGTGGTGTCGGTGTTGGCGTTGGTGTCGGCGTCGGCGTCGGTGTTGCAGCTGGTTTAGCGCAGGCTGCGACTAGGGGTAGTGCCGCCAGTATCAGGATTATGCTGAAAAATACCAAGCTCCTTTTCACTTTCTTCATCCTCCTTTTTCACGGTCCCATCTGTTGAGTGTTCTGATTCAAAGCATCATAGAGTGCCTCCTTTATGGCGCTTATGTATTAAGCTGCCCTTCTTCAATCGTATTGCCTCTAAAGAAGCCGTATTGAGCTGTATCCGATATTCGCACACTTAGGGTAGTCCAAACCACATTTCGTTGCGGGACCGTTCTCAAGCTCCAGTTTTCCTATCTCTCTAGCGCAAGCAGCCTTACAGATTCTTCAAGACTCCGGCATTTTTATTTCTAGATTTATAACACCAGTCTAATACTTTGTCAATGCTTCGAAGAGAGCTCAGTCTTAATTAAAGAGCACTCCCGGGTCCTACTATTTCAAAGGTTTGCCAAGCCACTTCTCATAAAAAGTCTCGAGGTCTGGCTGGAACTCATGAATCACCGGATACCCAGGAGGGACATTCTCAACATCAAGTTGCGCATAGCAACCGGGACAATAATATTCGCGTATCACCATCCACTCAGGGTCAGGGCCCATCATTTTAGGGTATATTTCCGATAATTTCTCTTGAGTGTCCCTGACATAGACCGATGCCTTGAGTTTCCAGTTTTGTCTATAATCCCCGAATTCATAGCCACAATCACACTTAACAACCCTGCTCCCGTCCTTCTTCTCCACTATGTAAAGGTGAAGAGCATATGGAAGAAGTATTTTGTCATCCCATTTTACTCTCTCTTGCAAGATAGACAGATACTTCTCAAAGCGGTCGGCATCTTTAAAGGTGCTCATCATATTCTTGAGTTCAGCCCAGGGCAGTTTTGCATCAATCAAGTCTTTTATTGTTTTTCGGTCATAGACTGGCATATCTCCTCCTTCTAGAACTCGAAATCGGCCGGCAAATCCCAGAACTCACGGTAAAACTTTGCCCACCCTTTCCCCAGATTCATACTGCTCCTGTACATCTCGACTACCGGCTCGATGAAATCCTTGTTGAGTATCTTCTCCCTCTCCCGTTTCATCCACTCCGAGACCGGGATACCCCGTTTGGCCCTCCCAGCTTTGACGGCTGCCCTCCGTTCCTCAGTCTTCACCGGGTCTACTCTCCATTTCCCATCGACTTTATGGGCTTCAATGCCATAAAGGTCCCCCACGTATTCCGGTAGCACCTCACACTCATTGAGATCATCCTCAACCCGCCGAACATCCCTCTCCAGTGGGTCACCACAACCAGGACCCCCGCGCAACCACATAAGCCACACATCTCCCTCTTTAACGTCTACAGGCATCTGTGGAGAGTCTTCATCAAGCAGCTCGTCGCCTTTCAGGAACCTGGTTAGCTCTGATTGTTCCGGAGTTATCTCCCGGACAGGGTAAGGTAACTTCTGCTGGATCAGCTGCTTGAAGTTTGTGTTACGCATAGCGTGATTATACCCGCAAGCGCTTGGATAGCCACCGAAAAGCCCGGTATCGGCAACAACAAAGTTGTCCCCATGGTTATATAGAACGAACTCGTTAGTGTACCAGACCAGATACACCTGCTCAAATCCGTTTCCGCCCCTGAATCTGCCGGCTCCTCCTGTATTCGGCTTTACCGACCGCCCCAGGTTAACCAGAGGTACCATCAACTCATTGATCTCGACCTCCCCCATATCTGCCTCAGGATTCCACATAGCCGAGCCGTAGCCCAGCCCATCCCTGACAGCGCCTGCCCCCCAGCCCGGGGCGCACATTGCGACATCAGAAAATCCGGTCTCCCTGCTATACTGGTCTATACCTCCCCCTTCAAGCACAGTAACAGTACGGCCACAGCCGCTAATGGTCTCCTCAAGGAAGCCCCGGGAATAATGCCCCCGGCTAAGAAGGTTAAAAAGCGAGCTAAGACCACACCAGCAGCAGTGCCAGGCGAGACCCCCGGAAGCCCAGTATGTGGCCGGGTTAGCCCAGCTCCCGGGCGGCACGGAAAGGCTGGTGGCAAAGAACTGGCCATCGTTTACCTTATCATTAGCCACCAGACAGCTCTGCGTCAGGAGTATCCAGATCCCCCCTTCCATAGCAAACGGGCTCGCATTATAGCTGTGATGTCCCCACTTGCTGGCCCCCTCCAGACTCATGTCGAACCTGCCATCAGCTCCTATCTCGATTTGAAGCGGTGCATGGAACAAGGTATCTACCCGAGCCCGCGGTGGCACCTGCATCTCATTTTTCCATCGGGCATCCCAAAAGCGAGCACCATAGTATCTCCCGGGAATAAGCGTCTCCTTCACCCTTGTTAAGAAGGAAAGGCGTTCCTCCTCGATAACCTCCCGGACAAAGCGCTTGTAGACGTCGAGCCCTTCCCTTTCAATCAGCCGGGTTATGGCTTCCCTTATTACATGGCAACCGGCTATCCTCGCTCGCTCGTCCAGAATCCAGTAGTTCGGTGTCCTGGTGCCCCATTGACCGCGGAATATATGATGCCGAAATAGCGTATCATCCTCACCTATTTTCTGGCAGGGAATCCACACTCCGTCTCCAGGCCGGTCACATCCATGGTACCCAACACTACCGGGAACAACGCCGCCAATATCCATCTGGTGACTGACCCCGGTGGCCCAGGCGACAAGCTCATCCTTATGGAAGATGGGAACAATAGTTTGAATATCGGTGAAATGCATATTCCCTATTAATACATCATTGTTACAGAATATATCCCCGGGGCGAATCCCCGGGTTTTCTTCATAGTCGTTCCTGATCATCCATTTGATCGCCGGGCCCATCGTGTGGACATGAGCCATTATCCCCGTAGACATGGCGACATTATCCCCCTCAGGGGTATAGAGAATGAAACACAGCTCTCCGATTTCTTTCGTTCCTGGGGAGGATGCGATGTTCCTGCAGGTCTCTCTAGCATTCACCATGTTTCCTCTAATGCTGGTGAAGATTCTCTCAAACCTGGTGGGGTCTTCCTCCTTCAGCTTGAGCTCCTCTATCCCATGATACCTGCCCGTCTCAGCAAATACCCTTTCGCTCTCTTCAAGCATTTCCTTCAAGGTCTTCCCTTCCCATCCGATGGGTTTGCTCCCTTTCAATTTCCCTTCCTATTCAATTTCTTTCGACTGATCGGGTACTTGGTGGGACTCGGTACTCGGGTAGCCAAAGGCAACGCATTCACATTTCTGTCGGCCCTTAAGCTCAGGCCAAGATAGACTGGCATATCTCCTCCTTCTAGAACTCGAAATCGGCCGGCAAATCCCAGAACTCACGGTAAAACTTTGCCCACCCTTTCCCCAGATTCATACTGCTCCTGTACATCTCGACTACCGGCTCGATGAAATCCTTGTTGAGTATCTTCTCCCTCTCCCGTTTCATCCACTCCGAGACCGGGATACCCCGTTTGGCCCTCCCAGCTTTGACGGCTGCCCTCCGTTCCTCAGTCTTCACCGGGTCTACTCTCCATTTCCCATCGACTTTATGGGCTTCAATGCCATAAAGGTCCCCCACGTATTCCGGTAGCACCTCACACTCATTGAGATCATCCTCAACCCGCCGAACATCCCTCTCCAGTGGGTCACCACAACCAGGACCCCCGCGCAACCACATAAGCCACACATCTCCCTCTTTAACGTCTACAGGCATCTGTGGAGAGTCTTCATCAAGCAGCTCGTCGCCTTTCAGGAACCTGGTTAGCTCTGATTGTTCCGGAGTTATCTCCCGGACAGGGTAAGGTAACTTCTGCTGGATCAGCTGCTTGAAGTTTGTGTTACGCATAGCGTGATTATACCCGCAAGCGCTTGGATAGCCACCGAAAAGCCCGGTATCGGCAACAACAAAGTTGTCCCCATGGTTATATAGAACGAACTCGTTAGTGTACCAGACCAGATACACCTGCTCAAATCCGTTTCCGCCCCTGAATCTGCCGGCTCCTCCTGTATTCGGCTTTACCGACCGCCCCAGGTTAACCAGAGGTACCATCAACTCATTGATCTCGACCTCCCCCATATCTGCCTCAGGATTCCACATAGCCGAGCCGTAGCCCAGCCCATCCCTGACAGCGCCTGCCCCCCAGCCCGGGGCGCACATTGCGACATCAGAAAATCCGGTCTCCCTGCTATACTGGTCTATACCTCCCCCTTCAAGCACAGTAACAGTACGGCCACAGCCGCTAATGGTCTCCTCAAGGAAGCCCCGGGAATAATGCCCCCGGCTAAGAAGGTTAAAAAGCGAGCTAAGACCACACCAGCAGCAGTGCCAGGCGAGACCCCCGGAAGCCCAGTATGTGGCCGGGTTAGCCCAGCTCCCGGGCGGCACGGAAAGGCTGGTGGCAAAGAACTGGCCATCGTTTACCTTATCATTAGCCACCAGACAGCTCTGCGTCAGGAGTATCCAGATCCCCCCTTCCATAGCAAACGGGCTCGCATTATAGCTGTGATGTCCCCACTTGCTGGCCCCCTCCAGACTCATGTCGAACCTGCCATCAGCTCCTATCTCGATTTGAAGCGGTGCATGGAACAAGGTATCTACCCGAGCCCGCGGTGGCACCTGCATCTCATTTTTCCATCGGGCATCCCAAAAGCGAGCACCATAGTATCTCCCGGGAATAAGCGTCTCCTTCACCCTTGTTAAGAAGGAAAGGCGTTCCTCCTCGATAACCTCCCGGACAAAGCGCTTGTAGACGTCGAGCCCTTCCCTTTCAATCAGCCGGGTTATGGCTTCCCTTATTACATGGCAACCGGCTATCCTCGCTCGCTCGTCCAGAATCCAGTAGTTCGGTGTCCTGGTGCCCCATTGACCGCGGAATATATGATGCCGAAATAGCGTATCATCCTCACCTATTTTCTGGCAGGGAATCCACACTCCGTCTCCAGGCCGGTCACATCCATGGTACCCAACACTACCGGGAACAACGCCGCCAATATCCATCTGGTGACTGACCCCGGTGGCCCAGGCGACAAGCTCATCCTTATGGAAGATGGGAACAATAGTTTGAATATCGGTGAAATGCATATTCCCTATTAATACATCATTGTTACAGAATATATCCCCGGGGCGAATCCCCGGGTTTTCTTCATAGTCGTTCCTGATCATCCATTTGATCGCCGGGCCCATCGTGTGGACATGAGCCATTATCCCCGTAGACATGGCGACATTATCCCCCTCAGGGGTATAGAGAATGAAACACAGCTCTCCGATTTCTTTCGTTCCTGGGGAGGATGCGATGTTCCTGCAGGTCTCTCTAGCATTCACCATGTTTCCTCTAATGCTGGTGAAGATTCTCTCAAACCTGGTGGGGTCTTCCTCCTTCAGCTTGAGCTCCTCTATCCCATGATACCTGCCCGTCTCAGCAAATACCCGTTCGCTCTCTTCGAGCATCTCCTTTAAGGTCTTCCCTTCCCATCCGATAGGTTTGCTTCCTTTCATGTCTCCTCCCTATCTGACTTCTTTGAGATAGAAGATACGTGCCGGACTAAGCTCAGCCTCATAGCCAGGTGGTATCATAAAAGTGGTCGCCGGTGCCTCTACTACCGCTATCCCCTTCACTCTATTCCCGGCGCTTAATCTGTCCATGTCCCAAATCTTAGCGGTAAACCATTGCCCACGATAGTAGACTTCTCTTTCCCCTTTACTTGCCTCTTTAGCCGGTTCATGTCCCGCCAACTCTTCCTTAGGAAGACGGGGCTTTTCAACCTCGGCGGAACCTAACGCTATTACCCTCGTTATAAAGTAGCCCACTTCGGGTGACCTGGCTGCCTTCGCGTACACTCTCCCATAAGTCTGTTCATATTCATCAATAATCTCGTCCACATCCTGTGCTTTCTGTATCCGGTCAGCCTTTACGTTTACCTCGATATCCTCTAACTGCCCAATATATTGCATTCGGAGGAGATTCTTAAACTTAACATCGACTCGTTTACGGCCGCTTTTTTCAAATTCGGCAGCGATGCCATCTCGCAATTCTCCCCAGATACGATTCAGCACTTCACCGATGCCCAATTTGTCCTGCTCCGAGGCTCCTGCTGGAAGGGGCAAGCTCACTGAGTGCTCCCCCCGGTATTCAAAATCAGCGGCGGCACAGCCAAAGGCAGAAAAACCGGCCGCCCAAGTGGGGACTAACGTACTTTGAAAGCCCATCTCCCGCGCCAAGCCAGCCGCATGTAACGGGCCACCCCCGCCATATACTAATAAAGAAAAATTGAGCGGCGAGAATCCTCTCGCGGTCACCACAGTTGCCAAGTGGGCTCTTAACTGTGTCTCAAGTATTTCGATTATAGCCCAAGCCGCCTCATACACATTCAATCCTAATTTGTCGGCAATTTGATCCTTAATAGCATCGTATGCTCTTTGCTTATCAAGCTTCACCTCACCGCCCAAAAAATAGTCAGGGTTTATAAACCCCAGAACCAAGTGACAGTCTGTAACAGTAACCGTCTCAATACCACCTTCCTTCCAACACACGCCAATTCTGAATCCAGCACTGTCCGGACCCAGCTCAAGCCTTTGATAAGCAGGATTAACTCGCACAAAACTGCCCGTACCCGCCCCCACGGAATTGATTTCGGCCATAGGGGTACACAGTAGAAACCATTCCACATTAGGTAGCGTCTTTATGAAGAAGGCCCCGTCGCTGACGAGACCCACATCAAAGGAAGTGCCACCAATATCAGTGCACACCAAGTTGCTAATGCCCAGTTCCCGCCCGATAAAAGCACCGCCAACGAGCCCTCCGATAGGCCCGGAAGCAATGGATCGTGCCAGCTGTTTTACCTCTATAGAAGAAGTTCCCCCGTGACCACTCATTATCCTGAGGGGGAACCTGCCTCCAAACTCATTCACCCTATTCTGCAAGAATCGCAATTGCCCGCGTGAAGGGTCGGCAGCATAAGCCTCAACTACCACGGTATTTAGCCTCGGGAAATCTCGCTCCACAGGATAGTATTCGCAGGAAAGAAAAATGGGAATTTCGGCCCCCCTTTCCTTCATTATATCTTGCGCAATCTCTCCAACCTTCAGTTCATGGCTTGGGTTCCTCCACGAAAATATCAGGCTAACGACTAATGCTTCAATTCCTTGTTCCAATAACTCGCCTACAGCCTGCCTCACCTCGTGCTCGTATAGAGGAATGATCTCATCTCCAAAAATACCTATCCGCCCTCTCACGCCACGAATGCGGTCTATTGGCACCAGAGGAGTGTGATGAGCGTGTGTCGTGATATGTACCCTGTCAGCATAGGAAAGTCCAAGCCATGGCTGCACGGCTCGCTCCATTCTCAAAACATCCTCATGGCCTGCTGTCGTAATCACTCCTACCCTACTTCCTTTACGCTCAAGCAACCTGTTGATCATAGCCGTCCCACTGTAGACACCGGTCATGATTGATGGGAAGACTTCGGAGGATTGCATGTCCCAGTAACCAAGCGCATCTTCACAGGAGTCAACAAAACCGACGGACTCGTCCTCTGGGGTCGTCTGGGCTTTGCCGACTGCGAATTCCCCATTCTCATCCACAAAGAAGGTATCTGTCATAGTCCCGCCGGTATCTACGGACATCACTGCCACTTTTTTCTTTGACATCGGTGCTCCTCCTAACCTTTACTCGTCTGGTATGCCATCCTAACAAAGTGATACCAACCATTCATTTAAGCTATGAGGTCTAATCGAAAGGTCTAACATTCAGTCTAAGCCATGCATAGTCGGCATCAACCTATGACTTCTCTTTGGCAGCAGTCTTTCAGCCTGAAGCTGACGCCAAGGTGGATGACATTATAGTCCCGACTATACTCGTTGTCAAGTAGGCGAATTGACTTGACAACCTAAGAACTTGGTGCTATATTTGCATACAATTTATATTTATGTAACTTACCCAAGGAGGTTGTAGCTATGTCAGGAGAGATAGATTCAAGAGAACTATCCGCTTTTGGACGAACAGACATAGAAAACGAGATGCGCGAGATGGTAGACAGTGTCCTGAAGGAGCCAAAGATTCCAACGATGGGCAAGAAGCTTATAGTTGAAGCTTCCACTCCAGGTCATTATCCCGGTCTGTTGTGGGAGCGCTTCGGGGTCAAGAATATGCCCCCCTGGTCAATAGAGGAGCAGGCTTCGGCGATCATCGAATGTGTAAAGGCTGGAGCGGCGGCCGTCCACAGCCATGCGAGAGACCCCCATGATCCGTACAATTATGAGTCGTATCCTGCTAAGGCTATGTCGCCGGAGATTATGGTGAAGGTGCTTGACAAAGCCTATCAAGAGGTCGATTTTGTGCCTCTGAGTCATGCCTGGCACCCGAAGAACTGGGAAGACTTGGCAGAGGGAGACTTCGTTGCACCTACCAAGGTATTGCTCGACATCGGTAAAGGGAACAAGTATATTCAGGGCAACATAATTCCCACTTGGATCTATCCCTGGGTCAGAAGAGGTCTGCTATCCTCCTGGTTTACGGCCAATTCCCTGAAGGAGGGTATATCCTATCTTGAGGAGAACAATGTCAAGCCTCTTATTGCGTTGCACGTTGACCACATTGTCTGGTTCAAGAACAACATACTGGACACTGGCGTGCTGAAGACGCGTCCCCACATCAACATACAGGAGGGAAAGCACGGTGTGAATAGGTCCTGTGCCGACCCCATGTCCTACCTAAACCTAATCAGCAGCGTAGAAATGGTGAAGAAAATTATGCCTGACTGCACCATCGGGATTCACGCAGGAGGTAGAAACTGGCTGCCGATGATTGTAATGGGAATAATGCTCGGTGTGGACCTGGTACGCATCGGGATAGAAGACCAGTTCTGGGCATGCCCGCACAAGGATGAGTTCATTAAGAAACCCGCAGAGCCCGTAGAAAAAGTGGTTCAGATCGCAAGGGCACTTGGAAGGGACCTGGCAACCGCGGATGAGGCAAGGGAAATCCTGAGCATAAAGGTATCGTCGGGGAAATAAGACTATTTCGAGGCAACTGACTATCTTTAAGTATATACGGCAGGTATGTCTCTGCGAAGTTTACAACCATGTGGCCTCCGCACCGAGGACCAGGGCCACCTGACAAAGAGGGAGGTTGAGTTCTGCTGAATTCTGGAGTCTAGTTTCCTTTTCGGCTCCATTTTGGGAATAAGGCTAATAGCACCAGTTGAAACACGGGCTTGAAAACGGACAGCTAAAGTTACGCTGGAGCCAATATGCAGAAGGTGGACACAGTCAGGCCCCTTGCGGGGATGGGAATAACTGACCTAACCTGAGCATTATCTAGGCAATAACAACCCTGCACTATTCTTTATAAGGAGGGAGATGGAAAACATGAGTGTTTATGAGAAAGAGACAATCAAAGATCTAATCGAGGGTAAGCTCGACCTTCTAACAGTCAAGAGGATCATGACCGAGCCTAAAGACACTGACCGCTTCGATAAGTACATCACGATTTTGCAGGAGAGAGTCCATTGGCCAGAGCAGATCCTTCTGCCTTTAGGCGAGCACCTGTACATCGTGAAGAAGGCCAACGAGCGAGTTGTGAAATGTGAATGCGGTTATGAGTTTGGGGACTATAGGATTAACTGGAAACTAAATGCGCTGGTCTATGTGAGGGACACGGCGGAGAAACTTGATGAGATTTATCCGGGAGTGATGAAAGGTTGTCGCCCGGAGATGAATGAAATTCGGGAGTTCTACTGCCCGGGTTGTGGTACCCAGCTAGAGGTAGAGTCCGTCCCTCCAGGGTATCCCATTACTTTTGATTTCTTGCCTGACCTTGACGCTTTTTACCGGGAGTGGCTCGGACGTCCGCTTGAAGAAGAGCTACCTCTTGAGGATAAAACAGACCGGGTAATAGAGGGTTGGGCCAAAGAGAGCTAGATAAAGACAAACTAAAGCAACCGTGAATCCCAATATCCAGTCTTGTGGGGGCAAGCTAAATGGAAGAAAAACTTATTGACCGGCTGCGAAAAAGTGAAGAGGCCTTCCATAAAACGGGGCGGGTATATGGCATTGAGGAACTGCAACTCAAGGGCCGGGACCCCATCAAATATGAACTGCTGCATTCCCGGCTGCTAGCTTCAGCGATTGCCGCCAGAGCTGTGTCCAAGATGATCGCCTCATCGGTGGTGACCAGAGAGCAGGGGGAGCTGTGTTACGGACTTTTCACCCCGGAAGGGGACTCGGTGATATTTTCCACAGGCCTCATGGCACACATCGGGGTAATGGGCATGTTCATCAAGTGGCTGCTCGAGAACGGTTATGAAGATGACCCCGGATTTGAAGAGGGAGACTACTATTGCAGCAATGATATGACCATAGCCGGCGTGCATATTCCTGATGTGTACTTCGTAACACCCGTCTGCCAGGACGGCAAGGTCATCGGGTGGATAGGAGCCGTTACCCACGAGCTTGACGTCGGCGCCGCCGTACCCGGTCAGGGCATGAATGTCACTCTGGTCTCGCGGTTTCAAGAAGGCCTGCACATTAGCGGGGAGAGAGTGGCGACCAAAGACAGGTTAACCCGAGATTACGAGATGCGCATAAACAAGAACACGCGCATTCCTCAGTACTGGCTTCTGGATGACCGGGCAAAGATTGCCGGTGCTGTTTACGTCCGCGGAGAAGTAAA
>CAZNSC010000049.1:11587-18112 GCA_964575695.1 uncultured Dehalococcoidales bacterium
CATCGGGTTCTCAAGCCTTATGAAATTGCTGAGTCGAAGTCTGTACGCTCGTGGCTATGTAGAGGAAGTGCTGCTGGGAGGCACAGTTCTGGCGTCGGCCGGGGACCTGGGAGGGACTAATCAGTATGGTGGCATCGCCAGCGGGAATAACTATGAAATAGCTGCCGGTGGCAGTGGCGCCAGGGGTATCATGGATGGCATAGATTGTGGGTGGTCTATCTGGAACCCCGAGGGCGACCAGGGGAATGCAGAGGTGTGGGAACAGATGTTTCCCTATTTATACCTGGGCAGGAGAGTCATGATTGATGCTGGTGGTGCTGGTCGCTACCGCGGTGGAACTGTCTTTTCTCCCGTATTCCTTATATGGAATACGAATGACCTGATGGCCTTGCCCTACGCTGGACCTTCATGGTTCTTCTTGAACCAGTCCCTATGTGGAGGCTACCCCAGCCCGGCGGTCACCCATACCATGGCCAAGAACACCAATGCACAGCAGATGATTGCCTCACACAAGCCGCTGCCCCATGAGCTGGGCGACCCCAGGCGGCCGGAATTGCTTGAACTCGTAGAAGGGGATGTCAAAATCGGACTTGACATGGCATACCCCATGGTAGGCTTGAAGAACTACGACATTTTCATGTCGAGGACGAATTCGGGCCCGGGTTTTGGTGACCCGCTGGACCGCGACCTGTCGCTGGTTGAGAAAGATCTAACCAACGGCTTCATCTCTCTTCGGGCTGCTGAAGCAATCTACGGGGTAAAAGCCTTCTTCGATGACGCGAGTAAGGAGTGGCGTGCCGACGTCAAGGCCACTGAGGAGTTGCGGTCATCAATCAGGCAGCGGCGGTTGCAAAGGGGAATACCTGTTAAAGAATGGTGGCGGGTGCAGCGTCAGCGGGTACAGGCAGGTGAGCTTCCCGAAGAGATTGGGCGGATGTATGCCGAGGTCCGAGGCCTCTCTCCAAAGTGGGGTGAGCAGTTTGATAGGTTCTGGGCATTAGCCCGATAAAACAGACCGGGTAAGAAGAGCACCACTAATGAGGAGGAATAATATGTCAAAAGTCAGAGAACCGGTGATTATGACGTGTGACGCTGGCGGAACAATGACGGACATGTTTATCGTAGATGCCCAGGGTGGGTTCAGTGTAGGCAAGGCTTCCACCACGCCTCATGATGAGTCCGTCGGCTTCTGGGAGTCATTAGAGGATGCCTTCTCCTATTGGGGTATTGACCTGAGTAGTAGCGCTAGACAGGCAGTTACCCCGGCACAAGTAGCGGCCTACACCGGAACCACGATGCTGAACACGATACTACAGCGGCGGGGACGCAAGGTAGGTGTCCTGATAACCAAGGGGTTTGAGGATAGCTTTACTCTGGAACGAGGTTTTCAAAAAGTCGCCGGATATTCCTACGCCGACCGTCTCCACTCGGTGACTCACTTCGCTAATCCCCCGCTGGTTCCTAAAAGACATATGAAGGGAATCACAGAAAGGACCGACCTTTTTGGTAAGGAGGCTATACCCCTTTATGAACACGAGGTACGACAGGCGGTCAGGGATCTACTCAATGAAGGCATAGAAACGATTGTGGTCATGTTCCTGTTTTCATTTGTTGATCCGTCCCATGAACAGGCGGCGGCGCGCATAGCGAAAGAAGTGATGACTGAGGTAGGTCACGAGGTCCCCATTCTCATGTCACACGAGGTGAGCCGAATTGCAAGAGAGTTACCCCGGCTCAATAGCGTAACGCTCCAGGCTTATGCTGCGGAGCCGGTCAGGGAGCACCTGTTCAAGATCGAGAGGCGGCTTACAGATCAGGGGTTCACACGTCATCTGCAGACTTTGTTATCCTACGGTGGTCTCTGTGATATCAGGTATCCGCGCCTGTACGAATCTATGGTTTCAGGCCCGGTAGGCGGCATCATAGGGGCAGGCTACTTAGGAGAGATGATCGGTGCCAAGAACATCGTGGCTGCTGATTTGGGAGGAACCAGCTTCGATGTCGGTCTGATCACAGAAGGCACCATCCCTATTACCCGTGAGTCTGAGTATGCACGATTCATCCTCAATCTCCCCATGCTCACTGTTGACTCGGTGAGTGCTGGCGTGGGTATGTATATTCGCCTTGATCCTGCTACCAAGCGCATCACTCTCGGGCCTGAAAGTGCCGGGGCTGATCCAGGGCCGGTGTGCTATGATGCAGGAAATGAAGTGCCCACAATCGCAGATTGTGACTTGTTGCTTGGTGTACTTAACCCAGACTACTATCTTGGTGGCAAGATAAAGCTTAATATAGAAAAGGCATACCGGGCGGTTAAAGAGACCATAGCCGACCCCCTGCGGACGGATGTGTACGAAGCCGCTGAAGGTATCATCAGACTTAATGAGAGCATCATGCGTGAGCATATTAAGAGTGCCGTGTTTGCCCACGGCTACAATCCCGCAGATTACACTCTGCTCACCTACGGTGGCGCCGGCCCTATGCACATGGCGGGGTTCGCAGAGGGATTAGACTTCAGGGATGTTATCACTGTCCCCTGGGCGGCTGCCTTCTCTGCCTTTGGGTGTGCCACAGCCGAATACTTGCACCGGTATCACAAGAGTGTCAACGTCCTTGTGCCCTCTGGAACTTCAGATGACTTCAAAATGACAGTGGCTGAACCGATGAACAAGGCGTGGGACGAGTTGGAAACAGAGGCCCTAGCGTTTGCCAAGCAAGAAGGATTTGAAGAAGCTCAGGTCATCCTGCGCCCCTTTGCCTTTGTGAGGTATGGCGGACAATACGATGATTTAGAAGTGACCCTGCCAACGAGGAGGATAGGTAGCCCAGCAGATTTCGACCGGCTTACTGCCAAGTTTGAAGACGTCTATACGAAGGTTTACGCACTGGGTGCAAGATTCCCACAGGGCGGTTTCCAAATACTAGAGGTTGGGCTCGAGTCCACAGTCCCAAAGATCAAGCCTCTAATCCCTAGAGGAGTGAAGGCATCTCCGAAACCCAGCGACAGTGCTCTCAAAGGTAAAAGGCGCGTCTATTTTAGCGGTAAGTGGCATGACACGCCTTTATTTGAGATGGATAAGTTAGTGCCCGGGAATCAACTGGAAGGGATAGCGATAGTAGAGGCTCCAAATACCACATTATTCGTGCCTCCTGGGAAGGGGATCGGTCTGGACGAACTCAGGGTTATTCACATGTATTAATAAGGCCCAGTGCGGTTAAAGACACGGCACCAAAGCAGAGGTAAACCGGACGGGTGCATAAACAACGGTTTGGCAATGGAAACTCCTGGTTAGTCGAGGTGGGGGATGATGCAAGTATCGAAAGGGAGAAGAACTAGGAAAACACAGGCCCGAAAACCCTCTTTGAGGATAATAGAATGTGAGGAACTAAGCCGGGATCTACTTGGTTTCCGGGAAAAGGCCCTAGAATTGGGGGCCTCCGCTGCTGAGGTCATACCTGCTTCCTGCGTGGTGGTACAGGAGAGGGTGTGGATGAAGTGCCTCGTGCCGCGGTGCGAAGCCGCTGGCCGTACCCCCTACTGTCCTCCGAACACTCCCCAGCCAGATTTCATGAGAAAGGTGTTTGACCAATATCAATGGGCTGTGGTATTCAAAAGCGATGTGGGATCCGTTGAAGATTACACAGCATTATCAGAAACCGCCCACAAAGAGGCCAAAACACGTTTGCAGCAACTGAAGTCCTTTCACGCAAAGACGTGGCAAATTGTAGGCCGGCTAGAGTCGTACGTGCAGTCCAAGGGTTATGACCTAGCGATGGGCTTTAGTGCCGGAAGCTGCAACGGCAATCTGTGCGGTGGGACGCCCTGCGCAGTTTTGCAGAATGAGAATTGCCGTCACCCACTGCGGGCAAGACCATCAATGGAAGCCGTGGGCATTGATGTCTTCGACCTTGCCGCAAAACTGGGATGGAACGCCTATATGATTCGTGCTATTGAGCCAAACCCGAATGACATTCCCTGTGCTATGTCTGTCGGCATCGTATTCATATATTGAGTAGATTGGCAGTCCGCCGATCACACCAACACCTTCGTCTCAGACTACTCCACCAGTATTTACGCTTGAAGTGTCCCAAATGGTCTAGTTGATCCAGTGACTGCGGAATTAATTGGTCCGGCAGGCACCCCCGTATAGAGGCACCGCCACGAAGGGGGGCCTGACCTTTGGTGGGGAAGGGGGGACTCGAACCCCCACGCCTTGCGGCACCAGATCCTAAGTCTGGCCCGTCTGCCAGTTCCGGCACTCCCCCACACAGCACGCCAGATATAAACCATGTCACCAAAGAAGCTAACCAATTCTACACCACACGGATCCCGTGCTTCAACAAGACAAGGCATTTCCAAGTATACGATAGTACTCTATCCAAGATGCCTCAACAAAGCTATAATATCTCTGTGTGGGATAGCAGTATAAGACCTAACGAGCTAGCCGGCATCAAAACCTGTGTATATACTGAGAGATTACCGATAACCATTGCTGCCAACCTACATCGAACTGATACAAATGTTAAACACATTATACGATTAGGAGGCTGGAAGGCCCGGAAATGGTCGTCAGATATAGCCGGCCAGCAGAGTTCGGGGATAGCCCAAAGCATTATCACAGCCTCAAATGCAGGTATTGACAACGGTACCTTTGAGAGGTATAAGATAATAAATAATAATTGGCATTTGTCACGGTTTAGGGGCAAAAGGCGGTTTTTAATTTGAGCCTTACTGGGTACAAGGCTCTTATAACCGAAGTGATAAGGGGGCTGAAATGAAAAGAATTCTAATAGTCCTGGTTCTTGGCATAGCTCTACTCGGAGCATGTGCTGGCCCATCTGCTTCCCCGAAACCAACGCCCACTCCACCTGCCCCGAGCCCATCGCCAGAGCCGACTCCAACACCAACACCAGCGCCCGAACCTCCTCACTATAAGATAACGCTGCTTAGATTTGAAGGGTCTATGGAAGGACCCGGGTCTATAGGGCAGGGTGAAGGGATAGCCCATTTCCAGGGGGAGGTCAGGAACGATGCGCCGGTAACGCTCGAGGATATGGAAGTCATAATCACCGTCTATAACAAAGACAATGAGCCTGTGGCCACCAACAGGGAGCGCGTATTGGAATGGGCAATCCCACGAGGGAAGGCATCGACTTTCAGTATAAGCTTCAATGATTACGTTAACGCCGCAGCCTACGGGATCTCCTTTGACATGCCCAGTCCAGGCATACTTGACCTAGAGGCGGAGCGGGGGGTGCTCACAAAACTTCGGAGGTCACAATTATCCCAGCTTTGAAATGCAAAAAGGGCGCGTAGTGAAGCCTTGTACCTGACCACACTCTGCTTACCCTTATTTCTAAGGGTGTCTGACCTTAACACCCGATTTACCCCTTTCATACATGTCATCTGAATGAACTGCATATCAGAGGTTCATGATGTCCGTTAATGAAGTCCAGCAATCCAGCGGGGCCAAACTGGGCTTTTTCTATGGCTATGTTATTGTTGGGGCTCTACTGGTCGTCACGGTGGCGTTCTGGAGTCCCTACTACGCTTTTGGTGTCTTTTTCAAGCCGGTTCTAACCGAGTTTGGCTGGACTAGAGCACTCACCTCAGGCGCCTTCTCACTTGGCATGATTATGCAGGGCTTGCTAGGCACTGTCATCGGAAGACTGAACGATAGGCTCGGGCCTCGGGTGGTGGTCATCCTTTGTGGTCTCCTGTTGGGTCTGGGCTATTCACTAATGTCACGGGTAAGTACCATCTGGCAGTTCTATTTGTTCTACGGGGTGATAATTGGCGCTGCCATGGGTGGTTCTGCTATCCCGGCCTTGTCAACCGTAGCCAGGTGGTTTACCAAGAGACGGAGCATGATGACAGGTATTGTTTTGGTTGGTTCTGGTACTGCCGTATTGGCTGGGCCACCAATAGCTACTTGGCTCATCTCTGTCTATGATTGGCGCATATCATATATCATCATGGGCGGCGCAGCATGGCTAGTTATCATGCTGGCTGCCCAGCTTCTTAGGCGTGACCCCACCCAGGTAGGACAACAACCATATGGCAAGAACGGAGAAGAACAGCTGGGGCTGGGATTGGCTAGGTCTTTCTCACTGCATGAAGCGCTTCATACCAGGCAGTTCTGGCTTGCTGGTGGTGTGCTTTTCTGTTATGGCTTCAGTTTATTCGCTACCATGGTACACATTGTACCACATGCCACCGACCTGGGAATTTCGCCGGCTAGCGCGGCTAATATTTTGGTAGTCGTTGGCGGCGTAAGTATTGTCGCCAAAGTCATACTGGGTAACGCCGCAGATAGAATCGGGAATAAGCAAACCATAATCATTACCTTTATTCTGTGGGTATTAGCCTATCTCTGGCTGATGATGGCCAAAGAGGAGTGGGCGCTCTACCTGTTTGCGGTTGCCTTCGGCACCGCCTACGGCGGTAATTCCACTTCACACTCACCTCTGGTGGCCAGGCTCTACGGGGTGAGTTCACACGGTCTTATTCTGGGTGTCCTGAGT
>CAZNSC010000049.1:18122-20219 GCA_964575695.1 uncultured Dehalococcoidales bacterium
CTCAGCGCTGCCGTCGGTACTGCTGGTGCTGTACTGACTATACTCATTAAACAGACTGAAACGGAGATGGCATATTAAGGGTATGGCCGAAAGCATAGGCAGAACCAACGACTGCTAAACACCTATTTATCGAACATCTACCGATATATATAGTGTGGAGCCAGAATCAATATCATCATCTAAAAACAAGCGGGGAGATCATCATGGATATGGGAGCACTTCGGGATATGCGGGCACCAGAGCTAAGAAAGTACATCGAGTTTTTGCTCTGGCACTATAGGGTCGTTGATGCCTTCTGGTTCATCAATGTGGCTGAGCGTTTTGACGAGCAGACCGCTGAGCGAATCAACGAAAACGTGTGGGGCCGTATTAGCGGTATGGCAGCAAAAGACCTGGTGTCTCGATTCAACATCCGGGAAAGAGGCCTCAAAGGTTTTGTCAAGGCCCTCAGATTCTTCCCGTGGTGTATCCTAATGTCATTTCAGATTGAAGAAGCAGACGGTGAACTTAGCATCTCTGTGCCCTCATGCGCGACACAAGAGGCCAGACGGAGACGGGGCCTGGGTGAGTTTGCGTGCAAAGAAATGCACCGACTTGAATTTGTAACCTTCGCCCGAGAAATAGATGACAGGATTCGGGTTGCCTGTCTTTTCGCCCCTCCCGACCCACACCCTGAGGACATATCCTGCAAATGGCGCTTTTATCTCGAGAACGGTCAAGATATAATAAGGCCAGCCAATCCCACACATGCCTGAAGAGAGTCCAGACAGCTCTGAGGCTTGAGTAAGTCCACCAAGCCCTAAAATACGAAGCCCCATTTTAATTTAAGCCTGAAGCACTATCACAGGCTCACGCTTTTGTGTTAAGACCTCGCCATGCTATAATTGGGCACCAGTAACAAGAGACCCTTATGCAAACCAGGCTCTTGGGTAAGTCACAGAGCAGAGGCCTATCATCACCAGTCAGAAAGTTCGGCAATCGCCCGGGGTTGAGCCACGGTTTTTTTATGGCTATATCGTGGTCATAGCCGCCCTATGTATCATGGTGGCCACCTGGGGCACCTATTTTGCCTTCGGGGTCTTCTTCACACCAATGCTAACCGAGTTTGGTTGGACGAGGGCAATGACCTCAGGTGGCTTCTCACTTTCCATGATTACGCAGGGCCTACTAGGCATTGTCATGGGGCGACTCAACGATAGGTTCGGTCCTCGGATGGTGATGACACTCTGTGGCTGCCTTCTGGGTCTAGGTTACTTACTGATGTCACAGATTGGTGCCATCTGGCAGTTTTATTTGTTCTACGGGGTGATAATTGGCACCAGCATGAGTGGCACCATCGTCGCGCTAGCGTCAACAGTCGCCAGATGGTTTATCGAGAGAAGAACCATAATGACGGGCATTGTTCTAGCCGGCTCCAGTATAGGTGGATTGATCGCACCACCGGTGGCTAGTCGGCTTATCCTCAGTTATGATTGGCGGGCATCCTACACCATAATCGGTACGATAGCCCTGGTAGTCGTTGTTCTAGCTGCCCAGCTTCTGAGACGCGACCCATCTCGGTTGGGGCAAAGACCCTACGGTGAACATCGAGTAGAAGTTCATGATGTGGAATTGACGCCTAAGGGATTTTCTCTCAAGGAGGCAGTTTACACCCGACAGTTCTGGCTGGTTCTTGCCATATTCTTCTGTTTGGGGTTCTGCATGTTCACCATCATGGTACACCTTGTGCCCCATGCCACCGAGCTAGGAATTTCGGACACCGGTGCCGCCAATACTCTGGCTATTGTTGGCGGGATGGGTATTGCGGGCCGGCTGGTCTTAGGTAACGCTGCTGATAGAATCGGGAACAGGCGGGTTATTATCATCGGCTTCATTGCCATGTCGGCAGCCTTATTCTGGCTGGTTACACTCACCGAAGAGTGGATGCTCTACCTCTTTGCTGCTCTCTTTGGCTCTTTCATGGCGGGCATCGGGACATCACATTCGCCTCTGGCGGCCGAGTTGTTTGGGCTGAGGTCACACGGCTTGATTTTTGGGGTTCTGGGTCTCGGCCCCACGATTGGAGCCGCTATCGGCCCGTTAGTGGCGGGCTACATC
>CAZNSC010000050.1:0-20028 GCA_964575695.1 uncultured Dehalococcoidales bacterium
GCACTGTCCATCCGGAAAGAGTCTGTATTATGTCTCCGGCGTCAAGCAGCCTGGCACCAATATATTTCGGTTTTTTCTCCTCACCGGCACAAAGTAAGTCGTAAAATGGCTCGACTATCAACCGGTTGATTGCCGCCACGTTATTTGCAAGCGACGCGTCCTTTTTGACGTACCGCTGGTTTTCAACCAGGAATACGGCATCGGCGACCGAGTAGGCCGCTTTCAAACAGGTAGCAGTATTATGAATCGTTCTGGCCTCTGTCGCCTCCTCATGCTCGAAGGGGAGAACCACAAGCGCGTATACCGGCTTGTCACCATAGCGCTCCTTGATTGTCTTCGTCATTATCGGCATTGACCCCGACCCCGTGCCGCCAGCAGCGCTACTGACAAGTAAGAAGGCATCTGCCTCGTAGAAGTGATCGTCTGATCTTACCGCGTCAATGACCTTGTCACCATCAAGCCTGGCCAGTTCAGCGCCTAGCTCGTTTATTTTCCCCACCCCATGACCACCGGTCTTGCGACTGCCGATGAGGATTCTGTGCCGGTAGTCCGACCGTATGCTCGATAGGCTGCTCAGATCAGCAACATCTGTGTTTACAGCGAACGCACCGGAGACTATCTCTATCCTGCGGCGAAAACGTGCCCTGTCGTTTATACTACTGAACTCGTCCGCAATCCGGCCACCACATTGCCCGAACCCGATAACCACCAGTTTCATCTGTCACCTCCATTATTCGATTTGATTTGCCCTGCCTTTACCTACTCAAAGCTATATAAACCTGCTCATTCCACTATTTCACATCAGACCCATTTGTGGGAAGGTTTTGTGTTCTAGTTTTATGTTCTAGAAAGCTGTTCCAGTCAAACTGCACCTAAGGACTCGGAACTTGTCTCAGCCTTGATACCCACCCGTGCGTAGTTGACATGAGAGAACGAGGTTGAACAGACCGTTAACCCGTTGAGTCCTTTGGCAGTTGGCCATTTGTCACACGTCCTGGTTGAAGAGTTCAACAGGATTGAAGATATTGACAACCCCCGGCGATAAGGACTACACTGAAGCTCCAGCACGTGAAATAGACTTGAAGGAGCAAGAATCAGCTTAGGCCAGGTCAGTGGCTTAAAAGAAGATGCAGTCCCTTGGGAGACAGTAGATGAGTAACGAAGAGATAACGTTCTTGATGTCACTTGGAGCGAACCAACAGGAGAAGGGCGCAGTGCCTGCATTCACCCTAGGAAAGGGAAAGGACAAAGTAAGGCTCGCAATCAATACCAAGTTAGAGCAAGTAACCAGATTCAGAGACTGGGTAATTGTGACTATGTCGACACAAGACTTCAAAGAGATGGTGAAGACCGTGGTAACCTCTCTGCGGTCCGAAGAGGAAATGTATGACTAGCCATCACTCGTCCCGAGCGGGTTGCTACTCCTCATGTGAGCTTTTGCATTGGCCTGCATCACCGGCCTGAAGGGAGAACAGCGGTTATTTATTGGCACACCTATCGACTACTCAGCACCACCTCTCTCAATTATCATAACTGCATTCCGCACGCCCACGGCTTCATCACAGAAGGGGATTGAATTCTGGCCAAGATGGTCTTTGTAACTCGGATAGAGAATCATTTCAGCAGAAAAAAATCAGGCTTCGGTTTCGTATGATACTAATTGACTATCTTGGTAAATACCTTCGGGTAATTCAAAACCGCCTAATAGTGTGTTAGCATTGGCAAAGAGAGCTATTATTCAACCAAGAACTCGCCCAGATGGTAAAGTCGGCATATCGGCACACCTAGGTAAGGTTGTAGACAAAGAAACGGAGGTATATCTTCGTTGGACTGGTACGGTATTTGGTATTGGATAATCGATAATTGGGATAACCTGCTTAGCGTTCTAGCTAGCTCTGCCAAAGGTGCACCCATCTGGGTAATAGCGACGATAGCCGGGTGTTTCGCATTGGAGGGCATCAGGCGTTTTGTCCGAGTAGTAAGGCTGCGAAATCACGTGCGGAAATTCGAACGAGCTGAGACTGAACATCGGCTGGGTGTAGTAGAGAAGCCAAGTTGGGAACGAAAGAGGAACCAGGAAACAAAAGTCGGCGATAGAATCTATCACCCGGTACAGCGAGACCCTGGTGGCATCTGGATACAAATTGCCGCCAGGCAGGATGATGTGCAAAACCAAGTACTTCTGGTGGATGATGTGCAGAAGCTCATACATGACTCCGTGGATTTCCATAGTAGCCAGCATAGAAGTGAGGCTGCAATTGAAGCCGCCTTGGGAGTGGTCTTCATTGCTTCAGGGGCCTTTGTAAGTTTTGCCTACTATATACTGAATTTAGAATACTAAACCTCCCCCAACACCACCCCAAGCAATGGGTAAACACTTATGACCTCATGCCCACTTGTACGGAAATCAGCGATAATGTCGCTGCAAATCAGAGATATAGCTAGCTCCTACCGTCCCAGCGTTTTGCTCCAACCACTCGCTCAGCCGCACGCGTCCTGTTGGTGGGCCCGCCGAAACGAAGAGATCGGACATCAGGCCATCTTGGACAGGAGCCGCTGTGTTATGTATTTACCGGTGTAGCTGAAGGCCCCGGTCACCACATTCAATTTTGTAGCCCCCTTTATCACACACCTCTGGACTTTTGCAGATTGTGGCCGCAGCGACCTCCGAAAGCTCTGATATTCTCTTATATGACGCCAGCCAGTCTGGCATAGCCGAGAACGAAGAGAAGGTAGGCGCCGTTGCTGGCCAACGTAACTATGACAAAAGCCCTTACACCTTGAGCGGTGCTGACGCCCAGTTTGCGCAGATGTCTAAGAGAGAACGTAAGAACACTCGCGGCACCAAACAGCAGCACCAGGAGCAGCAAGGCCAGGGCCTGCTCACCGAAGGAGAAGATAATGTACAGAATGGCCCCGGGCAGGAACAAGAGAAGGTTCCACCCGATGTAGGTTAGCGACAATCGCCACAGACCTTTAGTCTTGCGGTCTCTGCCCAGCAGGCGGGGCATCAGGAAGTACCAGGCCATGATCCAGAACAGGGCAGCGATAATCAGGCCGATTATGAGGGCCAGTTCCGGGCCAGCTCGCCTGAGGCTGGCGCCGAGGCTGCTTCCCGAACTTTCGTTAACCGTTATCAAGATATCTTCGGCAGCGTTGCTGTTGGTGTAGGTGACCCGCCAGATGTTCAGCCGCCCACGGTAGGGATAAATAGACACATCGGTTGCGGTATCCACCGCATAAGCCGGCTCCTGACCCGCATCCGCGATACGCGGCTCGTAATGCCACTGCTTTCTCGTGAATCCCGAGCGGTTCTCCCCGAGCTGGGGATACTGCACGGTGAAGTCCAGCTCCTCAGGCACTAGAACATAGACCCTGGTCATCTCAATGGGATGCGCCCAGGCGGCGCCGGTCCCCAGCGGGTAAGCATATGTCTTCCCGGATTCGGAGGTGGCGAGGGTGGTCTGCCAGGAGAGGTGCAGTCCCGGCTCGCCGGTCGGTTCGGCACTTTCATTCGCAGGCCCGGTAGCTGTCTTCTGAGGCTGAGTATGTAAATTCACGACGGCTATCTGCTGTCCCCGGAGGCGGGACAGAGTTTCCGTCACCGATGGATCAAGACCGGTGGTGCTTATCAGCGCTTCAAGGTCGGTGGACTCGTCAAGCCCGAAGATACTGACCTCTGAGCTATCTGTCCTGAAGGTTGATACGGGCGGAGGCGCCTCGGCGCAGCCGGTAAACAGGAGAGGCAGCCACAGTGGGGTAAGCCATACCCCGTTGGTCAGCAAAGCGCCTGCAAACAGGTACTGCATGAACCGCTGGTTCCGGCGGTAGCTGTTAAAGAGCGCCATGTCAAGCTGGCTGGTTAGCTGGTCATTGAAGGCAAGGGAGTCCTGCTCCCGGACGGCGAACCCGTCGGCCTTCACGCCCAGCGGAACGAAAAAGACGACCTCATGAGACCCCCCGGTCTGGTCCAGAATTGAAATGAAAAGGTCAACAGACGCCGAATCTGTATCCTCAAGCGTAATAACAGCTATCTGCTGCCCCTCTTTCAGTTTGGCGAACAGGTTGGGGTCAACCATCGGCCCGCCGTCAGCCTTAGCAGGAAGGGGCCAAGCTGTAGCTGTAAATATAAGGGCCAGCAATATAGCGATTGAAATACTCAGCTTTTTCACAGAGTGATTCTTACCCCAACCATATTCCATCCGTAATCACCACCATTCCCGGACTCAGCAGACCGGCATAGAGCTTTATCTTACCTATCATTACCACCTCAACTTGATATCGCTTCCTCCGATATCTGTGACGTATTATTATCTATAATACTCTTGAGTTGCCGATAGAGCTTTCTCACCGGCTCGGGTACATCTGTCAGCTCGGAGACTTCCGGGTGAAACAGGTGAAAGAGCGGCTGATAGTTGGCCGTTATTGTCCTCGTTACCCCCTGATAATAAACGGTCAAAACGCTGATGGCGTCGGTATCGATCACTTCCGTACGGGCATCGCAGTTCCCTTCGGCATCGAAGGGGCAGGCATCAACCATCTCCAGCAGGCCGCTTAGTCCGGCCTTCGTAAGCTGTCCGGCTCTCGTAATCCGAATTGGCGGGTTTTCCTCTGTCGGATGTCTCAGCCCTCTGTCGTCTAAGTAAACTATGGAACCGTCCGCCGAAATGGTCAGGTGTCTGCCCACCCCAGCCAAGGTGGTTCTGGTATGCATCTCCATGAGGATACCATCCTCCACCGGAACCGGTGTCTTCACGTTGGGTGTGAGCTCTGGCTCTGACCGACAACCGATTGCCGGGGCGATTAATCCGAGCGCCAGAAGCACGACAGCGAACAGAACTCTCATCCTTACCATTTTAACACCTCCTGAGCTACTCCAGCAGTATCTTGAATTCCCAGGGGCCTTCCCAGTCGCCAAGCCTGGTTATGGTGAAGGTGAGCTCTCTGGCATCGCTGGGGACAGGGTCAAGATTGTCCCAGGTATGCAGCATACCGTCATCCAGAAAGCGAATCCCGGATGGCCCGGTCTGTTTTACTGTACCGTCATCCACGCGGTATTCGGCCTCAGCGTGAAGGCCCATCAGCTGAGGCGAGGGGAGCATGGGGCCCTGAGGCAGGTTGTAGTCCGGGGGTGTGTTAAATGCGTATACTTTCAATCCCGTGGCAGTCAGTTCCAGCCGTTGCAGGGTGAATGTTGTCCCGGCGGCAGTCCTGGTTTCTCCCAGCTCGATTGTTCTTTCCATCACACCCTGCGGGGGCTGAATGAGCACTTTGGTTGCCCAGCCACGTACATGCCCCCCTCTCGTTTCTGAGATTCCCCTGCTGGCGGCTGTAACCTCGACGCCATACCACCCGGGTGCCACCTGTTGCCCCCTATCATCTTTCTGGTCCCAGACCAGTTCATAGGTGACCAATTCCCCCGGCTCCAATCGAACTTCCTGACTACCCGCCGCAAATGAGCGAACCACACTATCCGGAGGCTGCGTATTCGGCCGCTCAATGTTTATTTCTGGAGGAAACGGGCTCATTATGCGAGGTTCGGAAGCCTCGTTGATAAAGGACAACGTTACCTCTACTTTCTCCCCAAGGACGAAGACGACAGGTTCAACCCGTTCAAACTCCACCATTCTCGTGGGTCCCGGGGCTGGAGTTGGTACTGGGGGGGGACTTGGCGCCGGGACAGGCGCCGGCGGTGCCTGTCCGACTCCGCCAAACTGCCAGATGGCAGCCACCGCTGCTATAACAACGACGACTGCTGTAACTGTGGCCACCTGCCATGTCCTGCTGGTCAGCAGTCTTTGCAGACCGTTAAGCCAGCTACCCTTTTTCTCCAGGCGGGCTTTTACTCTTTCCCCCGCCTGTGATGAAGGAGAGACTTCTTCAGCCACTGATTTGAGCACACTTTGCAGACTCACCCGTGTAGCCGATAACGCTCCCAGTTCGGCACGGCACTGCGGGCAGCCGGTCAGGTGCGCCTCAATATATGCCTTCTCTCCTGGTGTGACCTCGCCGTCAAGATAGGCGGTCAAAAGCTCACATATCTGGTTGCAGTCCGTCTTCTCTTCCCTCATACCTCTGCCTCCCCCGGGTTCATCTGTTCCTTTAAATACCGGAGCGACTGGTTAAGCCGGGACTTCACCGTGCCCAGCGGTATCCCCAGGGCCTCCGCAATCTCCTGGTAGGACAGGCCGTTAAAGTATCTAAGCACCAGCACCGAGCGGTGCTTCGTATCCAGCTTATCCATTGCCCGGAGCAGCCGGTCGTATTCCTGCTTGCTGACCAGTATGTCATCCGGTTGAGAGCGCTTCATTTCCGGCAGGTCAATCCCCCTTTCTTCAAGCGATACGGCAGGCGCTTTCCCTGGCTTCTTTTTTGAGCACTGGTTGACGGTGATGCGGTGCAGCCAGGTGGTGAGCTTGCCTTTACTCGGGTCATAGGTATGCCGGGACTTCCACACCGCAACAAACACCTCTTGAAGGGCATCCTCGGCCGCCTCTCTGCTGCCGGTGATGAGGTAGGCCGTCCTGAAGACCAGCCTCTCATACTGCCGGTACAGCGTTTCAAAGGCATTCACATCACCGCTCTGCCAATTTTCCGTTGAGTCTGGCATCATCCCTCTGTTATATATAGTCCATTAATGTGGAAAAGGTTCATTTTCCCATTTTAAACTTCACCCAGAAGGCATAAACGAGGCAAATGACTCCTGCAGTCTGATGATACCCCTGATGAGGCCGAATATTGAGAGCCAGAAGGCGTTTGAGCATTGGTCATTTCCCTGTTTTCAATCTATAGTAACAGATTGAAGTTCCTGGTTATGCCCAGCATACAGCACGTAAACCAGACACGCTACTTGGAAAAAGAAGACGAACGTATGAATGGATTTAATGATAAACAATTTGTTTGACATATTATCTACGATAACGAAAGAGCATCGGACAGGGCAATGCTAATCATTAGTACACCTAGCCAGACAAAATATTAATTTGCAAAATATATAGAGGTAGATTGAGACGAATCGAGTTTCTCTCGCAAGACGCTCTTCCTATCAGACAACAATCGATGAATGATCGACGGGATTATATCAGTTTGTGATATAATCGTCACCTGATCAATAATTGCCCCAATCAAGCCATTAAATACTCTTGGGGCAGACCAAGAAGAGAACAAGGTTGAATACTGGACGTTCATCGGGGGAATCATCACCAGCAGCCAGAAAATCCTTTTTCAACAATGCATTGATGAGAAGAGCGATGTTTTTCTGGTTCCTAGAAATAGGGCTTTCAGCCATAAACTTTTTTATACTTATTAATCTGGTATATGAACCGCGCTGGGGCGACCTGATAGCCCATCAGATCGGGATGTCGACCCGGACTATTTACATCCTTATTCTAGCTTACTTTCTGTTACGGTCGGTAAAACAATACAACACCAAAGATTTGCTGATTTTGGGCGTTTTTTGGATGGGGACATGGTTGGTCTTCGAATGGGGCGGCAGCTTAATGGTGAGGCGTCCCGTCTCAGAAATCCTGGTGGGTTGGAACATATTCAAAGGCTATATGTGGCCCTACGTGCTGTTAACCTACCTTCTGTCAAACTTTATCGTGGGCACAGTCTTGCGCTTGGGCAAGAGACCTGAAAGCTAGTTTAACCCTGTTTGACGGCAGGTGTCTAGCCCGGTCGGGCTATTTCTTACCGAAACCCATTGACTGAGCCTGGGGGCAAATATTTTGTGCCCTACAATGAACACAAGCAATCTTGGTAAAGATGAAAAAGAAACGAAATATAAGCAAGCCAACTAATGCAAGCAATATGAATAATACAGGTAAGGAAAAGTTCATGACTAGGGCTGGGATTATGGCGATGATGGGAACAACTAGACTTGCTATATATAGATTGTTAGGGCAGAACGAACCCTTGGCACGGTTTGGGAAGGACCCCACACTTCCCTCCTTTGCCATCTTCCTTGATACTAAGTTCAAGCCTGATATGCACAGGGAGTTATCCAGTTTGTAATAGACACAGTTGCAGCATACCTTCAGCGGCATGTGCACATACATCTCTATGAACGAGAACGCAAGGTAAAGCGATCCCAGCAGGTAACCTATCCAGGAAGCATAACCGAGGAATATCCCGATGCCACCAAGCACATAGTGGGCAATTGTGGCACCATTGTAAATCAGAACACTGGATAACGGATACTTTGTATATAATTTAGGCTTCTGGATCGATGTCATTTCTTCTCGATCAGTGCCGGATCTTCCTTGCCTGTACCCTTACACTCAAGACGGAGTTCGCAAAGTCCATGATCTTGTCTACCGGCATTTTAATTTCTTTGATGACCGCCTGAGCGGTGGGGTCGTTCGCCATACAGTCGATGGGGAACACATTCTCCTCGACTATTTTCACATCATCGAAGCCGGCAGACTTTATGGTGGCAAGGTATTCATCCTTCATCACCGCACCAGAGATACAACCGACGTAGGCTGACACTGAGTTCATAATAAATGTGGGTAATTTCTTCAACAGGACTATGTCTGAGACCATTAGCCGTCCGCCGGGTTTAAGCGCCCGGAAGGCTTCCCTGAAAACCCTCGCTTTGTCTGGTGAGAGGTTGATGACGCAGTTGGAGATTACAATATCAGCGGTATTGTCGGCGACAGGCAGATTCTCGATTTCACCCAACCGGAATTCCACATTATGGCAGTTCCCTTCGCGGGCATTCTCACGAGCTTTGTCAACCATTTCCGGAGTCATGTCAACACCGATTACTCTCCCTTTTTCACCTACTCGCTGCGCGGCGAGGAAACAGTCGAAGCCTGCCCCCGACCCAAGATCCAGGACAGTTTCCCCCTCTTTTATAGATGCCAGTGCCACCGGATTACCACAGCCTAGCCCTAGATTTGCGCCCTCTGGTACGGAAGACATCTCTTGCTCATTGTAGCCTATTGACTTACCAACGGTCTCCGGCAGGGTGGTGCAACATGAAGTGGTCGGCGTACAGCATGAGGTTGACTGTTTGGCGACTTTCGCATAGCCTTCCCTTACGTTCTTCTTGATTTCGTTCTCATTCATTTCGTTTCTCCTTGATTAACTCAATAGTTCTTTAGCCATAGGACCCAGCATTTCCTTGACCGTTCCAGCAAACTCAGCGGCTTTAACCAACAAGAGGCAACATAGTTTTCCTTCCGATTCCGAACTGATGAGCAGGAATTTGTCGCCGGGATTAATCTCTGCTTTCTCCCTAACTTCCTTGGGTAGTACTATCTGTCCCCGGGCATCAATAGAAACTATAGCATCAACCTGGCAGCATCTTGTTCCTTTCGACATACCTAGTCTCCTCAATTTCGGAAATATCCGATAATTCAGAATATCATAATAATACGGATTTGTCAAGAGACTAGATTTCCAATAATTTATGCATATTTTCTGACTAAGGTACATAAGCTCCCTCGATCGTATCTGTGGTCAATTTAAGCAACTCCTTATCGCTCAGGCTGTCTACTATGGAATGGCTGACAGGTTTATGTAAAACTACTTCCAAATCCGAATCAGGATCCAAATATACTCTTTTCATTGGCTTTAAGCGATAGAAAATGCCAGCTTCAGCGAGAAACGGGAACTGATTGCCAGGCTGGGTATTATGGTCTACCCTTCGGAAGACCATAGAACCGTACGTATTGCCTCCAAACTGCCAGCGGTGGGGGATAAGCTTTCCCCTCAGATAATCAGCATTGCATCGCCAGTGCTAGTTATTTTACGGGAAGTAAAGGGGGCACAAGCTTTTCTTGAAGTTCTTCTCGGAAATCTTGGTTAGCTGATATCTTCACGAGTTCGAACGCCTTGCCACCACCCAAAGAATATTATTTCATATCACACCATTGAGGCCTTCTTGAGTTGTATATTGGTGGTCTTTGCTGAGATTGCGGGGATGGAAATATTGAGCGGTTCTCCCACGGTTTAGCTCGACTTAACGGAATTGAGATGATCTGACTCTAATTAAGGTGTGTGTATGTTCGAGACATGCACCGCCTGCCAGGCAAAACCATTCCACACCATGAAATTCGGACTTTCTTACAGTTGCCCATTACAGATTAGGGGTCGCCAGTTCGAATCCCCCAAAGTTGGGCTCAATGGACGGAGCAAAGAACTCTGCGTCTAGCTTTTAGCCTCGCCACACGGAAAGACGCTTCAGCATGCCAGCAAAAGAAATTGTCATCTTGGCGCTCACACAGAATTGACAAACACCCACAGAAAGAGTATCATCATTGTAGATACTATCAATGGAGGTTTGATGTGAAAACGCGTGTTCAGAAATGGGGTAACAGCCTCGCTTTGCGCATCCCCAAATCTTTCGCTAACGAAGTGGGACTCGAAAAAGAAACGTCTGTCGAAGTATCACTAGCAGATGGGAGACTTGTAATCACGCCGGTTACTAAACCGAAGCCGACCCTTAAACAACTCCTGGCAAAGGTCACCAAAGAGAATTTGCATCACGAGTTTGATACCGGCCCCGCTGTAGGGAACGAAACGTGGTAAGCTCCAAAACTTATGTGCCCCAGTGCGGGGATGTGGTGTGGATTACCCTGAATCCGCAAGCGGGTCACGAACAGGCAGGACGTCGTCCAGCCATGGTGCTGTCACCTCAAAACTATAACAGCAAGGTAGGGCTAGCCATCCTTTGTCCAATAACCAGCCAAACCAAGGACTACCCATTCGAGGTCATTCTTCCGGCGGGGTTGCCAGTGGCGGGGGCGATCTTATCCGACCAAGCCAAAAGCTTAGATTGGCGTGCTCGAGATGCCAAATTGATATGCACCTTGCCGACTGAGACTATCTCAGAGGTACTTCAGAAATTGAGCACGTTGTTGTCTCAATGAGGAAATGCCAGCTCACCACTGCTAATTACTCTACGGGAAGGTAAGGGGGCGCAAACTTATCTCGAAGTCCTGCTCACAGGTTGCGCCTACCTGATATTTTGCTTAGGTCCACTTTAGGGAATACAATTCTGTCGTTGGCAGTGAGGACACTACAATAGATACTGCTAGCCCCTTTATAACGTATCCAATTTCAGTGCCCATGTTGATTGTGAGAATGTAAACTAACTGAAAGAGTTCGGCTAACTGTCAACCCAGCTACATCTAATTGGATTCAGGCTCCAATAGACAAGGATAGAACTCCTAGAAGAAGTCAATTGTCTATCTTCAAGCTGGTCTTCAGCCGATAGCCCGCGAGCCCATGGGAATTACTCTTTGAGTCTATTTGCCCTCGAAAAAGCTTTGCGAAAGCGCTTGAAATCCTTCAAACATTCGGTGCATCCTTCTTCATAGCGGAGTGACAGCCTACGCTTGAACTCCACTATCTCCTCCAGACTATTAGAGAAGATGTTGCCAAAGGCTTCCAGCGATGCCGGGCAAATCGTCCATCCCCCATCTGGTAAAACCCCGAGGTAATCCGTCCAACTGGCGTTGCAACAAGAAAAACTTGTATTCATCTTCCGCAATTTCCGATTGTCGACGTTGTATTCGGACAGTAACACAGTATGATTGGAGTAGTCATTTACCACCACTTCATAGTTTTGAGCACGCAAGCGGCTGATAATCTGCACGGGATCAAAAAACTGCAGATGGAACTTGTCTCTTGCCGTAACAATAACAATACGTTCCTTATCTTGCTTCGTAGCATCCAGAAACTTGGCTAGAAGCGCTTCTCTTTCGAGAGGACGGCAATTTGTCGCGAGTATCAAGGAAAGGCCTTTGTCAAGTGCTCTTCGTAGCATAGGAAAGAAACGGGGATTAAGCAAGGGTTCGCCCCCAAACAAATTCACTGTTGGAATCTGGCTTTTCTCTGCTATCGCCACCGATTGGTTGAAAACATCCCAAGACATATGCTCACCATGTTCGGGAGAGCATCCGTACAAACAGTGCGCACATGCTTGTGTGCATCGCAGAGAGATGAACAAGGTCAGAAAATCCACCTTCGTACCCCTCTGTCCGTTTTGACTCCGCTGCGCATCACAAGCCTCTGCCTATTCTCTATCTCGGATAACGTAAACTGACACATCATTTTCCTAAGCCTGTAAGCATAGCTGATTTCCTGCAACTCATGCCTCATCACCTTATTGAAAAAGGTTCCGAACGCCAAGGCGCTACATTCGGCGCGATCTCTAACTACTTCTCGCCAGAGTTCTCCCATGCTTACCCGATTCCAATCTGACACCTCCGCAGGGTTGGGGGTCCGGGTTGTGCTTTGAGAGCCCAAAAGAGACGCCTCAAATTCATTTTCGCTGAGACGGTTTGGGAGGTCAGGTCGATGTGAAAATGCACAAGCCTCGGCTAATGTAGCTACAAATCCCATCTCCTCGCTAGGCCTACGTCGTGCGGTCATAAGAAGGGATTCTCCTGGTAGAGGAGGGATACAACAGGCATTAGCCGGCTTCGGTGAATGATAGTCACTAACAGCACGCTTCCTCAGCAAAAGCTCACTTCTATAATCAAACATTATATGGAGACTCCTCTTTGCAGTAGATCGGTACGATGGACTTCCACCTTCGAAATTATGCCGTCTTCTTGATCAAGCAAATCGCGGCCATTTTCATCAACTAGAACGACGGAGTCCCGTTGTTCCATTGGTCTCCTGTATCGCTCCTCAGAAGTTCTTCCACCTCTTCCACCAATGCTACCGAGCTGAAGGGCTTGGCAATATACCCATCCGCTCCCACTTCTTCGGCTTTCTGCCAGCCCGTGTTCTGTTCCATGCCACTCAGCATAATTATCTTAATGTGCGACATAAGTGGGTCTGACTTCACCGACCTGCACACCTCATAGCCATCGGTTCTGGGCAGTTGGATATCCAGCAAGATAACATCAGGATCGGCTACTCGTGCAATCCGAAGTGCCTCTTCGCCATCCCTGGCAAGGAGAATGCTATAGTCCCCGAGATTCTCAAATATTGCAGACATCAGTTCTAGAATGGCCTCGTCGTCTTCTACTATTAGCAGCCTCTTTGTCAAATTCACCTAACAACAAGTTGTATCTTTTTCAGACTGTGCCGTCGGAGTTCTGCGTTGGAATTCCCAAGAAAAATGTTGAGCCTTTATCAAGTTCGCTCTCTAACCAAATCTCGCCTCCCATAGCTTCCGTCCATTCTTTCGCAATATAGAGCCCCAGGCCGCTTCCTCTGATACCCTGGGTTTCGGGTCTGTGTATGCGGTGAAAGGTCGTGAAGAGTGAGTCTCTGTCCGCAGGGCTGATCCCTATGCCCTCATCAGTAACCTGTACTACGACACGATGCCTCTCGAGGTCATTACGAGCTGATAGCGCGACGCGTCCACCATCAGGACTGTATTTGATCGCATTACTGAGCAGATTTCCTACAACCTGGCTGAATTTGGCTTCATCCACGACTACCTCTGGAAGGTCACGTTCTATGTTAACAACAAACTCATGCTTACTGGTGCTTTCTTCTGCCATTGATAACGTCTCGGTAAGGACATCGGACAGTTTCACCTTCTCTAAGTTGATACTCAACTTGCCGGAGCGGATACGTGAGACGTTTAATAGGTCGTCTACCATAGCACTGACCTTCCGGCTACTCTCAAAAATGTTCGCGACCCAACGCTTCCGGGTGGCGTCGGGGGGATCCCGGAGTAGCAAGAGTTCAGCATAGCCCATTATAGAGGTCAGCGGTGTGCGGAGTTCGTGGGAGGCAATCGACACGAACGCATCCCGAGCACTAACGTCCTGAACAAGTGCGGCACTCCGTAACGCTGCAGCGGCTACGGAAGCCAGGCCCTGAAGTAAGAACACGTCATCGGATGAGAAATCCTGTCTTGAGGTCTTTGGCGACAAGCACAGAATGCCAACCTCTTTCTCCCCTACTACAAGAGGAATCAAGAATCCGACATCCGAATCAACGGACGATGCTGAATTGGGAAATTCTGTTAGCCGACTCCGTCGAGAAATTAGGTTTACCAGTTGTTCCTGCTTGCCCGATTCAGAGAAAGTGCCTTGGACAGCACTCACCAGATAGGACCCAGGTCGTGCCCTTATAAATAAACAGCCGCCAGCCAGATTCAGTGTATGCACTATGGTGCCGACTATGAACCGTGATATTTCATTCAAGTCCCTCAGTGAATTCAAAGAAGTACTAAGACTCTGGATTATCTGTCGGTAATCATATCTGTCTTTATAGAAGAGTCTGTCCACCAGAATCTCAATGCCGCTTTTTGTTGGGCCGAAAAGCGTGGTGGCAACGCCACCCAACCCCAAAGCTATTAGAATCTCTTCTGGAACCCCCAATGACTCCTCGAATACCACAGAAAGAAGAATACCGGTTGACAGGATGAGCGCCATCGATATCGTAATCAGGCCGTAGATAATACTTCGCCTAATCACAAGATCAATGTCCATCAGTCCTTGGGTAACGACTGCGTACCCCATCCCCACTGGTATGAAGATAACAAGCAAAATGCTGAACCAACATGGCAGGATAGCCTGTTCCCATATCGCCTCTGGCAGTACGCTAAGCACCAGAAAAGGGACGAGAGCCGCAAGACAACCAATCAACACTATCTTCATTTGCTGTCGCGTTCTCACAGAGACCGCGGCAGAGTAATTGTAAATGGCCACCCCAACCGTTGCTAAAAACGCTGCTGAATATTCGAATAGCCTGATGGTACGAAACCAAGGCAGGGATTGACCATTCGCATAGCCGAACAGTGGGAAAAGCACCAGTGTTATCACTGCCGGAACATAGATGAAATACACTAACGGTTTGGTACGGAGCCAGGCCCGTTCCTCGGGTAGAACGAGGAAGAAGTGTAAGAGCAACCAGGGACATATCACGGTAGCAACAACCTCAAGCCAGAGTGCCATGGAGGTTGCTCTTTCCGCTGCCATATTTGCACTGAGGGCTAACCCGAAAGTCAGCCCGAAGAGACACAATAGCAAAGCAGCGACACTTTTCGATCTCTTGAAGAAGATACAGAACCCGATCACCCAGAATACCAGGCAGACAACGAACCAAGCTATCAGTTCAATCAGAGATGCCCAGGTAGGAGGCTTGCCTTCAAGAGTTACCGACCTGAACTGCCCACGGTCATTGATGACGGTCAGCTCCTTAATCAACATGCCATAGACTGTGCCCGCCCTATTGTATTTCTCTAAGAATGCCTGTGCCGGCTGACCATTGATCTCTATTGGCGTATCGCCTTCCCTTATTCCAGCCTCGCTTGCCAAGCCATTAGCGTCTATTTCTTCAACTCGCCAACCTTGTTTATCTCTAACAAGCTGCGCTCCCATATAGGGCCGGCCTATGCTCAAGCCGAAAAACGTTACGGAGACAGCCAGGACACAGAAGGCGAACAAAGAAAACAGGACGATCCTGGGTCGACCTGGGTTTATGGTCGGCGTGTGGGACGTATTGTCGGAGCGACTCATGTGAACCTCGGAACACCTATTCCAGGAATAGCTTCAACCGGTCCACTCTGGCGCCTGCCCCTACCGCTCTAGAGAGGGCATCCAATGCCCTCTGCCTGTAATACTCCAGCCATACCGTTGCGTAGTGGACAGCACCAAGGTGGAAGAGTAGATCACTGATTGGCTTAGGATCTAGCGTGCATTCACATCGCTTATCAAAGGCGAACTCCAACTGATGGCGAACCTCTCCATCTGATTGGGCTAAGGCGTAAACTACGGGCAGCGTTATATTGTGCGCCAGGATGTCGCTTCCCTCAATAACCCCCTGGATATCATTAGTGATTTGGGCTGCCATGCCAAGATTATGCCCGAAAATCGTGAATGTATCAAGCAGTTCCTCATTTGCGATAGCCAACAATGCCCCGATATGACAAGCACACTCTATCTGAGAAGCTGACTTCATGCCTGTGACTCTTAGGTAGAGCTCTTCTGAAGTGGTCATCTCCGGGGTGGGGGACAAGTCCATATGCTGTCCGGCACAGGCTCTCGTGAAGTACGAGCTGACCGTGTCCATGATGCGAACAATGACACGGTCAGCCACGCCCCTCCCCTCAAGTCTCGTGATTGCTTTCTCCGCCAGTATGAGAAGAGTGGTAGCTACATTTGTGGCCACTGCTGTCCCGTATCTGGCTGATAGCGACTCGAGAGAGTCTGCGTCCTCGATATCATCGAAGACATCACCGGCAGTCATCAAAAGCTGAACGGCTGCAGCGGCCGGAAGTGCACACTCGTACTGCCCAGAGATAGCCTCGCAGACCAATAAAGGTAATAGAGCCCAGGGCCGGTCGTGCGCAGCTTCAGACGCTAACCCCCGCCTCGCATTGGTCAAAGGTTCTTTGGCCAATGCGTATAGGCCGGTCGCGTCAGACAAAGGAGACAGAAGCGCCTCAATCTCTTCTCTGAGAAGCTCAGCCTGTCTCTCCTGCCACATGACAAGACAACGGCATTACGTTATGGGGTCGGAGCATGCCAAGTGGCCGTGGGCTCAATGGCTGCTTCCAGTTGTGACGAACCAGCGCCTACCAAACCCAGCTTGGCGTTGATGCTTAGTACTGCCCTTTTCTCCTCATCTGTCAGACTGAACCGGGCAAGAACGCTTTCAGGATCAGATTCAAATTGGGACCTTGTTTTTTCATCACCAAAGATTTTCTTAACCAACTCCTGTAACGCTTGAGATTTCATCTGCCAACCTCCTCGTTATTGTTGCGTTTTGCAGCCCATGATGCCCTGTCCTTTTGCCTTTTTTTCTATTACATGCGTATGACTCCTCCTTTCCGAAAGCTACTTGATGGATGCCCCGAAACGAAGATAATTCTCTACGGCGGTCACTATGTCAGACCCACGGAACGGCTTGTTCATAACTCCGAAAGGGCCGTGAGTGAGAGCCCGCTTCATCAGGTCACTATCGGGGTAGCCGGTTATGATCGTGACGGGTAATCCGGGCTTGGCCAGTTTTATCCTTCTGAAGAGTTCAGCGCCATCCATTCCCGGCATCTTCAGGTCAAGGAAAACCAGATCGTAGTCTCGGTCTTCCACCAATTCCAGTCCCCTGGATGACTCGCCCGTGGTTGTTACCACATGGCCCAACCCCTCCAGAGTATCCTTGAACAGAGAGCAGATTGTCTCATCATCGTCAATAACAAGAATATTGGCCACGTGCTCCACTGAGCTTTGCCGTAACCAGCCATCAATTGCAGCTTTCCCGAATCTCCACTGGCGTCCCACCTTTGTTGCCGGAATGTTACGTCTCTCCAATAACCTGTATATGGTCTTCTTGGTGACCCGCAGATAAGTGGCCACCTCTTCAAGAGTCATGAGTTCTGCCACCTATGCCTCCTCAATCCTGCCCCTTGACCGGCTCTACAAAACGAGTAGACCGGACGTGTGAGGCCCAGCGTAACCTGAGCTACAGATTCCATTCCAGTTTACCTAGCACAGATTCTATGTGTTTATCCCTGTCCAAGTAGAACTCATATCGCATATTTGCCCACCCCTCGATTTCTTCATCGGGCAGACCAAGCCAGTGAGCCAACTCAACGGTTCTCTTGGTGACAATCTTCCAATGAAAGTCAAATAGATCAACCTGAGCATCGACAGCGGTAGCGATTGTATTTATTTCTCTGAGCGCGGCGTTGCCACTGCTAGCATCTCCCGTGGCCGGGATCATAGGATAGGCTGCCAACGCCTGCTTCTGCTTCCTCTTGCACAATGCCCCGCTGATACAACCAATCAGCCTATCCATGGTAAACGGTTTAGCAATATAATCATAAGCGCCCAGCTTCATGGCGTCCACGGCAGTTTCAATGTCCTTCACGGCAGTCATCATAACGATTGCTGTTATTCGACAATGTCTCTCTGCCAACTTCAGTAGGTCCATGCCAGACATACCAGGCAACCGGATGTCCAGCAAAGCCACATCGAAGCTACGCCCTTCCAGCTTGGCAAGCGCTTCATCTCCGTCTGAAGCCGTGTCACAGACATAACCTTCCCCAGCTAGTTCCTCACAGACAAGGTTTCGAATTGACTCATCGTCATCGACGATAAGAACGGATGGTCCTCTGCCTTCCATTGCTACCTCCCTTTCGTCCTTGGTCAAGGCTATCGGGACAATTGTCTATTATAGTACTATAAAGTCCATTAGAAGTCAAATAAGAACACAAAGTCACCTGCTGGATTTATGTTGTCCTTTGTGATAAGCTATTCGACAACTTCCGACCTAGGAGGTTCTTGTGGAAGCTAGTATCAAAAGGACTTGGATGCCAACAACTGCAGGTATCTTAAACATAATCACTGGAGGACTCAGTGCATTCATGGCGATAGGGATTATTATTCTCCTTCTTGCTGTAAGCAGTATGAATATGGTGCGTTTCCTACCCCCTGCGGAAGCTCCATTCATTGCGCCCCTGATTGGAACGATACTGGTAGTCATCCTGGTATTGTCAGTAGCAAAGGCAGTATTCACAATAGTTGGTGGAGTATTCGCACTACAGAGAAGGAAATGGGGATGGGCACTCGCAGGTTCAATAATAGGCATATTGGGAAATACGTTCGTTCTCGGAATAGTCTCTACGATATTTGTAGCTATAGCAAAGGATGAGTTTGCTCAGCGTAACTGATTTCCGCACGACAGTGCCTAATAGACTCTAAGACCAGATCGACATTTGGGCCAAGCCAGAAATGTGCTGATAAGTTATACTGCTTCGTCCGATGTGAATCCGCTACTCCCATCTGACAACGATGTCTGGGTCAAATTCAAACGTACATCCACAATTTTCGCACTTGCCATTCTCGTTCTCATCTTCGGTGAGTTTCACTTTTGCGCTGAAACAGTGGGGACATTTGAGATTGGCAAGAGTCTCTTGGATTTTGCACCATTGGCTTGCACTAAGCTTCACCACTCATTCACCTCCCTAGTGGGTAGTGGGGATAGCCTTTTATACTACCTACCAAGCAGCTTGTCAACATACATGGTTGAGGCTATCACGATAGTGTTGCCCTAATAGAACTTCAAGCCATCATTGAAGGTAACCAACCTCGTTTATCTCTGTACCATCTCCAAGCTTTCCCACTACCCAGGTCTCTGATGGCCACCAGAACCGCTAGAGAAAGCAATGTGGTGGCTGGTGTCCCTATTCTAAAACTTGACCTGCCCCCAATAGCGGTACCAGCTGTTAAGTCGTAATTTCACTCAGAATAGCCTCAGGAGCTGGAGGCCGGTATCCCAAAGAACTATGCGGACGTACCTGATTATATTCCCTTCTCCATTGCTCTATCAAGACCTTAGCTTCCTCAAGAGTAGTGAATATCTCGCGGTTCAAGAGTTCATCCCTTAGCTTGCCATTAAAGGATTCGATATAGCCATTCTCCCAAGGGCTACCCGGCTCAATAAACAGAGTCTTCACTCCAAGCCGTGTGAGCCATTTCCTCACTGCCTTAGCCGTAAACTCTGGACCATTATCCGATCTGATATGCTCTGAAATACCACGAAAGATGAATAGGTTAAACAAGAGATCAATCACATCCTGATTCCTAATCTTACGGGCTATCAGGGAGGCTAAACATTCCCGTGTATATTCATCAATAATATTCAGTATCTTAAAAGCCCTGCCGTTGGCTGTGCGGTCTGTCATGAAATCGTAGCTCCAGACATGGTCCTTATACTCCGGTCTGAGCCGGATGCAGGAACCGTCATTCAACCATAATCTACCTCGTTTGGGTTGCTTCTTCGGCACCTTGAGCCCTTCCTTTCTCCATATTCTCTCTACCCTTTTGTGGTTTACCTGCCATCCTTTATCTTTAAGCATCGCGGTTATCCGGCGGTAGCCATACCTTCCATACCTGGTAGCCTCGGCTAGAATGTCCTCGGTAAGCTGCTTCTCATCAGATGGTGGTGATAGATTACGCCGCTGGGTAGTTCTGGCCTGCTCTAATACCTTACATGCCCGCCTTTCCGAGACTGATAATGCTTGTGTAACGTGCTTTATCATAGTACGTCTCTTCGACGGGCTTAGAAGTTTCCCCGTGAGGCTTCTTTGAGAATGGCATTATCCAG
>CAZNSC010000051.1:0-6652 GCA_964575695.1 uncultured Dehalococcoidales bacterium
GGCTAGCCCTAAGCTTTGCAGTTCCTTAACCAGAACCTTAAATGATTCCGGCACGCCCGGTTGGAGAATATCCTTGTTTTTGACTATCGCCTCATAGGTCTTGGCGCGGCCGGTCACGTCATCTGACTTGATTGTCAGGAACTCCTGCAGGTTGTGGGCGGCGCTATAGGCCTCTAGTGCCCATACCTCCATCTCGCCAAAGCGTTGACCCCCAAATTGAGCCTTGCCACCCAAGGGCTGCTGGGTAATCAGGGAGTAAGGTCCGGTAGAGCGGGCGTGAACCTTGTCTTCAACCAGGTGGATGAGCTTCATCATATAGATATGGCCGACGGTTACCATCTGGTCAAATGGCTCACCGGTGTGTCCGTCACGGAGGACAACCTTGCCCATTGTCGGCGGTGGCAGGTTGCGTTCCGTGGTTGTTTTCTCCACCAGTTGTTCCAGTTCCTGCGGGTTGAGGTTGCGGCTGGTTATGCCCAGCTCCTCAAGCCACAGGCGCAGGCAAACCTCTCTGGCGACTCCTGGGTAGGCATCACTGAATACCTTTTCCCAGTCATAGTCGTGGCCCGCAACCCAGGCTTTGGCTAGTTCCAGTTGTACCGTATCGCTGTGATTGCTGGGGCTAAGGCTAATCGCCCCCGCTTTTTGTGCCAGCCAGGCCCGAGCTAGGGCATCCTCAATGGCGGTATCATCGGCGCCATCAAACACCGGAGTAAGCACCTTGAAGCCCAGGGCTTGAGCCGCCCCGCCGAGATGTGTTTCTAGAACCTGGCCGATATTCATGCGTGACGGGACGCCGATCGGATTCAGGATAATGTCTACCGGGGTGCCATCAGGAAGGAAAGGCATGTCTTCCGCCGGGGCAATCATGGCAATAACCCCTTTATTGCCATGCCGCCCGGCGAGCTTATCCCCAACCGAAACCCTTCGTTTCTGAGCTACCCAGACCTGCACCCATTCGTTAACCTTAGCCGGCAGGTCATCGCCCTCGTAACGGGAGAAGACCTTGACATTAATCACCTTGCCCCACTCACCGTGAGGAATCCGCAGCGAGCTGTCCTTTACCTCTCTCGCTTTCTCGCCAAAGATCGCCCGCAGCAGTTTCTCTTCCGCAGATAGCTCGGTCTCCCCCTTTGGGGTAATCTTGCCCACCAGTATATCGTCGGGGCCGACTTCAGCGCCGATGCGAATAATCCCCCGCTCGTCCAGTTCGCGCAGACTTTCCTCGCCGACGTTGGGTATATCTCTCGTAATCTCTTCCGGGCCTAACTTGGTATCCCGCGCTTCTATCTCGTACTTCTCAACGTGGATGGAGGTGAACTTGTCATCCATAACCAAGCGATTGGAGATGATGATGGCATCCTCAAAATTATAACCCTCCCAGCTCATAAAGGCGCACAGCACATTCTGTCCTAAAGCCAGCTCTCCCTGTTCCGTAGCCGAGCTATCAGCTAAGACCGAGCCCGGCACCACACGGTCACCTTTGCTGACTACCGAGCGCTGGTTGATGCACGTCCCCTGGTTGGTGCGCACAAACTTCATCAGGGGGTAGAGGTCGCTATCGCCGTTGTCCCGGGTAACTACAATCTGGGAGGCGGTGACCGAGGTTACTATGCCGCTATTCTGGGCAAAGATCACCTGTCCACTGTGCTTGGCGGCTTCGACTTCCATGCCGGTAGCGACTATGGGGGCCTCCGGGCAGAGCAGGGGCACTGCCTGTCGCTGCATATTGGCCCCCATCAGGGCACGGTTAGCATCATCATGCTCGAGGAAGGGTATAAGTGCCGTGGCAACACTGACGACCTGCTTGGGGGAAACGTCCATCAGTTGCATCTTGTCCGGTGTCTCCCATAGGTAACGGTTACCCAGCCTGGCTTCAACCCTTTCTTGCACGAATTGATTTTTCTCGTTGAGCTGGGCATTAGCCTGGGCAATAATATATTCATCCTCTTTATCTGCGGAGAGATAGAGAACGTCATCGGAGACAAAGGGCACGACTTGTACGGTTCGGGGAGATAGCTCGGCCAGCCTGGTGACAAGTTCGGGGGTAATGGTGATGTTGGCCTCGATGGTAGTATTGCCGTCATCATCAACCACCGCCTCTCGGGCGGTGCTCCCCACCAGCCGGTCATCGGAATTGCTTAGCTCAGAAATAACTGTGCGGTAGGGTGTCTCGATGAAGCCGTACTGGTTAATCAGGCTGTAGGTGGCGAGGGAGCTGATGAGACCGATGTTTGGTCCCTCCGGGGTCTCAATAGGGCAGATTCTGCCGTAGTGGGAAAAGTGGACATCCCTGACGTCAAACCCGGCGCGCTCCCGGGATAAGCCTCCCGGTCCCATGGCGGATAGGCGGCGTTTATGAGTCAGTTCCGCCAGGGGGTTAGTTTGGTCCATGAACTGCGATAGCTGTGAGCTGCCAAAGAACTCCCTGACCGCCGCCACTACCGGACGGATATTGACTAGATGGCTGGGGGTAGCCGCCTCGGTGCCAATGATACTCATCCGCTCCCTGACGACCCGCTCCAGGCGCAGCAGTCCATTCCGAAACTGGTTCTGAAGCAGTTCGCCGACAGTGCGCACCCGCCTATTTCCCAGGTGGTCAATATCGTCCGGGGTATCATTGCCGTTATTTACCATGATGATGTGTCTGACGATCTCGATGATGTCTTCCTTGGTCAGGGCTCGCTCACTCTCGGGGATATCGAGCCCCAGTCGCTTATTAAGCTTATGCCGGCCTACCCTTCCCAGGTCATAGCGTGCCGTGTTAAAGAACAGGTTGTGCACAAGTTTCTTGGCGTTTTCAACATTGGGCGGGTCCCCCGGACGCAGCTTTTTATAGATATCGAGCAGCGCCTCACGCTCATCCTTGACCAGAGGCTCACGCTCGATGGTGGTTTGGATGAACCGGTGATCGGCGGAGCTTTCCACATTGGTAAAAGGTTCCAGCAGTTGCTCGTCACTGCTGTAGCCAATAGCCCGCAGCAGTGCCGTAATCGGGATTTTCCGTTTACCGTCGATTTTGGCGTGGATTACATCCCGGTTGCTGGTCTCAAACTCAAGCCAGGCGCCTCGGACAGGGATTAGCTTGGCAAAGCACAACTGGCGACCAGTCGTTGCGTCCTCCTCGGTGGTGAAGTAAACCCCCGGGGAGCGCACTAACTGGCTGACCACTACCCGTTCGGCACCGCCGGTAATAAAGGTACCCTTGGCCGTCATCAGGGGGATGTCGCCAAAGAATATCTCTTGTTCTTTAATTTCGCCGGTTTCTTTGATGAGCAGCCGTGTCCGGACATAGAGGGGGGCTGAATAGGTCAGATCTCGCTGGCGGCACTCTTCCTCACTGTTGTGAGGTTTGCGGAATTCGTAGTCGACAAAGCTGAGTTCCAGCCGGTTACCCGTAGAGTCTCTGATTGGAGATATCTCTTCTAATAGTTGCTTTAGCCCTTCTTCCTGAAACCACAGGAAGGAATCCAGTTGGACTTTAATCAGGCTGGGCACCTCCAAAATCTGGGGCAGCTTGGCATAGGATTTTCGGGAGACGAAGGGTGTCGTTCTAGTCTCGGTTGGTAATGTAGAAACCATAGTCACCAGTCCTTCAAAAAACGTTGATACTTCCTACATAGCGCACAGATATAGTGTGAAACAGGAGCACAGCTAGTGGGAAAATGCTATAACGTAAAATCTCAAGGGGAACTATTACCGAATGGCATCACCGTAAACGTCAATGATAGCACTGTTCTTAAGATTTGTCAAGTTTTCCGGCAAAATTTTTTCTTTTTAATCGTCTCTTTATTTCAGGAAGGGCCTCCTGAGCAGCCAGAGCACCTTGTAAGATGCACTCTTCAGCCCGGTGGAAGTCACCGTAGGCAATGTCGGCTACTTGTGGTTCGATTACAATATCTGCTCCCCCCAGGCTGGACTTTACTGCTGAGTAAGTGGTGATATAGATAGCCTGCATTACCACATTGAAGATATTGGGCTCTTTTGGGTTTTTCAACTGAGCCGCTCTATCCCTGACATCGGGTATCACATTCACGGCGATGATAAAATCTGCCCTCATCTCTCTGAGGACATTCACGGGCACCGGATTAGCCAGGCCCCCGTCAACCAGATACCGGCCTTTCCGTTTCACCAATGTGAATATTACCGGGATAGAAATGCTGGCTCTTACTCCTTCCAGCAGTGAGCCGTGGTTGATTACGACTTCTTCCCCCGTCATAATATCGGTGGCAATGCAGGCAAATGGTATCCCCAGATCGCTGAAATCCACGTCGCCGCCAATAACCAGCTTGAGCAGGTCTTTTATCTTCTTTCCCTGAATGAAGCCGGTTCTGGGTAGAGCGAGGTCCATCAGGGAAGCTAACCGCTTTCGACTCAGGTCCAGTGCCAGTCTCTTTATCAAGCCGGTCTCCTTGCCTTGGGCATAGAGAGCGCCAACGGCGGCACCGGCACTGGTGCCCGCGATCATATCAATGGGGATGCCCTCCTTTTCCAGGACGTCCAAGACCCCGATGTGGGCCAGCCCCCGAGCGCCACCACCGCCGAGAGCGATTCCAACCTTGCTTTGCCGTACTTCAGACATCCTCTTTATTCCCACAGCTCCTCGATGTCTTTTTCCGCTTTTCCGGCGTCGGCCGGTGCCGGGGTGAAGCCCTTGTAGGATTCGGCGGAGCCGTATTCTCTGGTTCTGACGACCACGGGCATCGGCACCGCATGACCGAAGATTAGCGCCTGCTGGCGGGATTCCAGTCGGCCCAGTACCGATTTGAGTTCGCCTTTGCCGGATACCCCACCGAGCACGCTATCGACGTCACGCTCATTGTCCAGCAGACAGGTTATCTTGGTCCCGATCTGTGACATGACCTCACCGTCAATGCCACTGGGGCGCTGGTCAATTACCAGCAGGGTGACATTATACTTGCGCATCTCCCGGGCAATGGTGCCGAAGATAGTCTGGCCGGCTATCTCGGGATTAAGAAATTTGTGTGCTTCCTCAATGGTGATTACCAGGGGGTGGGGTGGGGCAATATCTTCGCCCAGCGCCCTCTCCGTTCTCTCCCGGTACTGGGCGTGGATACGCCGGGTAAGCAGGTTGGCCACCAGGATGTAGGCCGCAATATCGGTGTATCTGCCAAATTCGAGAACGACATTTGTCCCCCGTTCTAGGTATTCCAGTATGCGCTTTACCGGGTTGTCTGGGGCATGAGGCATCAGGAAGGGGAGCCGCCTGATGGTCTCCAGCCCGCGGCGCAGGTTGCGATAGGTGCCCTCGTGGATGTTTAACCGGTTGAGCAGTTCCTTGATCTCATCGGGGTCGGCCAAGTCCAGCGTGGCTTCAATCCACCTCTTGTCGCCGTACTCCCGGGCAAGCTGGTAGGTGGCTTGGACCGAGGCATCGGTAAGGTTCAGGGTCTGGCGCAGCAGGGCAATGTCTTCAGGCTCAATCTCGTCGTAGCCTATTCGAACGACAAAATCGGTACTCACCCGCCTCCGCCGTGAGCTCTCCTCGTCAAGGGTAAACACGGCTACCTTTGCCGGAAAGAGCTGCTTTAGCCCTTTGACCTTGCGCCCGGCCTCACTCCGCCCCTCCCAGCCATACTCGCTGTGCATGTCAAACACCAGGTTGGCGGCGGTTCCCTTCTGTAGCATGCCAATGAGCAGCAGCCGGGTAAGGAAGGTCTTTCCGGTGCCGCTCTTGCCAAAGACACCGTTGGAGCGCCTGACAAACTCAGCCAGGTCAAGGCAGACCTTGGTCTCCATGTCCAGCGGCGTGCCAATATAGAACCTCCTCTCGTCTTCACCGCCGAAAACCAGCTCGACATCCTGCTGTGATGCCAGGGTTACCGGGGCGAAGTGACTGGGGACGGTCTTGACTGGCTGCGGCCCTTCAAGCAGGCTGGCGACATCGCCGCCAATGGTGAGCATCGGCAGGACATGGAGTGTGCCGTAGGTGCTGGTGCCGGCCAGAACCTCGGCGATAAACGGGTCGGCAACATCGGGCGGGGTGACGGTGAGATTGGGGTCGGTCACCCCCAGGCTGACATCGGTTATCATACCAAAGAAACGCCGCCTCTCCCCCTCAATGGTGACATAGCGCCCCACCGCCATGTCCTCCACCGAGGCTGAGCTATCCAGCTTGACCTCTACCCCCTTGGTCAGAGAACCGGCGACCACGATGCCCAATCTCGGCTGGTTACTGCTCATCCCTTAATTCTCTCCAGAATACTCTTGAACTGGCCGAACTGACCGCCGAGCAATACCGCCAGTTCCTTGCCAGCGGCAACCAAAAAGGTACGCCGGTCTTCGTATGCCAGGCTCATCTCACGGAGACAGGCGGCGATGAGCTCATCTCCGGGGACCGGTAGGTGAGTGTTAACCAGTAGATTGAGAAAGGTGAACGACTGGCTGAACCCCTTCACCTCGTCCGGGGAGCAGAGATAGACGAAGCCGTGGACTCGGGCTGGCCTGGGTGGTAAATAATGATACAGCTTATCGCCCTGCCTGTGCCCGACGACCAGGGCACTGAACTCGCTGCGGAGTAGCTGCAAAAGCTGGGGGTTAGCCCGGTAGATTTCCTCCTCGCTGTTGGCGTCCCTGCCCCGGGCGATGGGGCGCCGTCCGGGGTCAACGCTGCTGGTCGTTGCCTGATAGA
>CAZNSC010000051.1:6662-19740 GCA_964575695.1 uncultured Dehalococcoidales bacterium
CGTATAGCTCCAGTGGCTCGTCTCCGGTCTTCACCAGGCTGCCCAGCGGAGGCGACTGGCAGAGCTCATAGCACTGGGCCACAAGCTCTGTTGTGCTGGCTTCAATAATCTCCCCCACTCTCTGATTATTTATCTACCTCACCCCCTTATTTATTATATAACCCCATCCCCTTTATCCCCTTCCCCTTAACAAGGGGAAGGGGAAGTGTTGTATGAGAGAGGCTTCGCCTCTCTTTGACTCTCCTTTTTAAATCCCTCTCGCTCTCCATTTAAGAAAGGGAGAAGTTCTCCCCCTTTGGCAAAGGGGGACTCAGGGGGATTTTCCCAGGGGCTTAGCGCTTCTCACTTCCCTATTTCTTTTTCTTCTGCTCTTTTTGCTCCTTTGACTGCTTGGCCTTCTTCACATTCTTTCTTCCCTTACTTCCCATTTCTCTTCACCTCAGTTTGTTTTGTCAAAGCACGGTTTCATTATGTCATTATCCTTGATTCTCTACCACAGTTTGGGCATGTAGTTACTACGACACCTTGTCCCTTTGTGACTTTGTATTGATGGAAACATGCTCCGCAGTTTATGACAGTATAATTGGCATCATCCCTCAATTCCTCTTTTGATTCGTGTTGAGCTTTGGTATACTGACTTTCGCCCTGCTGGGATTTATAAGGATTATCTAAGTCCTTGATTTTAGACCATTGTCTGAAGCCGTTGAATATAAGTACTATTGCCCAAAGAAATGCTCCTATCCAAATAATAGGTATTTCGGTGACCAATATGGTAACTAATCCAATAGCAATAAGTACAACAGCTCCAACAAGTTTAGTCCAGGGGTTAAACGATTTCATTACTAGCGGGCGCCCACACTCAGTGCAATTCTTAACATAACCTGTAGCTCCAATACCGTATATTAGCTTGCACTTGTCACAATATGGGCGTGAATACTTGTCCATTCTAGTATGTTATACCGCTTCCCTCTTAATATTTGGCTTCCCTCCAAGTCATTTGTCAAGGCAAGTTTGAAGGGGCGGAGCCCCTTCAAAAACTCTCTTTCCCCCTCTCCTCCCAGGAGAGGGGGATAAAGGGGGTGAGGTCATAACTTGTAGGTTACCCCATTTTTATACTGCGGCGATACCCAAGAAGTACGGCCAGATGATGATACCAAGCAGGATTTTCCACCATACCAGATTGGCATAGCCGATGGTGAACAGCCAGCCGATAAACCATATAGTACCGCCCAGACCGGCGGCGCCGCCTCCACTCTTGTGTTTTCTTTCCTCTGACATGTTGGTCTCCTTCCTATCCATATTCCCAAGCCGGGAGTTTGAGAGGGCGCTAGCCCTCTTTTTATTATTATACTCCCCTCTCTCCGAGAGAGGTAGATGAAGTCAGTTGCATGAGGGGGATAAAGGGGGTGAGGTTCCCTTAATACATTATATTGTTACCGGCGGCTTGCCGGTCTAGCCTTACGCTGGAATCTTTGTCGGCGCCGATATAATAGACTTCCTCTACCTTGACCACAACCACTCCCCTGGGTTGTAGCTGGCGCCCTCTGGCTTCAAGCCACTGGATTGCCTTATCAAAGTTCTTGCCCGATGTCTCTACCCGTGCCCTGCCTTTGCACTGATACCCGTAGCGGGCTTCCCTCGCCCAAAAAGTAACCGAGACCATCGGGTTTTCCGCTATATTCTGCTGGCTCTTGTGCATGTAGAGGTCCACCAGCATAATCTCGTCATCCGAGATGATACGGGTAAGACCGATGGGAACCCCGTTTGGCTTGCCATCCTTGCTGGCGGTAGCCATGATGAACATTGCTGCCCTCTCGGCGATGTCTTTCATGTCCTGTGTTATTATTGCCATACCGCCTCTCATCTTTCTAGTGTCACTAAATCCATCTTGTCCGCTTGCTGAAGCTCTTGGCGGAGGTGGGGGTGGGGAGGTGTTCTTCAACCAGAGATGATTCCACCAGTTGCCAGAACTGCTCTCTATCGGCGCCGGTTACCACTGCTTTTTCATGGGCTTCACTCAGGGCTACCGGATAACCGTGCCCACGGCGGCATTGGTCTAAGACCAGGGCATGGGCGAGATTAAGCAGGGTCTCGTCTGTGGCTACCCACTGGGGAATCTCAAGCCGGGCGATTTCATCCTCTAACGTGAGGTAGAAGAAATAGACCTGGTGACCCCCGTAGTGTTTTTGCACCACGGAAGACTGGCTGGTAAAGAGGGCTGACCTTTCCCCCTGGCCCAAAATGTTTGAAAATAGCTCCCGGTCCTGGACGCCGGAGACCGTATCGCAGTCTCTTTTGGTGGGGCAATAGCGGTCGCAATCGGCGACCTCGTTGGGGCAGATAGCCAGGCGCAGCACATTAACGACATCGGTGCTGCGCGGAAAGCTGATATAGCTGGCGATGGCAATTCTCTTATCGCTATTGAGCTTCCTCATCGTTTCGAGATGGACGAGAAAGCCCTTCTTCAGCAATGCCTCGGTGACAAACTCGGGGTAGGCCTGTCCGGCAAGCCCCCAGAGGATAAGCGAGCCGTCAAGCAGTGCCAGGCTTGAGCTTCCTTGAGGCAGCTCTGCCGCCAGCCTGGCTAGCTGGCGGCACTCGTCCACGCCGCGCTTTATCCCTAGGAGGGCACCCTCTATCGGTTGCTCACGCCCGGTGGTGCCGGGCGGGGTAATCACCAAGTCTTCTCCGGCAGAGTAGAGGCTGGGCAGACTATCGAGGACGGCGCCGGGGTTAGCCCCGTAGTGAAGGACGGCACTGCCTGTGTTTATCAGGTAGCACCTGGTTGACCGGTGCCGGTCAACGTCGATATGAGAGCCGTCAGCGGCGGCGACGGTGAAGTCCGGGGGGCAGGGTGGTGCTTCATAGTGCCGGGCAAGGCCATCGACCAGACCGGCCACCAGCCAGGTGGTCTTACCCTTACTGGAGGCAATCTTCTCCTGTAAGTAGCCAAGGTCAGTGGCCTGGTCATTGACAACACTCAGGGCATGCTCGAGGTGTTCCCGCTTCTCGTTGACACCAGTCTTGAGCCTGGCAACCATCCCCGCGACCTGTGACGCTACCTTGGTTAAATCTAATGCCACCCCTCTTGCCTCTTAAGAGAGCCGGGCGCTTTGCCCAATCGGTCTCTCTTCCTGTTCAGTATAGTTCATCGTGGTGGTGAACTCAACCAGGGATGAATTTCTGAAAGGGGCTTCACCCCTTTCAATTCCCTCATTAGGCGACCTTGATAGATAGACCGCGTCAATCTGGAGACTTCAAGGAACTGTGTGCTAGAATGGGCAAGGTGCTCTGATGCTGCCAATTCTATTAAGTGTGATTGTAATCTCCTTCTCCGGGGTAATGATGCCCGGCCCTATGTTTGCCGTGACGCTGGCCAAAAGCTATAAGTCGCCGCTGGCTGGTGTCCAGATTTCTTTAGGTCATGCGGTGATAGAAGTCCCTCTGATACTGCTGATATACTTTGGCTTTGCCCAGTTCTTTCAGAATAGCGTGGTGCAGCTTGTTCTGAGTATCCTCGGTGGCGGCATGATTATCTGGCTTGGAATCAGCATGTTTCGTGCCCGGGCCGAAGTGGTTCGGGGAGGCAAGGACCTGCCTTACAGTGCCTTTACGGCGGGCATCCTTACCAGCGGGCTTAATCCCTTCTTCCTGCTGTGGTGGGCAACTATAGGTGGTTTGCTTATTATGAGATTCCTCGGTTTTGGCATAGTGGGGTTGGCTGTCTTCACCGTTGTCCACTGGCTGTGCGACCTGGTCTGGCTGTCCCTGGTCTCCGTTATCATCTACAGAACCCATTCGTTCTGGGGGAGGAAATTTCAGGAGGGGCTATTCATTACCTGCAGCCTGTTGCTTATCGGCTTTGGCGGTTGGTTTGTGGTGTCAGGCGTCGGGTTGGCAGTCTAGGCGTCTGCCATTTGCATCAATACCAGATTTAGCTTCTTTATCGCGAAAGTTATTACACCCAATCTATTTTAGACTCTCTAGCTTGATTTTTGGTTTAGAATCTCCAAAATCCCCGTAATTCTTCAACAGCCTCATTGCATTATCCCGAGACGCCGCTTTATGTCCTCGCGGAGAACTTCCTTATCTACCTTCCCAGCCTTTATCACCGGGATTTGCTCAATGCACTCAATTCTCTCTGGCAGTTGAAGCACCGAAGCTCCTTTACCTTTCAGAAATGAGATGATTTCCTCAAAAGCAATCTTTGTTCCGGGGGTAGGTTGGATATAGGCACATACCCTTTCGCCCAGTTTCTCATCAGGCATACCTATTACAGCGACATCCTGCACTGCAGGATAACCTCTAATCAGTTCCTCAATCTCGGTGGCACTGATACTCTCACTTCCTCTTCGGATGATATCCTTAATCCTACCCGTCATAACTATATTTCCGGCATCATCAATTTTTGCCAGATCACCGGTCTTGTAGAATCCGTCTTTGGTAAAGACTTCAGTGTTGTCTGACTTAAAATAACCAGTAAATATTCCCGGCCCCTTCGTTACCAGTTCACCCTCTGCGTTTGGTGGTAGTTCCCTTTCATCTTGATCAATAATCTTGAACGTGTCGTAAGGGCAAGTTGGTCTACCAACCGTATTCAAGATGGTGTCGATGTCATCACCCAATCTCGTTTGGGCTTGTGAGCCCTCTGTCGACCCAAGTCCGTTGACAACCTGGCAGCCAATCTTGTCCCAGACGATTTTGATCAAATCGGATATGCCTGCCGCTCCACCAATATGGATTAACCTTAAGGAGCTTAAATCGTACTTCTTCAAATGCTCGAAGTTAACCAAGCTTATGGCTAAAGGAGGAACCGTTGGAATAAAGGTCACCCTCTGTTTCTCAACCGTACGGCAGATATCTGCTGGGTCTGTAGAGTCTAGCAAAACAAGTCTGGCGAAGGCAAAGAAGGCACTGGCAAACCCGCCTATGAAACCCTGACGATGTGTTACCGGAGCTGTAACGAGCACAACGTCATTAAGCGTGAGTTCATGAGCCCTTACCAAGTATTCGGCGTTGCAAATATCGCTATTGCGTGTACGGGGTACTGCTTTGGGTAAACCTGTAGTACCACCCGTTGGTCCTATTTCTCCAACATCCACAGGGTCAGGCCTTCTATCAGCAAGCCGGCGAAGGTTGGCCCCACTGAGATCAGCATCCTCAATTAACTCCTCAAGACTTACGAACTGAGCAGTCTTCCCGCCCCTGATTGAGATAACAAATTCCAATTGAGGATTTACCTTCAAAACCTCGTCTATGATGGGCAAATAATCAATCTTCCGGTACCTAGTGGGCACTATCCAGGCTCTGGCCTGTGTTAGATTGGCAAAGCGGTTGATTTCTATGAATGCATGTCTTGGAAGCAGTAAAACAGGTATTGCCCCGATTTTCTGGAGAGCAAAGAATGAGTAGACAAACTCACCCCAATTCGGGGACTGTAACAAAACGAAGTCTTGGTTGTTAATGCCAAGCTTCATCAAACCAATAGCCAGCCTATTTGTCTTCTCCCTGAGTTGGGAATAGGTTAGCCGAGTAGTATCATCAACCAGAGCTACTCTATTCGGATAGACATCTGCGTCCCTGTCTAGCACGTCGCCCCAGGTGAGGCCAAGCCACCACCTCAACCGATTGTATTTCTCTGCATCCTCCTCCTTATACGGCGTAAATCCTTCTATTGCCATACCCTCACCTCCCTTTGAGTCCAAAATATCCAATTCTTGTCAGACAAACTAGCGATTCGCTGCTCAAGCTCAATTACCTTTGTCTCCAGATTCCCTATCCGATCTGGTCGCAAGGAGTGGGCCTCCAATCCTTCCATAGGCACTATCGGCTCGTGAGGTTTAACGCGAACATTTAGGTTGAGCAAGTCCCACCGACTGTATCACTTACAATGGCTATTCTATGACCGCTCTTCATTGGCTGTCAATCTTTCTGACAAGACTTATGAATAGTTCGGGTATGATATTTAGTATTCGTTGGACTGAAACGTAAAGAGGGAGATTGTACACATTGACGGTTTGTTACCTGCCTTAAATCTTTGATTGCATAACTGCCCCTCTGTGGAGTAATAACGACATGGTGCATAGACGTGAGTCCGTCCTCCATACAAGGTCTTGACGGACAGGGAGCAGGGGACTTAACATGGCCATAGTGGGTGATAATGGCAAGTCTTTGACTAAAGGTCAGCAAGCCAATCAGCAATACGGGGCAGATTGATCCAGTCAAAGACGAAGGAAGGTTCTGGAGTATGGGCGAAACGATAGTCAAGTCTGCGTGTAGAATGTGCCATGGTATATGCGGTACCAAAATGTTCAAAATCGGAAAGAGCTAGGTATACTGATGAAGACGACACCATATGAGGGAGTCGAACACGCCTTCTATGCCTTTTGCACCTCGACTAGGCAGGTATTATAAGGGAAAGCTCCGCCAGGGGAATAGGTATCCTTGGTAAGTACATTGGCGCAGCCTCCTCTATCTATCCCCTTTTGATCCGGGTCATACCAGGCACCGTGGGGAATATCAACCACACCCGGCATAATCCTCTCCGTTACCTTGGCCGGGATAACCATTTGCCCCCTATCATTGAACACACGAACCATGTCCCCATCGCTGATACCCCTGGCTTGGGCATCAGCAGAACTAATCAAGACCGCTTGCGGTTCAAGCTCCCTAAGCCACGGGATGTTTTCGAATTGAGCATTTGCCCGCCGCTTAAAATGAGTACTAATGAGTTGCAGGGGGTACTTGGCTGCCAAAAGATCACGTCTGCTTTCCCAGGTCTCTATATACTTGGGGATTGGCGGAATTTCAGGGTGGTCCAGCTCCGCCAAGTGCTGAGAATAGATTTCGATCTTCCCCGATTGGGTGGGGAAGGGATTATTGGTCGGGTCCTGTATCTGTTTCTTGAAGGCAACATAAGCTTCTGGGAGCTTAATGCGGTAGATACCGTTCTGCTCAAACCAGTCATAATCAGGAATCTCACTATTCTCTACCATCTCCCGCAGCCAGTCCTCTTCTGTCTTATCATTGAAGCCAGAGATACCCAGACGGGAGGCTAACAGGGCGGCAATCTCGTACTGGGACTTAGATTCACCGAGTGACTCAATCGCCTTCTTGGCATACCCATAGAAGGCGAGCCCTACTCCGTTAACGATGTCATTCCTCTCTATGAAGGTATTAGTCGGCAGAACGATATCAGCAAACTTGACTGTGGGCGTCACGAATTGTTCCTGAACGAAGATAAATTCCACCTCTTTCGACTTCAGTGCCTGGACAATCCTGTTAACATTGGGGAAGGAATTGACATAGCTGCAATTGGCCATTACAATCAATTTACAGTCAACTGGGTAGCCACCGGCCTTACCCTTTTGGATAAAGTTTGGCACATCACAGTTATGTACCTTGGAAGGCCAATAGCCAGGTGAGTAACCACTAGACAGAGAGGGTACCTTTTCGTCGATATGGTCGCCACTGGCACCACGGCTCATCTTATACGGTTGCACACCTTGTATCGGTCCCTGGGGCATCTCATAAGGATACCCCCCTATAATCGATTCCCAGGATCGTCCAGCGGCATCACCTCCGTGGATACCAACATTGCCAGTCATCGCTGCTATGGTGATGGCGATACGATGATACTGCTCCCCATAGGCGGTACGGCCGGGGGCAATACCCGCCATCAGAGCTGCCGGTTTGATGGTGGCATAATCCCGGGCTAGGTTCTCAATAGTAGTCGATGAAACCCCAGTCATGGTTTCTGCCCATTCCGGTGTCTTGGCTACACCGTCCTCAATACCTGTAACGTACTCTTTAAATTTGTCAAAGCCAATGGTGTAAGTGTCGAGGAATTTTTGATTATGGAGGTTCTCCCTAATCATCACATGGGCCATGGCCAGCAACATGGCACCATCGGTACCGGGTCGGATAGGTATCCACTGATGAGCAAACGTAGCTGCCGAGTCGGTATATCTGGGATCAATGGCCACAATCTTGGCCCCGGCCTCCTTGGCCTGGGCCAGGTACCAATTGGTGTTAATTCCGGTGATGGTGTTTGCCGGGTTCCAGCCCCACATTACTATCAAACGGGCATTGACCAGGTCGTCCCGGGTATTGCAGGTATAGTGAGTGCCATAGGTGACCTGCTGCGCATATAGCCCGCCTTGGAAAGAAGTTATACCCCATGTGTCGGTAAAGCCACCGGCCAAGGAAAGTACCTTAACCATCTGGCCAGCATTATGAAGATTGCCGACGTCGCCGGCCATCTGGATTACCAAAATACTCTCCGGCCCATAGGCATCTCTGACTCTGATAATCTCGCTGGCGATGGTGTCCAGCGCCTCATCCCATGAAATTCGCTCAAATTTCCCCTCTCCACGTTCGCCAACCCGCTTCATGGGATAGAGGAGACGGTCGGGAGCATACACCCGCTGCCGGTAAGCACGACCTCTTAGGCAAGCTCGAAGTTGGGGCTCTTGCCCATCATCAGTCTCAATGTGAGTAATAACCCCATCCTTGACGTGCAACTTTAAGATGCAGGAACCACCACAATGACTAGCACAGGTAGTGGTGATTATCTCTTTGCCTGATCCCGGCTGTTCTTTTTCTGTCACCGCAGACAATTCTAACAATAGTGTGTGTGTCGTGCAACTAAAATCTCGTGAGCCAGCGGCCCCACTTTATCAACAATGCGCAACAATAGAACAGGAAAGGTATTGGGGCTCCCACTCATTGTCCAGAAAGCCTTGAAGGTATGCTTTGCAGTCTAGCCCGAGAGCCGGTCTCCGGTATGACAAAGGCGGTAACAGCCCACGCCATGGCCACTCCGGCAAGAATCATCAAAGCTGCGTTAAGAGTACCGGTAACGTCCAGAATATATCCCGCTAGCCATGGACCAACAAGCCCCCCTATATAACCAACGGAAAGCACTATCCCGCTTGCTGCTCCGACATATTCCCTGGGCACCAGTTCTATGGGAAGTGCCAGCATCATTGGGAATGCACCGCCCAGTGGAATCCCAAGAACAACCATAAGCAGCCAGCCGTATGGCACAGTAACGTATATTGCGCCCCACGATGCCAAAGCCGTAATGATGGCGGAAGCCCACAGAAACGGCTTCCTTACCCCAACCTTGTAGGAAGCCCATGGCATTAAGAGAATGACCGGAGTACTTACCCAGCCATTTACCGAGGCGATAAGCGCTGCCAGGTCAGGGGGTGCCCCCTTCAGCATCATTAATGCCGGTGTCCATCCCGCCCAAATATAGAAGTGGAAACAGCTGACAAAGAACATAAGCGCCACTAGCCAGAGATTTCTGTTCTTTAATACCCAAAAAGAAGACCTGCCACCAGCGCCCACCTGTTGAACGTGAGCATGGCCGCCAGGTTCTCTGACAATAGCCCACCACAAGATAGTCGCCACCATAGCCGGAATGCTCCATATATAAAAGACGCCTTGAAAGCTGTTGGTTATCGGGAAAACCAGTGGCAGCGTTATGGCAATGGGAAGAGTTGCGCCAATGACTATTCCGGTCGCGTATATGCCGGTGGCCAAACCGACCTTTTCCTGTGGGAACCTAGCACTTATAAGTTTCGGCAGATTGGGGTACACCAGAGTGAGTCCCACTCCAAGGAGAGCGGTAAACCCAAAGAGAGGCACCAAATTTGTCGAGGCCCCCCTTAGGAAACTACCGACCACAATTATGATGGCACCAATGCCAGCGGCTTTCCGCATGCCGATCCTGTCAGCCAAGAGACCACTGGGTATAGAGGTCACCGCCAGCACAATTAGTGGAATGGAAATCAGCAGACCACCTTGAGCATGAGTAAACTGGAGTTCATTCTTAATTATATGTTCTATTGGCGGAATACAAAGTATTGGCGAAAACATGGAAAAGGCGAGCAACCAGGCGCAACCTAGAGTAACCCAGGGGCTTTGCAATCCTTTCATATCGTGTATGCCCCCTCTCTCGGAGATCCATTGACCTTACGGTCATTGTTCTCAACCACCGGTATGTTAAGGAAGTCATTCCGGGTGAGATCTCCCAATTCAACTAGAAACAAGGCAATTCTCAGTCTCTCCTTTATTTGGTACTCATGATAGCCCATGAACATCTGGCGGTCAACCCTCTTCGGAAGCCTGGGGCCAGTAACGGCATCACTGTCCTACACTTTAGCACCTACCCCCCTTTTTTCAAAGCTTAAGGCTGCTCACCGGAATGTCTCCGAATACTGATTTCCAATAGCTGGCGGATCCCGGGCCAATACCAGCCCGCGTGGCCGGTACTGCATCTTATCATATAGCGGCGTTGCTAAAGACGTCGGAATAGGCTATGATACCTAATAAATCTTTGAACTGGGAGGGAGTTCCAAATGGCAGCAGGGATAATTTCATATGGAGCTTATATCCCCAAGTATCGGCTAGATCGAAAGTTGATAGCTGAGGCTTGGGGAACACGCCCGATGCCTGGTGAGAGAGCGGTGGCCTATTATGATGAGGACAGCATCACTATGGGGGTAGCGGCAGCTATCGACTGTCTCAACGGCATTGACCGGGAGAAGGTTGATGGTTTTTATTTTGCTTCGACTACCTCACCCTACAAGGAGAAGCAGGCGGCGACCACAATGGCGACAGCGACCGATCTTAGGAAGGACATTCTTACCGCTGACTTCACTGGTTCATTGAGGGCAGGAACAACGGCCATGAGAGCAGCCCTGGACGCCGTTAATGCCGGGTCAGCAAAGCAGATTTTAGTGGCTGTTGCTGATTGTCGCCTGGGTTCGCCTAACACGCCGTTTGAGCAGAATTTCGGCGATGGTGCCGCTGCTTTTTTGATTGGAGATACAGATGCTGCTGTGACTGTGGATGGTAGCTATTCCCTCTCCGATGAGTTCATTGACCTATGGAGGAAGGACAAGGATGTCCTTGTCAAATTCTGGGAGGAACGGTTTCGTTTGGCTGAAGGGTATAACAGGATAATGGACGAGGCAATCTCAGGGCTCACAAAGAAATACAATATGGCGCCGAAAGATTTCGCCCGGCTTGTTTATTACGCGCCCGATGCCAGAGCGCATAGGGAAATGGGAAGGAGATTAGGGGCTGATCCCAAGACTCAAATTCAAGACCCGTTATTTGATGTGCTGGGTAATACCGGCGCGGCTTTTGCTCCGATGATGCTGGTGGCATCTTTGGAGGATTCTAAGCCGGGAGATGGAATTGTATTCCTCAGTTATGGAGATGGGGCTGATGCTTTTATCCTGAGGGTGACCGAGCAGATAGAGAAGATGAATGATAGGCGGGGGATAAAGAAGCATCTCACCTCAAAACTAATGCTCTCCAGTTATATAAAGTATATAAACTTCCGTAATCTTATCACAACCGACCTTGGTCCGGCATGGCCGGTAACATCCTCGGTGAGTCATATGTGGAGGGATTACGCTAACACCCTGAGATTTCATGGGGCCAAATGTAAGCGTTGTGGCAGGATTCAGTTTCCCATAGAGCATGTATGTGCCTATTGCCAAGCCAGAGACGAGCACGAGGAGGTGAGGCTTTCCGACAAAAAGGCCAGGCTCTTTTCATTCACTGCTGACGAGACCTGGCCTACTCCTGATCCGCCTCTTTTCCAGGGTCACATCAATTTTGAGGGTGGGGGCAGAGCCTATATCGAGTTCACAGACATGGGTGTGCCCCCGAAAGATGTGGTGGTGGAAATGCCCTTGGAGATGACATTCCGAAAGATGCATGAGGGAGCAGGCTTCCATAATTACTTCTGGAAAGCCCGGCCAGTGAGATAAGGAGGTAATGGAAATGACGGGTATCAAAGACAGGGTTGCAATAGTTGGAATGGGTTGCACCAAATTTGGAGAGAACTGGGACAAAGGTGCCTGGGATATGATGGTAGAAGCCGCCTACGAAGCCTATGCCGACGCCGGGATAGAGCCTAAAGATATCCAGGCGGCTTGGTTGGGCACTGTCCACTCAGGGGAGGTTGGCAATTTCCTATCAGCTCCTTTGAAACTGCAATATATTCCAATTACCAGGGTGGAGAATCGTTGCGCCACAGGGACGGATGCCGTGAGGAATGCCTGTTATGCGGTAGCAGCCGGGATTTATGACATAGTCCTGGCCTTAGGTGTCGAGAAGCTGAAGGACGTGGGACTTGGCGGTCTTGATGGCGTTGTGAAGCACCCCGTTTTGAATCCCCGAGGAGCCGCTCTTCCCCAGTTTGCTCAGAAAGCAGTAAGGTACTTTCATCATTATGGGATAGATCCCATGGAAGGTAAAAAGATCATAGGTAAGATCTCGGTCAATAGCCATCATAATGGCAGCCTCAACCCTAAGGCTCATTTTCAGAGAGAGGTGACCCTGGAACAAGTAATGGAGGCTCCTATAATGGCTTGGCCTTTAGGTCTGTTTGACTGTTGCCCGGTGACCGATGGGGCAGCGGCGGCAATCATAACTAAGCCAGAGATAGCAAAAACCCTTAGGCCGAAAGGAGACTACCTCCTGGTGAAGGCACTCGCCATTGCCGCTAGCCCGGGTGACCATACTCGCCGGGAGGACTACGACCTGATGCACTTTGAAGAAACTGTGAGGGCAGGCAAGGCGGCTTACGCAGAAGCCGGGATAAAGGACCCCTTCAGGGAGCTAAGCATGGCCGAACTCCATGATTGCTTCAGCATCACTGAGCTCATTACCTACGAGGACCTAGGTTTTTGCCCAAGAGGGCAGGCCAAAGATTATATTGATAGTGGAGTTTTCACCTTAGAGGGCGAGCTGCCAGTGCAGCCCGATGGTGGTTTGAAGTCATTTGGTCATCCCTTAGGTGCTAGCGGGATAAGAATGATCTACGAGATATATAAGCAGAATCAGGGCAAAGCCGGTGCCCGACAGTTAAAGAACCCTGGTTTAGGGCTGACTATGAATCTGGGTGGTGCCGAGGGAGGCTTTATCATAAGTGTTGCCATCTTTGGCCCACCATAGAGAGCTTAGGAGGTTCCTTAAGGCAAAATTCATCCAAGCAGTATTCTTACGAGAATTGCCAAATAGTCTTGGCACACTTTATTGACAAGCTTTGAAC
>CAZNSC010000052.1:0-11246 GCA_964575695.1 uncultured Dehalococcoidales bacterium
GCGTAGGCGCGGCCGATTCCCCGCCCCCCGCCAGTGACAATAGCCACTCTATCCTTTAGCTTCATTGGTTACCGCCTCCTTTCATACCCGCCGTGTGGTTGTTGAGCCTGGTTACTTGAGGCCTATCTCCCGCGCGACTATCTCCCGGTGGAAGTCTGTGTCGCCAAAATTGACCTCGGCTGACTTAGCCCGCCGCGTAAAAAATTGCAGGTCGTGGTCCATGGTAAAGCCCATGGCTCCGTGGATCTGGTGGCCCAACAGACTCGTCCGCTTATAGGCAGCCGCTGTCCAGGCCTTGGCCATCGCCACCTCTTTAGTGCAGGGTGTCCCTTGGCTCAGCATCCAGGCGGCTTTGTAGGTTATGAACCTTGAACTGTCAACATCAATAGCCATGTTGGCACAGTGCTGCTGTATCGCCTGGAAGCTGCCGATAGGGCGCCCGAACTGCACCCTTGTCTTGGCATAGTCGAGGGTCATCTCCAGTACCTGCTGGACAGCACCAACCATTTCACAGCATTTGGCCACTGCCGCTCGCTGTACTATTTTTTCAACCGATTCCCAGCCCCGGTGTGGCTTACCCAGGATGTTCTGTTTGGCCACTTTGACACGGTCGAAATCTACCTTGCATAGCTTATCACCGGCGATGGTCTTCAGCAGGGTATTGCTTATTCCGGCGCTTTTACTGTTGACGATGAATATCGTAGTTCCATCTTCGGTGCTGGTCTGTCCATCGGTTCTGGCTACCACGAGCATATAGTCGGCGATGTGGGCATCGGGCACAAAGAGCTTGGTACCATCAATTCTATAATCATTGTTGTCAGCGATAGCCCTGACCGCAATTGAGGCGGCATCATATCGGGCACTGGTTTCGGTCAGGGCCAGGGTGAATACTGTCTCTCCGCTGGCGATTTTGGGCAGATACTCCTCTCTTTGTGCCTCGTTTCCGGCATCAAGTATGGTCAGACCCCCGAGAACTACGGTAGAGAAGAAAGGGCCGGGCAAGCAGGCACGTCCCATTTCCTCAAGTAGCACTGCCAGGTCAAGGAAGCTCATCCCCTCACCACCATACTTTTCGGGAAATACCAGCCCCATCCAGCCCAGCCCGGTCATGTCCTGCCACAGCTCTGGCGGGTAACCCAGCTCGCTGGCTTCCATTTCCTTGACCAGCGTTTTGGGACATCTTTCGGTGAGGAAGTCTCGGGCTGCCTTCCGCAGCATGTCCTGCTCTTCGGAGAAAGCAAAGTTCATTCCTTTTAACCCCGGGGAAGCCCCAGTCCTCTCATGGCTAATACACTGCGTTCGACTTCTGAGGTGCCGGCCGTGATCGTGAGCCCAAAGGAACGGATATACCAGTGCTGGATTCTGCCGGCCAACTGCGCCAGCTCGGAGTCCTCGGCCAGTTGACCGTAGAGCCCCAACAGTTCCATCCCCACATTGGCCCAGCGTTGTGCCCATTCAGTGGTGACAATCTTGGTTATCGAGCCCTCACCGGGGATGGGCACTCCTTGGTCAATCAGCCAGGCCGTTCGGTAACCAAGCAGCCGGGCAACCTCGACTTCAGTGGCCATCTCCGCCAGCTTGTGCCGTACCAAAGGGTCTTGGCTCAATCCCCTCTCGTTGGCATGCTCGACCAGCATCTCCAGGACCCGCCGTCCCACGCCGACCTGCTCCATATACAGGGCGCGCTCCAGATCAAGGAGTGACAGGGTTACCGACCAGCCTTGATTCAGTCCGCCGACAATGTTTTCTTGGGGCACCCGGACATTGTCAAAGAACACCTCACACAGGCTTTGCCCGCCATACATGCCATCTAACGGGTTAACCGTGATACCCGGTGTCCGCATGTCAACCAGAAAATAGGTTATGCCCTTGTGCTTGGGCGCGTCCAGGTCAGTTCGGGCTAGCAGGTGGCACCAGTCAGACTGGTGGGCCCGGCTCGTCCATACCTTCTGCCCGTTGATGATAAAGCTACTGCCCTGCTGCACCGCCTGGGTCTTGAGTGAGGCGAGGTCCGACCCCGCCTCAGGTTCACTGAACCCCTGGCACCAGAATACCTCTCCCCGGGCGATGCCGGGCAGGTGCTCCCTTTTCTGTCGCTCGGTGCCGAAATGAATGAGGAGTGGTGCCACCATACCTACTCCCTGAACATCATAACCCAGTCCGCCGTAATACATAAGTTCGTCAATAAGTATGAACTCTATGGTCTTGGAGCTTTCCTGGCCGCCCCATTCCCTGGGCCAGGTTAGGGAAAGCCACCCCCGCTCACCCAGCTTGCGCGCCATTTCTCGCCATTCCCGCTGTATCTTCTTGTCGGCGAAGTCCACAGCAAAGAACATCACGGGCAGTTTCAGGTGAGAAGGCATTTCTTGAGACAGGAATGCCCTCAGCTCTCGCCGGAATGCTTCTTCCTCCGCAGTAAACGCAAAATCCATTTGCCCCTCCGTGCTGATTCCCTGCCGGAAGGTGAGCTAATCGCCCTTGTCCATTATCTCGGTAAGAACGCCATAGAGTTCCTTGGGGTGATTGATAAACGCATATCGGCTGCCCAGCAAATGTCTCGGCTTTTCGTCAATCAGCTTATACCCTTGTGCCTTCAGATCAGCCAGCGCTTCTTCAACATTAGGCACCCGGTAGGAGATTAGGAAGACACCCTCGCCTCTCCCCTCGATAAATTTCCCGACATCTCCTTCCGGGGAGGTTGACTCCATTAGTTCCAGGCCGACTTCTCCGATATAATAACGGGCAACCTTTATATTCTCCTTCTCGGCAATGTAAACACAGTCCAGCTTTAGCCCGAGAATTTTCTCATACGTCTCCTGAGCTTTCTTGAGGTCTTTGACGGCAATACAGATATGGTCTATTTTTTCTAGCTTCATCCGCCTGTCTCCTTTTCCTGCAATGCCTGGAGCACTTTCTCTGGCGTGAAGGGGGCCTCGGTGAGCCAGATACCGGTAGCCTCGTGGATGGCGCAGGCTATGGCACTGAACATGGATATGCGGATAGACAGGCTGGCCTCCTTGGCACCAAAGGGACCGAAAGGATCGTTTGAGGCGACGATGATAGTCTGTATTTTGGGCACATCAAGGGCGGTGGGGAACCAGTAGTCGAGATTGTTGGCGTTCAGATTTTGTCCGTTATCCCACAGTATTTTCTCAAAGACCCCCAGTTGCATGCCGGAGCTGAAGGCTCCCCCTTCCACCTGCTGTTCGATAGCCATGGGGTTTATGGGGTATCCACAGTCCTGAGCGGCTATCATCTCGAGAACCTTTACCTTTCCCGTTTCCCTGTCGATCTCAACCTCGGCGATGCTGCATCCATAGGAGTAGGTGGTGGCAAACTGTCCCCGGGGATTGGTTACCCACTCTCGGGCATTATCTATATCCGGCCAGCGATAGCCACGACCCATAATAGTGATGTTGTTGGCCAGTGCGTTCACTACCACCCGGCGAATAGGCTGGCTTCTCTTGGGGTCTTTCTTGACGTAGATATTGCCCAGGCCAGCCTCCAGCTCTTCAGGCTTGGCCTCCAGCATCCTGGCGGCGACCTCAAAGAGCTGCCTCTTGGCATCTGCGGCCGCTTCCTTGACGGCTCCCCCGGAGATGAGCGTGGCTGTTTGAGAATAAGCCCCCTGGTCTAAAGGACAGATGCCGGTGTCTGCTGAGACTAGTCTGACGTTCTCCATGGGGAGCCCCAGCTCCTCAGCCGCAATCTGAACCACCATGCTTTCGTTGCCCTGTCCGTTGTCCACTACTCCGGAAATAATGGTGGCATCGCCGTCTTCGTTAAACTTTATGAATGCCGAGGAGCCGCCGCGAATGCCCATCGGGAAGCCGACCATGACCGACCCGCAGGCCATGCCAATGCCCCGGCCGGGCGGCAGCTTTCCCCGTTTCTCCTTCCATCTCGCCGCCTCTGCTGCCTTCTGGACGCACTCGGTAAAGCCGCAGGAGCTTATTCTGGCTCCGGTGGCGGTGACAAAACCCGGGGTCATGGCATTTTTCAGCCGTAGCTCCATCGGCTCCATTCCCAGTCTTTCGGCTGCCTTATCAAGGTGCAGCTCGACCGCGACGTGGAAGGCCCGGTTCTGCTCGGGGTGCATGCCCCGCGGGGGCTTGTTGGTGTAGACCCGGCGGCCGTCGTATCTGAGATTCTTTAAGGGATAGGTCGTCTCCATTTCCATATAGGGGACGGATACCGCAATCGGACCGGTGCTGGCGTGAGCCCCGCCATCAACGATACACCGGAAGTCGCCGGCAGTCCAGCGCCCATCTTTTTTGAACCCCATTTTCAGGTAGGTAATCCAGCCCACGTGCTGCCGGACACAGTTGCGATTTTCCTCTCGGGTATAAACCAGCTTGACCGGGCGCCATGTCTTCCGGGACAGAAGACAGGCGGTGACATCGGCGGGCGATATCTCTGACCTTCCGCCAAAGGCACCACCAATATAGACACGGTGCAGCCTTACCTTGGAAGTCGGTATCCCGAGCGCGCTGCTCAGGGGTCGGCCCTTCATATGGGGTCCGGCATTGGGACACCATAGGTCAACTCCGGTTGAGTCAAAGCTGGCTAGAGCGGCGTAAGGCTCACCCTGGCAATAGCTCTCCTCCGGCCCTCTAAAACTTCCCTCTAGAACAAAATCAGCCTCCGCCAGGGCTTTATCTACCTCGCCCTCGTCAATCCTGACATGGACACATATATTCCCCGGCTTATCTTCATGGATTAGCGGTGCCCCGTCTTTTATTGCCTCTTCAGGGTCAAAAACGGCGGGCAGCGGCTCGTAGTCCACCGTGATCAGCCCCAGAGCCTCCTGGGCTGTGTCCTCATCAGTCGCGGCGACGGCGGCGACCTCCTGCCCGATGTAGCGCACCCTATCTATCGGGAATAGCTGATAGTCCCTGGTGTAGGGGAAGACTCCCCAGGCATAGGCTAGCGCATCCCGTTTTCCGGTGATTACCGCTTTTACTCCAAGGAGTCTCTCTGCCCGGCGGGTATCGATATTCAGAATGCGGGCATGGGGGTGAGGGCTGCGCAGGACCTTACCATAAAGCATCCCCGGCAGACTCAGGTCGGCGCTGAACTTTGCCTCACCGCGAACCTTTTCGATTGAATCTGCCCTCGGTATTCCTTTCCCAACCAGAGCATACTCCGGCATGGTTGGCTCCTTTCTCAAGATATTGCCCTACCCCTGGGCGGCAGCCATGATTGATTTTACTATCTTGGTGTAACCAGTGCAGCGGCACAGATTACCGGAGATTGCTCTCCTTACCTCTTCCTCGCTCGGGCTGGGGTTGGTGTCAAGAAACGCTTTAGCCGTGAGAATCATTCCCGGGGTGCAGAAGCCGCACTGAACGCCGCCGTAGTTGACGAAGGCTTCCTGTACCGGATGTAAAGCCTCGCCGCTGGCGAGCCCTTCAATGGTGATGATGTCCCTGCCCTCAGCTTCCATGGCGAGAATAAGGCAGGAGCGGACAGCCTGTCCATCCAGGAGAACGGTGCACGAGCCGCAGGTCCCGTCCTGACAGCCCTCCTTGGCTCCGGTTAGGCCCAAGTCTTCCCGCAACGCCTCAAGCAATGTCTTGTTAGGTGGTACCTGTAACTCATAGTCCTCAGCATTAACCCTTAGCCGTATCGTCTGTTTTTCCATCGGGTCTTTATCCTCCTCCCAGTGGTGCCATCTCAACCATGACGTTTATTTTGTCGCCGTCATTAAGCTTGGTATCAAGATAGTAGCGCTCCTTATCATTGATCAACACCGTCTGGATATCATTCCCCAGCTCATCGCCGTTAATGAACTCAACCGATGCGCACAGCCTGGCCAACTCTTCCAGTAATTCTCTCAAGGTGGCTTCTGACCCCCCCAGCTCGATCTCGATCGGGGGTTGAAATATGCCATGTATTGTCATGTTGGAGTCAACAGTGACCTTCATTGTTCATCCTGTTGGGCCCAGGGATTGCCTTACGGCTCGCTTCAAAAGCACGCGTATCATTTTTCTTCGGTAGCTGGCGTCAATGCTTAAATTGGCCACCGGATGTGCCTTCTTAAAGGCTTCTTCAGCGGCTTCATCCAGTAAGTCATCCGTCACCTGTTTTCCCTTGAGAATTCTCTCGGCGTCACTTACGACAACGGGGGCGGGGGCTACGGCACCGAGAACGATTTTGGCTTTACGGCAGACCTTATCGCCATCCATATCCAGTAGCGCAGCCACTGCCGCCAGAGGAAAATCTATCGCCTCCCGGACCCTGAGCTTCTGGTAGGAGCCGCAGCCATTTTCCGAGGGCGGCGGGAGCTGAATTTCGGTAACAATCTCGTCCGGTTTAATAACCTTTGGAGTTTCCCCCTTCCCGGTGAAGAACTCACTTACCGGAATGAGCCTTTCTCCTCCCTTCCGCAGCAGTTTGACTTTGGCCTCCAGCGCCACTAATACCGGGGCAAGGTCCGCCTGACACACCGCGTAGCACTGCTTGCCACCTTTTACCGCATGGCAGACGTCTCCCCCGCTCTTGAAGCAGGCGGCACGGGCCTGTCTCCAGAAGTCTGATTGATTATAGTAAATGCATCGGGTATCCAGGCACAGGTTACCCCCCACCGTGCCCATGTGGCGTATTGCGGGCACGCCAATTTCACCTGCCGCCTGAGCGAGTATGGGGTACTTCTTGACTGGCTCCGAAGCTTTCAGGGTGTGAACGGTGGTCAGGGCGCCGATTGCCAGGCCCTGTTGCGCATCATACTTAACATAGTCCAGCCCCGAGACACCTTTGAGGCTGATGACATATTCGGGGGTCAGCAACCTCTGCCCCATATCGACAGCAAGAGCCGTGCCTCCAGCCACGGCTCTTGCCTCTTTGTATTCGCTTAGCAGAGTGCAGCTCTCCTCTACGCTGCTCGGTCGGAAAAGGGTGAACTTTGGCATCCGCATGTTACACCTTCTTCGTTTGTTCTGTCTTCTTTGCTATCTCCTGCCGGTAAGCCTGCATCCCCAGGTCGAATGCCTTGACGTTGAGGTCGACGGTGCCTGCGGGCACGAACTGTTCCATCGCCTGTTTGATTTTTTCTGGGGCAATTGGCACCTTTCCGGTGGCGGCGATGGTTCCTAAAAGCACAATATTGACGGTGTTGAAATGTCCTGCCTGCCTGGCTAATTCGGTGGCATCTATATACACCGTCTCAATGTCGATGTCTCTAAAGAAGTCAGCGATAAACTCCAGAGAGGGATAGCCCCTTGGCCGAGGAACGCTGGAGAAGTGGTCCCGGCCGATAGAGAGGTAGATGGGGATTAGACGGTGGGTATTGAGAATGGCAATCCCGCCGCTACCCAGATAGTAGCTCCCCACCCTCATCCCTTCCAGCGGCTCAAAGCCAACAAGAATGTCAGCGGTGCCGGGAGGGACAATGTTGGCGAAGTGCGGGCTCTTGGAGATCCTGACCTGACCGAAGATCAGAGTCCCTCTATGGGCAGTTCCCAGCACATCATAGGTTCTCACGTAATAATCGGTATCCATAAAGGCTGAGGCTAATATTCGCCCGGTCATGATAACCCCCTGCCCGGAGAGTCCGGCAATTACAACGTCGGTCGTCTCGGTCATCTTGACACCTCCTCGATGGCGTGAACCGGGCAGAACTGAGCACAGGCTCCACAGCCAAAACAGGCCACCGGGTCAATATACAGATTTCTGTCCTCCCTCATAAGTGCTGAACAGCCCAGGTCATTGACGCAGAACAGGCACTTCCCTTTGAGGATGTAGGTGCAGCGTTCCGGGTTGATGCTGTAGAGGGGGCGTTGCATTTTCACCCTGCCGCCCATCTGCCGTTCCACAATCACGGCGCAAGTCCGGCGAAAGACTACCAGCGAAACCCCCGGCGTCTTGTACGCCTCCTCGACCACTTTAGCCGCCTGGTCAATATCGAGGGGATCGACCACCCCGATGTAGTCAACCTGGCACGCCTTAGCGATTTCGGCAATATCCAGTGTCTTTGTTGGCTCATCAGTAGCCGTAATGCCGAAGCCTCCGGGATGGGGTTGGTGTCCCGTGGAAGCGACGACACGATTATCATAGATGAGGAAGGTAACATCAACCTTGTTATACACACAGTTAATCAACGGTGGAATTCCAGCGTGGAAGAAGGTACTATCGCCTAGGTTGCAGATGATCTTCTTCTTGATTCCGGCGTGGTAATTTCCAGCAGCCATGCCGGGCCCTCCACCCATGCAGAGTACCGAAACCTCAAAATCAAGCGGCGGCTGGTGAGCATGTTCATAGCAACCAATGTCGCCGTGGGAGATAAAGTTGTCTTTGTAAAGCTTTTTCGCCACCCTGCGGGCAACAGCTATGCCCACCATCTCGGGACAGCCAGGGCAGAAGTATCCTTGAGGGCGCTGAACAATTTCGTTTAGTACAATTCTCTCAAAAAGCTCATCCCTTTCTGGGGAAAGGCTGGGCCTATATTTAAGCCCTAATAGCGGGCACAGGGGTTCTAGTACTCTTTCCCGGTCAATGCAGTCCCCGATTCGCATATGCCCGGTCTTTTTCCCCAATATTTGGGCGTGCCTGTTCATATCAGCGGCGATGTCGCGTACTTGAAGTTCAATGAAGGGCTCTACCTCCTCAGCCACCAGCACTGTCTCCAGGCTTGAGAGAAAACTCTCCACCATTTTGTGGGGGAGGGGATGTACCGTTACCAGCTTCAGCAGAGCCACCTTGTCTCTGGCGCCCAGTGTCTCCACAGCCTCCTCGGCGGCTAGGTAGGCTATTCCTGAGGCAATTATCCCTACCTTTTCCTGTCCCGCAAGCTTCATTTGATTAAAGGGGAAGTTTTCTACCTCGTCTCTTATTATGGGTACGGTCTTTCGGTGAAATCTCCTGTGTCTCAGGTTTTGCAGGTTATTTCTGGTGAACTCAGGGCCAACATAAACCCCCCACATATGGGGATCGTTCTCATAGTGGGCCGGCTTTTCCCGATTGGCATGGTCAATCGGGCCCAATTCCACTACCCCGCGTCCATAGGCTTGGGCCCGGGTAAGACGCACCATAACAGTGCTTTGTATCTTGCGGGACAGAGCAAACGCCGCCTTTGTCACTTCCTTTATCTCATGGCTGGTGGTGCCCTCCAGTATCGGTATCTCAGCGGCCATTCCCAGAAAGCGGCTGTCCATTTCTACCGAAGTGGTATTGCCCCCGGGGTCATCTCCGACAACTATCACCAAACCACCCGGAGTCTCATGGTGCACGGAGTCGATAAGAGGGTCCATAATCCAGCTCATGCCGACGTTCTTGGTAATGTGCATAGCGTCCTTACCGCACGCCGCCGCCCCGAGAGCTGCCTCAAAGCCTACCGTCTCGTTGGTTGACCACTCGGCGTGGAAGCCGAGTTCCTTTGCCACAAAGGCAAGAGTGTCCATGATGTAGGTTACCGGAGACCCAGGATAGGCACTGGCAAAAGCCACCCCGTTTTCAATCGCTCCTCGCGCCACCGCCTCATCGCCACTCAGCATGAACTTATCTCCGGGTTGACCGCTCAGTATCCCCTTAGATGCATACTTGTCAAAAGTCTTGTGGGCATATTTCCCCTCTACTCCGCTGACCATTGTTGTCTCCCCCCTTCTCGGTTTGCCACTGTTTCCAAGACCATCACCGTCGCCCGGTTAGCCTTGGTATGCTCTGATTGTACTCTTGACTAGCTGGAATTTCAACCAGTTTTGTGGCGGCCCTATCGCTGATTTTTGGTGCTGCAATGACTTGACAAAGAGCAAAAGGTTAATATAGAATCCCTAAACATAAAGAATAAAGGCTGGGAGATTGTCTCGGCAGCTCCCAGGCAACTCCGGCGAGGGCGAAGGGGGGTGAGTGTCACGGACAGATAGAAGACTTTGAGCCTGTGCCATGATAAGTAGATTGGGGAGGAAAACAGGATGAAAAAGAAACAGTATGATGTCGTGGTGGTTGGCTGCGGACCTGGTGGCGCAATCGCGGGGAAGTTTGCCGCATTAGGTGGGGCGGAAACACTTATAATAGAAGACAAAAGGCAAGTAGGGTATCCCAATCCTGACCCTATGTCGATAATCTACAGCAAGTCCGAGCTGGAAGAAATAACCGGGGAAGAGGTTGAACCGGCGGCCATTTACTCCAAGGCTGACGGCTTATCGTACGTTTCACCTGGAGGAAACGCAAGTGAACCATGCTTGCTTGATGACGGGCTTTTCGTCAGCAGACAGGTACTGGAGAGATCTATGGCGATGGGCGCCGTGAGAGCTGGAGCTGAGCTGGTGCTGCATAACAGAGTCGTTGATGTAGTTAAGAAAGACGGATTCGTCACGGGGGTAATCGTCCATACGAGTTCCGGGCTTGAGACAATAAGCTGTTCCGTGGTGATTGCCGCCGATGGCTATTATCAGTATGTTGCCCGGCGGGCCGGCCTCAAGTTCGCCGAGGAAGCGGTTGACATGAATCTGGGGTGCGACTTTGTCGGTGTCAAACCCCTGATTGGTGCCCATAGAATTGACGAGATTTATCTCGATGATTCCGGTGAGGCCCAGTATCGTTTTGTTGCTCCCTATGGAGATGATAGATTCAGCTTGGGTTTGGGCGTCGGCCGGAACGACGTCAAGCAGAAGAAAACTCTCAAGGAGAGGCTCTACGACCTCGTCAGGCATCTGGGGGCACTAAAGCGCTACGACTTCAGCAAAGCATCTCCGGTGAGTATGATAGCCGCTGGTCAGGCGGTGCGTATGGGCCCAACATTGGCGGGTGACGGCATTATTCTGATTGGCACCGCCACCGGCGGGGTGGTGTGGGGCTCTCGCTATGGGGGTAATTTTGTGATACCGGGGGCCTGTTGGACTGGTCGCATGGGTGCCGGGATAGCTGTTGAGGCAATAAAGAAGGGCGACGTCAGCCAGAGTGCGCTTGAAGAGAAATACAAGTCTGTTATTGATGAGAGCCTCAAAGGCCAAGGGCCTGATGTCTTAGAGGCTCTTGGTAGCTGGCAGCAGATACTTCATGCCAGTCCTCAGCAGCAGGACCGTGTAATAGCCGATATCGGCAAACAAGTGTCAATACTGCACTTCTATAAGATGGGTGCTTTACCTTTGCGGTCTAGCCTGGAGCCAGTGAGAAATTGGCTCCAGGAAGAGAAAGGGAGGTGAGTCTTGGTGCGTATAGATATTGATAATGACCTTTGTGTTGGTTGCAAGTTTTGTGCCCTTATTTGTCCCGAGCTGGTGCTGTCTCTGAGCGGAGGTTATGTGGCG
>CAZNSC010000052.1:11256-19454 GCA_964575695.1 uncultured Dehalococcoidales bacterium
TGATAGATGCACTATGTGTATGGCGTGTGAGAATGAATGCCCTGAGAGTGCCATAAAAGTCAGCGAGAAATAGGGAGCACAACCCGAAAATATCGAGAACGGCGAGGCTGGTAAGCCTCGCCGAGAACGGAGGTTAAAATGGCTTATCTAGTTACCGGAGGTACGGGGTATATTGGTTCTTTCGTGGTGCGGGACTTGCTTAAAGCCGGTAAAGAGGTGGTTTGCCTGCAGAGGTCGGGGGTTACCCCTACCTTCCGCGAGGTTGTGGGTGAGGATAACCTGAGCAAGGTGAAGGTTATTCAGGGTGACCAGAGCAATATGCTGCAGGTGTTTGACATTATTCAGCGGAACGGCATTGATGTAATCGTGTTCATAGGTTTTATAGTGCCGCCGACAAGTGAGGAGCAGCCAGCCTATGCCCTGCAAGTGAATTCGGTGGCCTTCATCAATATGCTGGAGGCGGCTCGCCTTTTTGGCTTAAAGAGGGTCGTCTGGACGAGTTCCTCTAATGCGCTTGGTAGTGTTGCCGAGCTTTACAAGGAACCCGTGGGGGATGATACCGCTATTTACCGTCCCATCATTGTATATGGCGCGACCAAGGCCTTGAACGAGTTTATGACCCGGCATTATTTTAACAAGTTTGGGGTGGATAGCATTGGCTTCAGACTGCCGCTCACATATGGTGTCGGTAGGTGGCACGGGGTGTTCCTGAAATTTATTGAGTTCTTCAGAAAGGTGGCCCTGAACATCCCGGTGACAACACAAAACCCCAGCGAAATTCAAAACTATGTGTATGTTGAGGATGCATCCAGTATCATTGCTAAAGCGTGTGACGTGCCAACTACCAAGACAAGAGTGTACAATCTTACAGAGGGTGAATACACCTGGCGCCAGGTGGTGGAGACTGTCTGTAAGCTAAATCCCGATGCTAAAGTGACAATAGAGGAGACGGCGGAGGGACTGATGACGGGTTACGTCCTGCCAAAAGTGGATAGTTCCGGGGTGCGAACTGAGCTCGGCTGGCAGCCAAAGTATAGCCTCGAGGAGGGGATGAGGAAGGTTCTGAATTACTTCCGCCAGAAAGAGGGGATGCCACTACTTTGAAGGCTGGAGTTCAGGCGGAGGGGCTTATTGAGGTTTTTACCCTTAGTCTAACTTGAATCCAATTTCAGGAGGAGAAGATGTACAAGGTCTACGCAATTACACAGGGTGAGCGCGAGGTTGACTACAGTGGGATGCTGCCGTGGGTGCTGGAAGGAGGCACTATGGGGCTAATCGACTTCTATCTGTGGTGTCTCAAAGGGAAGGACAGTGCCGTGCTCGTGGATACGGGCATGACGGGTGACCATGCCGAGGAATTCTGCACGGCAAAATGCTATGGTGGCGAGAAGTACGTCGAGGACAGACTGAAGAAGATTGGCGTCGACCCGGCGGATATTAAGACCATTATTATTACTCACCTGCACGGTGACCACTTCGGCGCATACAAGCTATATCCCAACGCCACTTTCTACATCCAGAAACGGGATATAGAGTTCTTCACCGGCCCCGGCGTCAAGTTCCTTCAGGTGTACCAATTCGCGGCCAATATGCCAGATTTGGTGAGTCTGGCCTACGCCAAGCGTGTCCGCTACCTTGATGGCAATGCCGAGATTGCTCCGGGCATACGGGCGGTACTCATCGGTGGACATACCCCGGGAAGCCAGGCAGTAGTAGTTGCCACCAGCAAGGGCGACGCCGTGATCTGTGGTGATTCTATCGACTTGTATCGGACCATGGACGACAAAGTTTGCGGCATGACTTCAGACCTGCTGAATTCACTGTTCGGGGTGGAAAAGATCATGGCGCTGGCATCTTCGCCCGAGCTGATTGTCCCGGCTCACGACCCACTGGTCATGCAGAGGTTCCCTAATCCAGTAGAAGGTGTCGCTGAAATAGTCTGAGCACCGGAGAGGGAGTGAGTGCTGAGGCCATAAAGGAACAGGACTTCGGGGAGGACTCAAGGTGTACAACAAACTGACCGTCGGGTTTGAAGAAGCACATGGTGCGATAATGGCTATGATAGAAGCCGTCAAGAGCCATCCTGATAAGTACTGGCAGTGGGCGTGCATGGCTGTCGTGGATAACAGCGGGGTCCCCATATGCGTGGCGAAGCTGGACGGAGGTACCTACATACCATATGAGCAAGCTATCAGGAAGGCACGTACCTCTGCTCTGTGGGCAACTGACACTTCCGCTTACCAGGAGATGATCAGCAAGCGTGATTGGTCGGAGCAAACCTATGGTGATTATACAGTTTGTCCCGGTGGGGTAGCCATTGTTCCTCCTGGATATGAGGGAAAGATAGATGCCGGGCCGGTATGTCTTGGTGCTATCGGGGTCAGTGGTGCTGGCGTGTACACAGTGGATGAGCAGTTGGCACGTGTGGGTCTTGACCATATCAGGAGCGTGCTCTGGCCATCGAAATGAAATAATGAAATAAGGGAGATGGTCTGTGATGTAGGATATTGATATTTAGCATCCTGACAGACCTCGGGGTTGAGAAAGCTATTATCGGATATACGCCCGGTGTTTAACTAATATGAGGACAGGGCTACATTAGAAGGGGGTGGTACATGGGATAGTGCATTAGGCAGGCCAGATACGGAAATCTTGAAGGAGGTTTTTAGGTGAAAAGGAAAGGTTACCTGATATTTGTGGCCGGTGTTTGCCTGGCCATGCTGGTGGCGGTGATACCTCTGTCGGCGTGCGGCCAAAAATACACTGCGGAGAACCCGCTGGTGCTTGATTACGCCACCTGGCTGCCGCCCGCTCTTCCGGAACATGACGTAATTCTTGCGTTCTATCAGGGGCTGGAAGATGCCACGGGGGGTGCGGTTAAGACAGAATTCCATTGGGCTGGGGTTATGGGCAAACCCGAGGAGCTCTATGGTTTGGCAGTTGATGGTGTTATTGACATTGCTCACTTTGGTGCCGGGTATATGCCGGGCGTCTTTCCCATGCTCTCCATATTCGAGCCGCCCATCAACTTCCCGTCAGCCGAGGTATTCACCAAGGCTATGATGGAGATGTATAACAAGGGCTATTTTGATGATGACCTGGCTGATGTGAAGTTGATAGAGATGCACACCATCGGCCCTTACAATCTGATTTGGGCTAAGGATAAAGTTACTACCCTGGAGCAGATGAAGGGCAAGAAGCTTAGGTGTCCCACCGAGGGTCATGTTAACGTCAGCAAAGCTGTCGGGGCTGTGCCCGTATCCACACCGTCAGCCGAGAGTTATTCCAACCTGGAAAAGGGGATAGTGGATGCCGACTGGCAGATTTTTGACTCCGCCTATGTGTACAAGCTTCAAGAGATTGCCAAATATGCTACCGAAATGCGGCTGATGACCTTTCTGCATGTAATAGTGATGAACAAAGACACCTGGAACGAACTACCCCAAGCCGGCAAGGACTACATAGAGCAGAACTCGTATAACCAGGCTATAAATGCGTCTCGTGCTTATGATGCCCACAACGCGTCGGGTAAAAAGGTGTATCAGGATGCCGGGACAGAAGTGGTTGAACTGGCTCCTGGCGAGCGGGAGAAGCTGGATGAACTTCTTGCCCCGTTATGGACTCAGTGGATAGATGACCGTGAAGCGCAGGGTCTTCCGGCCAAAAAGGCGGCTGATGACTTTGCTCAGATCTTTAAAGACCTTGGCGTAGAGGGAGCCCTTATCGGTTATTAACCTGGTAGCTAAAAGGAGACGGCAGAGGGATATAATTGCCTGGTAGCAGACTGCAAGCCTTGGAAAGAGTGGCGGAGCGCATAAGCAGCATACTCATGTATGTAAGCATGGGTATGCTGCTTTTCATGATGTTCCTCGGCAGCGCTGATGTTTTGGGTAGATACCTTTTCAACAAACCTGTAGTGGGCAGCTTTGAGATACATGAGATTCTGCTGCCGGGGATAGTCTTTTTCGGCTTGGCCTATACCCAACTTGTGAAGGGACACGTAAGTATAGAGCTTGTTTATGCCCGTCTTGCCCGTCGCCTGCGGGCTGAGGTTAGCGTGGTGACGAGCTCTTCGCTGGTGTGTCTTTTTGCTCTGATTGCGTGGCGGGGTGTGGTTACCGCGATTTCTTATTTGGAACGACATAGAGAGGTAACGAATCTTGGTTGGCCTTTCTATCCCTTCCAGCTCTTCGTCCCCCTCGGGGCTCTGGCGATTTGCCTTGTGCTGATTGTGGATGTGCTTCACTCAATCTCTGAGATAAGAAAGGCGGGTTGAATTGTCTCCCATTGTTATCGGTTTGATCGGTATGTTTGTGTTCTTTTTGGTTGCCCTTTCGGGCATACCTATAGCCTTTGCCTTCATAATGGTGGGCTTCATAGGTGTGATCGTCATGAAAGGACTGGGGCCGGGGCTATCGCTTCTGGGCTCGGCCCCCTTTTCTTGGTCCGCGTCTTACGCCCTTTGTGCTATCCCTTTGTTTGTGCTCATGGGTCAATTCGCCTTCCGCTCCGGAATTGGCCAGGACCTGTACATGTCTGCCTACAAGTGGCTGGCCAAGTTACCCGGCGGGCTGGCTTTAGCCACAATGCTCGCCTGCACCGGCTTTGCCGCTTGCACCGGCTCGACTGTAGCTTCAGCGGCAACTATGGGGTCCTTAGCTTTCCCTGAGATGGAGAGGTTTCACTATAGCCGGCGGTTATCAACCGCTTGTATTGCCACCGGGGGAACCCTTGGCATTCTAATCCCGCCGAGTACCATGTTTATAGTCTACGGGGTTCTTACCGAGACGTCTATAGCCGCGTTATTCATAGCCGGTATTCTCCCCGGTTTGCTGCTCTCTTCATTATATGTAACGCTGATATTTGTAATGTGCAAAAGACGTCCCGAATTGGGTCCTCCTGCGGAGAGTTTCACCTGGAGGGAAAGGTTTACCTCCCTAAGCGGCGTCTGGGGGATGTTGGTGCTGTTCTTTCTGATTATAGGTGGCCTATACTTTGGCATATTTGCCCCCTCCGAAGCCGGGGCAATCGGTGCCCTGGGGGCTTTCCTTCTGGTTGTAATGCGACGTCGGCTTAGAAGGTCTGTGCTTCATGATGTGCTGATCGAATCAGCACGGACTACCACTTTTGTGATGTTTATTATCATAGGGGCGATGATATTTAACGCCTTCCTGTCGACAAGTGGCTTTGGGATAGCGCTTGCCAGGTGGGTGAGCGCTCTCCCCGTTCCGCGCTATGTCATCCTGATATCGGTACTTGTTCTATACATTCCGCTCGGCGCTTTCATGGATGCTCTGGCTATGGTAATGCTTACTCTGCCCATTATCTTCCCGGTTATTATGAGCCTCGGTTTTGACCCGGTATGGTTTGGCGTCCTGATAGTGATCCTGTTGGAGATGGGCGTACTCACGCCGCCGATAGGGTTGAACGCTTTTGTGGTTCACGGGGTGACTAATGTCCCCACAGAGGAGGTCTTTCGGGGTCTCACTCCCTTTATCCTGGTGATGTGTCTGGGCCTGGCGATAGTGGTTGCTTTCCCGCAGATAAGCCTTTTCCTGCCCGGCCTGATGAAGTAGCCAACCCCTGGGCTTTTTGACTGGAGACCTTGCTTTGAGCGCACATTTTCGGGCGGCCTCTAACTCAACCTGTAGATAGGCTCTACAGCTCTATGGGGCTGACTTGATAAGTGCCCAGTCTAGGAGCATAAACTCGCCGATTTACAGCACAACTTCATCACGAAGCAGGTCGACAAATTCCTCTTCCGACATTCCCAAAAACTGCTGGCAAACAAATTCGCTGTGCTCGCCGAGGCAGGGAGCTGGCATTCGTGGCTCAGCCGGAGTCTTGGAGAGTATGGAGACCTGACCCAGGTGGGAGACATGTCCCATTTCCTTATGATTTAGTGCCCAGAAGAAATTACGATGTCGTAACTGGGGGTCCTGGTATATATCCTCCGGGCTCTTTACCACGCCGGCCCTTACCCCGGCAGCTTGCATCATCATCATAACTTCCTCGGCACTATGATTGATGGTCCACCCCGCCACTAGTTTGTTCAGCTCCGCTTCGTTCTCCTTTCGGCTTCTGGTGGTGGCAAACCTGGGTTCCCTGGTCCAGGGTGGGTTGCCGATGGCCTTGCAGAAGGCCTCCCACTCCCGGTCACTGGATACGGAAATAACGCACCAGCGGTCATCTCCTTGGCAGCGGTAAGCGCCGTGGGGTGCACTATAAGGGCAGTAGTTCCCCATCCGTCCGTTTTCCGTGTTGTTTACTACCTGATTGAGGATGACGGGCGTCAGGAACTGGAGCCCGGCTTCAAATTGGGATACATCCAGTAATTGCCCCTTGCCAGTTCGCCGTCGGTAGTCAAGAGCGGCAAGCAATATGGTGGTGGCAAAGTTCTGGCTTATATAATCGGTGTAAGCTGACTGTAGTGGAGTCGGTGGCCGGTCCGGCCAGCCGGTGAGGTTGACAAAGCCCACCAAGGCGCTGAGATGTGTGCCCAACCCGGGCTGTTGGGCAAGAGGGCCGGTTTGACCCTGGTTGGAGGTGCGCAGCATAATGATATCAGGCCTTAGCTTCTTCAGCTCGTTGTAGCCTAATCCCCACCTCTCCATCATGCCCGCCGCGAAGTTCTCTACGACAACGTCAGCCCACGAAACCAACCGTTTCGCCACCTCCACTCCCTTGGGGTGACTGAGATTTAGAGACAGGCTGTACTTATTGGCATTGTAGTAGCAGAAAAAGCCGGCCCGGTCCAGTCCAACCTTACCATCTTTGTAGGGCATGGTCACCCGGATGAGGTCCGGCCTTGTCCGTGACTCTATTCGAACCACGGTTGCCCCGTAGTCGGCCAGATTCTTGGTAATCAGAGGCCCGGCTATAACCCAGGTAAAATCGGCGACTTTTATTCCTTCAAGTGCCCTTGTTTTCATCATGCTTATTTGTGATTGGCTTTAGATTACATTAGCCTGTCTCAGGTGGGCAAGCTCCTCCGGGGAGAGCCCGAGTTCTCCCTGATATATCTCAAGGTTGTGTTCACCAATAAGTGGTGCCCGACGGGGTGCCTGCGAGGTGGTTTCTGAAGCCTTAACCGGCAGGCTCGGGTAGGTAATGGTCGTATCTAGTTCGGGGTGCTCCACATCTATCCAGAACTCTCTTGTGCGAAGCTGGATGTCCTCCAGGATGTCCTGGGGGGTAGATACAGGGTAAAGCATCATCCGCCTTTCTATAGCGCTCTCGTAAAGCTCTCTCTTGGTGTGTGACATCAGAAACCTGGCTATTGGCTCCTCCAGGCGGGCCTGCAATTCCGGCGTTTGCCTCGTCATGTCAAACTTGTCCCAATCCAATTCCAGCATGTAATCGGGTGCCATTCCTTCACTGTTCATCAACTCTGTGATTGCCCGGTTGGTTTTTGCCCCTACCGCCCCGCCGAGCATGTGGAAGGAGACATAGCCATCTTTGCACGGCCAGAGCATCCGGTAATCCGCACCCCCGGCGGCGCGGGCCACCAGGAACGGGCCCACCCGCCGCACATTGACGTGGTTTAGCTCCCACATTGGAATAGCATTCTCCAGAAGTAGGGCGACGCTGGCTTGAATTGAGGTGTCCACATGTTGCCCCTCGCCGGCGGCCTCGCGGTGGTAGTGAGCTACCAGAGTGGCCGTGGCTGCGGCTAGCCCGGCATTGAGATAGGCCTGAGGGAAGCTGATGCGCAGCGGAGCCCGGTCGGGGTCACCAGTTGTATACATTGACCCCCCCATGGCCATACCCACAATATCAGAAGCCTCGTAGTCCTTATAGGGCCCTGTCTGCCCAAAGGGGGTGATGGAGGTCATGATGATGCGGGGGTTGATCTTGCTCAGGCTGGAATAACCTAAGCCCAGCTCATCCATATATCCTGGGGGGAAGGACTCGATAACAAAATCAGCCCCCTGGCTCAGCCTCTTGAATAGCTCTTTACCGTCGGCGGTTTGGATATTTAGTGTTATACCCCTTTTGTTCAGATTGTAGGCAAACCAGTAAAGGCTTTTCTCGGGGTCCGGGATATCCTTATAGAAGGGTCCGATATTTCGGGAGGGGTCTCCTCCGGGCTTTTCGATTTTAATCACGTCAGCCCCAAATTGTGCTAGAATCTTACCACAAAAGAAACCTTTCTTATCAGTCAAATCCAGAACACGAAAACCGCTTAGCATTTTCAT
>CAZNSC010000053.1:0-19399 GCA_964575695.1 uncultured Dehalococcoidales bacterium
ATGCCCTGCTTATTGGCGGTGGTATGGCGGCCACCTTTCTCAAAAGCATGGGCTACGGAGTCGGTGCTTCAACAGTGGAAAACGACCGGCTGGACTATGTCCGCCAGCTTATGGAGAAGGCGAAGTCTCTGGGTATCAGACTCCTTTTGCCGCAGGATGCAGTCGTCGCGGAAAAACTGGAGGCTGGTTCCAGAACCAAGACGGTGCCGGTTGCTGAGATACCGGACGGGTGGCTCATCGCCGATATCGGGCCCAACAGTGTACGTGAGTTCTCCGAGGAGCTTAAAAAGTGCCGGACCGTCGTCTGGAATGGCCCTGTGGGAGTATTCGAGATACCCCAGTTTGCCAGTGGAACACGCCGCCTGATTAAGGTTCTGGCTGACCTGCGAGCCACTACAGTGATTGGCGGTGGCTCCACTGCTGAGGCAGTAATGGAAATGGGACTGGCGGACAAGATGTCCCATGTCTCAACCGGTGGCGGCGCCTCACTCGAGTTACTGGAGGGCAAAGTCCTGCCTGGTGTCGCGGCATTGCAGGATAAATAGGCAAGAATAGCGGTTTCCCAGCAGCCTGGTTAGGAGTCCAATATGAAAAAGATAGGCATATTGACCAGCGGCGGCGATGCGCCGGGCATGAACGCCTGCGTCAGGGCAGCCGTGCGGGCAGCCCTGGCCAATAACATGGAGATTTTGGGTATAAGATGGGGCTACGCCGGGCTTATCCGTGGTGAATTGGTACCGTTAGACAGGAGGGCCGTGACCAATATCATCCATCAAGGAGGAACCATATTGGGGACGGCACGTTCCGAAGAGTTCAAGACCACCGAAGGCAGGGCAAAGGCAATAGATGTTCTACAGCAGGCAGGAATCGAAGGGCTGGTTCTCATCGGTGGTGATGGCACCTTTCGTGGCGGGACTCTGCTGTCACAGGAATGTGGCGTTAGCATCATTGGTGTACCGGGTACCATTGATAACGATTGTTACGGGACAGATTACACCATAGGCTTTGACACCGCCATAAATACCGCCCTGGAGGCTATTGACAGAATCCGGGATACGGCCACCGCCCATGACCGCCTTTTCTTTGTGGAGGTGATGGGGCGACACACCGGGTTTATTGCTCTGGAAAGCGGCATTGCCGGCGGCGCCGAGGAACTGCTTATTCCCGAAGCCCTAATGAGTGTCTCCGAGCTCTGCACCCGCCTTGAGGATAACTTCAAAGCCGGCAAGAGGAGCGCCATCGTGGTCGTGGCTGAGGCTGAGCAGCCAGGGGAGAGTTTCCGTATCGCCCGTGAGGTGAAGGACAGGGCAGGTTTTGACTACAGGGTGTGTATACTGGGGCACATTCAGCGGGGCGGTTCGCCCACAGCACGTGACCGAGTCCTGGCCAGCCGGCTGGGCGCCGCCGCCGTACAGGCCCTGCTTGATGGCAAAGGCGGCTACATGGTCGGTGAGATAAACAGAGAAATAGCCCACACTCCGCTTAAAGATACCTGGGAAAAGAAAAAGCCGCTGCACTCTGGCCTGACGGCTTTGCTCAAAATTCTGGCTGATTGACCGCAAAGCATGTGATATGCTTATGGCGACAGGGAGGTAGTATATGAATCTATCCATCGGTAAACTCAGAGGGCTCCAGCAACTGGCCGATGACAACGGCTTTCTGACGATATGCGCCATTGACCACAGGGGTGCCCTGCAACGGGCATTAAACGAGAAAGACCCTGGCGCGGTGAACTATCAAGACATGGTCGACTTCAAGCTTGACCTGTGCCGTGCGGTGACACCTTTTGCGAGTGCGGTATTGCTTGACCCGGTATATGGGGCGGCTCAGGCCATAGCCGCGGGCATATTGCCCGGACACATTGGCCTTCTTGTGAGCATGGAGGAGACAGGATATACTGGCGCCAGTACCGCGAGGATCACGCGGCTTCTCTCTGGCTGGAGCCCAAAGAAGGCCAAAAGAATGGGAGCTTCAGCGGTTAAACTTCTTGTCTACTTCCGGCCAGACCTGAAGGACCTGGCAGCAAAACAGCTGGAGCTGGTGGCAAGACTGGCCGATGAGTGCCTCAAAGAAGATATACCTCTTCTGGTCGAGCCGGTTAGCTATCCCATCGAGGAAGTCGGCGTCTCATCAAAAAAGTTTGCCGACATGAAGCCGGAACTGGTGATTGAAACCGCACGCCAGATTACGGCTCTGCCGATAGACATCCTAAAGGCAGAATTTCCGGCAGATGTCTCGTTCGAAAAAGACGAGGGGAAGCTTCTGCGGTATTGCCAGGAGCTAGACAGGGCGTCCCGGCTACCCTGGGTGCTGCTGAGTGCCGGAGTTGATTTCGACACATTCAAGAAGCAGGTGGAGATAGCCTGCAAGGCTGGAGCTTCCGGGTTCCTGGCTGGACGTGCCCTGTGGCAGGAGGGGGCTAGAATTCAGCCCCGAGAGGAAAGGATGAACTTCTTCAAGACGACGGCAGCTCCAAGGCTCAGGGAACTGGCCGGATTGGTCAATGAATATGGCAAGCCCTGGTACGCTAAAATGGGGGCTGGAATTGAAGAACTCGCGGCAGTAGCTGAAGGCTGGTACCAGAAATACTAAAGAATAGGCCGTTGGCAGAGCTAACTGTTAATATGAAACAGCCAGTTCTTTTTAAAAGGCGAACCAAGATAGTGTGCACGATTGGGCCGGCTACCGGCTCGGCATCGGTTATTGAACGTCTTATCCGGGCCGGTATGAACATTGCCCGGCTCAATCTGGCACATGGTACACGTAGTGTGCATGCCCGCTATATTCAGACGGTAAGGAGAATAAGTCAGCGCCTGCGGGTGCCGCTAGCGATCCTCATAGACTTGCCGGGGCCCAAGTATCGCACCGGAAAATTGAAGGGGGGCCAAGCGATCCTAAACAGGAGAGCCCAACTCACGCTTACGACCAGGGAGATAGAAGGTGATGCCACGCTGGTGCCGGTGAACTTGCCTAATCTACCTCAGGATGTGAAGGTGGGAGACACCATCCTGCTTGATGACGGGGCTATGAAGTTGAGAGTGCTTGGTAAAGACGGCAGCGAGATAAAATGCAGGGTAATGGTGGGCGGAGTGCTCACGGAGAGGCGCGGGCTTGTGGTACCCGGAATGCGTACCTCAGGACCCTTTGTCACCGAAGAGCTCAGAGAAGATATTCTGTTTGCCATCAGCCAGAAGCCGGATTACCTGGCTATCTCGTTTGTCAGCAGTGCTGAAGACTTGTCCAGCGTCAAAGCTATTCTGGACGAAAACAATGTAGATATGCCCATTATCTCTAAAATAGAACGCGTACAGGCAGTAAAGAATTTCGATAGCATACTCCCGGTTAGCGACGGCATAATGGTAGCCCGGGGGGATCTCGGTGTGGACATCCCTCTGGAAAGGGTACCACTGGTGCAGAAGGAGATCATCTATAAGTGCAATCGCGCCGGTAAGCCGGTGATAACGGCTACCCAGATGCTGGAGTCAATGGTAAATGCTGCCCGCCCGACGAGGGCTGAGGTCACCGATGTGGCTAATGCCATATTCGACGGCACCGATGCCACCATGCTCTCGGCAGAAACCTCTATTGGCAAATACCCCGTGCCTGCGGTGAGGATGATGTCAAGGATTGCCCGGAACGCAGAAAGTAGATTATCTTATGACCTGATACTTGCCGAAAGGGGCGCCTGGCTGGAGCGCGAAACGGACGAACTGATAAGCTACAGTGCCTGCCATACCGCCCGTAGCCTGGGAGCGGTGGCGATTGTGGCTTTCACCCAATCAGGCAGCACGGCACGGAGGGTATCAAAGTACCGTCCTCAGGTGCCCATCCTGGCGATAACGCCCATCGACGTTGTGTCCCGCAGGCTTCTGCTGTGCTGGGGCGTCTATCCTTTCCAGATATCTGAAGCATCTTCAGTTGATGAGCTTTTTGCCACGGGAGCCAAACTTGCCCGGGAACTGGGGCTGGCGAAGCCCGGTGATTCGATAGTGATCACCGGTGGCGTCCCCGTCGGGGTAGCTGGCTCCACCAATTTGCTGAAAGTGGAAAAGATTCTTTAGTTGTGCTACAAAATATTATAACCGAAGTAGTAACAAACGCCGACCTAGTCGTGAGGACTTGGCATGGAAGAATTTGAAGGCCGGGCACGGGTAATTATCGAAGGCGTAAAGCCTGAGATTGACAGCGGACGTTTCCCCATCAAGCGGGTCATCGGCGAGAAAGTGGTTGTCGAAGCCGACATTTACGCCGATGGTCACGATACGCTGTCGGCGATACTCCTGTTTCGTAAGCAAGGCGGCACCGGATGGCTCGAGACGCCTATGGAGTTCTTAGTCAATGACCGCTGGCGGGGCTCATTCGCGGTCACCGAAGCCGGGCGCTGTCTATATACCATAATAGCCTGGGTCGAGCGGTTCAAGTCCTGGCGGCAAGACCTTAAAAAACGGGTCCAGGCTGGACAGGAGGATATCTCAGCCAACTTGCTGGCAGGAGCGCAACTGATTTTGGAAGCCAGCCACCGGGCTTCGAGCGCCGATAGCCACATGATGCAGGATTGGGCGGAGACCCTGCAGTCAAAACAAGCGGCGCGAGAAGACAAGGTACAGCTTGCCATGACTCATGAGGTGACCGAGCTTATGGGCAGGTACTCAGACAGGCAGTTTGCCGTCACCTACCCAAAGGAGCTGGAGGTATCGGTGGAGCGCGAACGGGCCCGTTTCAGCACCTGGTATGAGATGTTCCCCCGTTCTTGTGCGCCAGAGCCAGGGCGACATGGCACCTTCAAAGACTGCGAAGCCCGCCTTCCTTACATCACGGAGATGGGTTTTGATGTGCTTTACTTCCCGCCAATCCACCCCATCGGACGCACACACCGCAAAGGGCGAAACAACACGATTACCCCGGAACCAGATGACCCCGGCACCCCCTGGGCTATCGGAGCCGAAGAGGGCGGACATAAGGCCGTCCATCCTCAGCTTGGCACCCTTGAGGACTTCCGCCGGCTGGTGACCAGGGCTGAAGAACATGGTATTGAGATTGCGCTGGACATTGCCTTTCAGTGCTCGCCCGACCATCCTTATGTCAAGGAGCACCCGGAGTGGTTCGTCTGGCGGCCCGATGGCAGCATCCAGTATGCGGAAAACCCGCCCAAGAAGTACCAGGATATCTATCCGCTTAACTTCGAGACTGAGCACTGGCAGGAGCTTTGGCAGGAACTGAGGAGCGTTGTTCTCTTCTGGATCGATCAGGGTGTGCACATTTTCCGTGTGGACAACCCGCACACCAAGCCCTTCGGCTTCTGGGAATGGCTGATTGCCGATGTCAAGAAGACACACCCTGATGTCATCTTCCTCTCCGAAGCGTTCACCCGGCCCAAGGTCATGTATCAGCTTGCCAAGCTGGGCTTTACCCAGTCCTACACCTATTTTGCCTGGCGCAATACCAAGGAGGAGCTAACCAATTATTTTACCGAGCTTACCCAAACGGACGTTGGTGAGTATTTCCACCCCAATCTCTGGCCCAACACGCCTGATATCCTGACAGAATACCTGCAGTCCGGCGGTCGGCCAGCGTTTATGGCACGTCTGGTGCTGGCAGCCACACTGGCACCCAGCTACGGCATCTACGGGCCGGCATTCGAGCTTGGTGAGAACCTTCCCCGGGAACCGGGCAGTGAGGAATACCTGAACTCAGAGAAGTATGAAATAAAGCGCTGGGACATTAATAGGAGCGACAGTCTGAAAGACTTCATAGCTCGGGTAAACTGTATACGCCGTGAAAATCCGGCTCTGCAAAGCAACCTTAATCTGTGGTTCAACGCCACGGACAACGAGGAACTCATATGTTACAGCAAACATACCGAGGATCTATCCAGTATAGTGCTCGTGGTGGTGAATCTCAACCCGCACTACACCCATTCCGGTCTGGTGAACGTCCCCCTGGAGCCATGGGGTCTAGATGCCCAACAACCCTACCAGGTACATGACCTCCTGAGTGGAGCGCGCTACCTATGGCATGGCCCGTGGAATTACGTGGAGCTCAACCCCCATACCTGTCCAGCTTATATCCTCCGCGTGCGCCGGCGTATCCGCACCGAGCAGGATTTTGATTACTACATGTAATTCAATAGTCGGACAACAATAAGCAAGGTGAGGAAAAAGATGAAGTGAGGTTGAAAACACAAGGGTTAGTATCCACCACGGCACCAGTCATGCACCAAACCAAGATGACAAACCAATGGCTTTAAGGCTAATATTATCTCAACCGTAACGGTCGGGAAGACAATAATCTATTTTTCGGTGGGGGGTATCACCATGCCGAAACAAGAAGAAAGCAAGAAAGACCGAGACACCTCCGGGGAAACAACCGAGGTTAGTCGTGATACTACCAAGAATCCTCCCAAGAAGACCGGAGGCAAAAGAACCCAAGCAGCACGCCAGGAAGCCGAAGAGATGGTAGAAGGTGCCATGTATGCTGGCAGCGAGACGGGCTCTGACCTAGGCTCTGTCGCCAAGGGTGCTGTGATTGATGCAATGCAGGGGGTGGAAGGCACAAACGGGGCCACCAGACGCACTCTGGGCGGTATCGCTCAGAGCGCCATCAAAGGCACCATTGATGTCGGTGGAGACGTAGTCAGGGTAGCCGTAAAAGTGGTGGAAGGCGCTATGGAGGTGTCAGACAAAACCGGCCTTAAGGCGGAAGAGGCAGCACTAGCGGCGGCGACTGGTGCCATAAATGCTACTGAGGAGATCAGCGGAACCCTCGCCACCGCGGTCACCAAAGCCCTCTCGGCGGCTTTTTCTGGAATTCGCCTCGCTTTTGGTGTGCCTCTCAAGAAGCCAACAATTCTGGTAGTCGATAGCAACCGCAGTAACGCGGAACTAATGGTGCAGCACATCGTGCAGGAAGGCTATCAGATCAACACGGCCACCAGCCTAGAGGAGCTGGACAAGACCATTGCGGAGAAAGGGAAAGCCGCCCTTTCTCTCATAGACCTTTCCGGCTTTGATGAGCACATCTGGGAACGGTGCGACCAGTTACGCCAGAGTAAGATACCCTTTATTTTAATTTCACCCCAACGCAGCCCCGCCATCCAGCGAGACAGTATGAAACACGGTGCCAGTGGTCTGCTGGTCAAACCCCTCGGCATCAAGGAATTGATGGAATATATACACACCTTGCTCGGTGACTAATATGAACAAGAGGACAGAGCTATTGCCCTTCGGGGATGAGCCCCTGTGGTATAAGGATGCTATAATCTATGAGCTACATGTCCGGGCCTTCTCCGACATTGACGGGGATGGCGTTGGCGACCTCTCGGGTCTGATTGAGAAGCTTGACTACCTTGAAGACCTGGGGATCACTGCCCTCTGGCTACTTCCCTTTTACCCCTCGCCCCTGAAAGATGACGGTTATGATATTTCAGACTATACGAGCATCCAGCCCACCTACGGCAATATGCAGGATTTCAAGACCCTCGTTGACGAGGCACACCGCCACGGTATCCGTGTTATTACCGAGCTGGTTGTCAACCATACCTCTGACCAGCACCCCTGGTTCCAGCGGGCACGGCGGGCAGCTCCAGGGAGCAAGTGGCACGACTTCTACGTGTGGAGTGATAGCCCGGAAAAATACAGAGAAGCCCGAATCATTTTCAAAGACTATGAGTATTCGAACTGGACCTGGGACCATCTGGCCAAAGCATACTACTGGCACCGCTTCTATTCACATCAGCCTGACCTGAACTATGATAGCCCCGCTGTCCGGCGAGCCATCTTCAGAGTTATGGACTTCTGGCTTAAGCTCGGTGTTGACGGGCTTCGAGTCGATGCTGTGCCCTATCTCTACGAGCGGGAAGGCACCAGCTGTGAGAACCTGCCGGAAACACACGCCTTCCTGAAGGAACTGCGCGCACACGTTGACAAGAAGTTTAAGAACCGCATGCTTCTGGCCGAGGCCAACCAGTGGCCCGAGGATGCAGTAGCCTATCTGGACAATGGGGATGAGTTTAACATGGCTTTTCACTTCCCCATCATGCCCCGCCTCTTTATGGCCATCCGCATGGGGGACAGGTTCCCCATCATTGACATTCTGCAACAGACACCCCCAATCCCTGAGACCTGCCAGTGGGCTATCTTCTTGCGCAACCACGATGAGCTGACCCTGGAGATGGTCACCGACGAAGAACGAGACTATATGTACCGGGTATATACCAGCGACCCGGCGGCACGGCTTAACCTCGGTATCCGCCGCCGCCTTGCCCCGCTACTCAACAACGACCGAAAAAAGATTGAGCTGATGAACGGCCTGCTGTTCTCTCTGCCCGGAACACCGGTAATCTACTACGGGGACGAGATCGGCATGGGGGACAACTTCTACCTTGGTGACCGCAACGGGATGCGCACACCAATGCAGTGGAGCCCCGACCGAAACGCTGGCTTTTCGCGCGCCAATCCGCAGAGACTCTACCTGCCGCCTATTATCGACCCTGAGTACCATTATGAGGCCATCAATGTGGAGACCCAGCAGAATAACCCGGACTCTCTTCTCTGGTGGATGAAGCGTATCATTGTCCTGCGAAAACGTTTCCGGGCTTTTGGACGCGGCAGCCTTGACTTCCTCCAGCCGGAAAACCGCAAAGTACTGGTCTTCTTACGCCGCTACCAGGAAGAGACGATACTGGTGGTGGCTAACCTCTCACATCTGGCGCAACAAGTCCAACTTGACCTAGCCAAGTTTAGCGGATGGAGGCCGGTTGACCTCTTCGGCCGGGTGGAATTCGTGCCTATTGGTGAGGGTAAGTACTACTTCACCCTTAGCCCGTATGCCTTTTACTGGTTCTCGTTGGAGCCACAACCAGCCGAAGCCGCGCGCCTTCGTGCCCTCCCCTCAGAAGAAGTCGGCGAAATCCCGGTGCTGGACATAGCAGAGGAAGAGCTGTTCGAGAAAGCGAACTGGTTCATCCTGGAAGCAGTTTTGCTAAGCTATATGAGAGGACGTCGCTGGTTCCGTGGCAAAGCACGGGACTCATGGGGAGCGCAGATTCTAGATGTCGTCCCTATGCGTTATGCTCACCCGAGTGCCTACATTGTGTTGATCGAGGTGGAATATACCGAAGGTGAGCCGGAGACTTATGTGCTGCCACTCACCACCACCTCTGGTGAGCATGCAGGCAACATCTCCAGCGAGTACCCCCACGCCGCCATCGCCCGCCTGAAGCCACCGCGGAGCGGTGACGAAAACACGAGGCTATTATACGACGCCATGATGGACAGGAACTTCGGCAGTTTCTTAATAAGAGCTATCGACCGCAGGCGGCGCTTCAAAGGACGAACTGGCGAGGTTTCGGCGTCCCCAACCCGAGCTTTTCGCAGCGCCCGGGGGCCAAGAGAGGTCCTTTTAGAGCCTGCACCGATGAAGGTGGAGCAGAGCAATACCTCTGTAGTCTTCAGCAACCGCTTAATCCTCAAGCTGTTTCGGCAGCTTGAGGCCGGGGTTAACCCTGACCTGGAAATCGGCCGTTTTCTGACCGAAAAGACATCGTTTACCAACATTTCCCGCGTTGCTGGTGCCCTTGAATACTCCCGTAAACGGGGTCGGCCAATGAGCCTGGCTATTCTGCAAGCCTTTGTTCCGAACGAGGGCGATGCCTGGCAGTATACTCTGGATTCACTGGAGCGCTACCTTCAACAGGTACTGACACACCCTACAGTGCAGGTGCCGCCGGTTCCGCAGAAACACCTGCTATCATTGCTCAAGGAACCACCGCCACTAGCCAAAGAGACGATAGGCCCCTATTTCAGCTCGGCACAACTTCTGGGGCAGCGGACTGCCGAACTCCACGTCGCCCTGGCTTCCATGCCAGAGGACCCGGAGTTTGCCCCGGAACCCTTTACCGCAATGTATCAAACTTCCCTTTACCAGTCCCTGCGGAGCTTCACCATACGGACGTTGCAGCTCCTGCGACAGCGGCTGAAAGACCTCCCGGAGACATTAAGGGAAGACGCTGGCGTGATACTTGACATGGAGAAGGCTATCGTCGAGCGCTATCAGCTGATCCGTAAACAAAAGATATCGGCAATGCGGATCCGCTGCCACGGGGATTACCACCTGGGGCAGGTGCTCTACACAGGAAAGGATTTTGTCATTATCGACTTCGAGGGTGAACCGGCACGCCCCTTGAGTGAGCGGCGCCTTAAACGATCGCCCCTTCGCGATGTTGCCGGGCTAATACGCTCGTTTCATTATGCCGCCCACAGTGCCCTGCTGCACCAGGCACCGCTAACACCCCGGCCGGAGGACGACCTTCCCGTGCTCCAGCAGTGGGCGCAGTCCTGGTATGTCTGGGTTTCGACAACCTTCCTGAAATCCTATCTCGACAGCGTATCACAGGCCCACTTACTGCCTGAAAATGAGGAGCAACTGAAGATTCTCCTGGACGCCTATCTTCTGGAAAAGGCAGTTTACGAAATTGGCTATGAACTCAACAACCGACCGGACCGGGTAAATGTACCCATTCAGGGCATTTTACAGCTAATGGGGTCGTGACGCTTCTACTGAGATTCGGAAGAGGTAATAGTTGGCATGACACAGAGAAAAGATAGAAAGAGCAAGCTGTCTCCCGGAGAGACACAGGTCAATCAGCCGGTAAGATATGACCTTACCACCTTAAGTGATGATGATCTTTACCTGTTCAATGAAGGGTCTCATTATCGCCTTTACGAGAAACTGGGAGCCCATCCGATAGAGGCGGATGGGGTAAGCGGGATTCATTTCGCCGTCTGGGCACCAAGTGCCCAGCAAGTTTCCGTCACCGGCGATTTCAACAGTTGGAACAGGTCAAGCCACCAGTTGCACTCAAGAGGACAATCCGGCATCTGGGAAGGTTTCATCCCTGGTCTCGGTAAGGGTACCCTATATAAGTACTATATTGTTTCTCACCACCGCGGCTACCATGCCGAGAAAGCCGACCCATTTGCTCTATATGACGAGATACCACCTAAGACAGCCTCTGTTGTCTGGGATCTGGACTATACCTGGGGTGACCGGACATGGATGGAGCGACGCCGGGAACGAGACGCCCTGGCTGCCCCCTTCTCCATCTACGAGGTGCATCTGGGATCATGGCGGCGGGTGCCCGAGGAGGGCAACCGCTCACTCAGCTACCAGGAGTCGGCGCCTCAGATAGCAGAGTATGTGCAGCAGATGGGCTTCACCCATGTCGAGTTTCTGCCCATCATGGAGCACCCGTTCTACGGCTCATGGGGCTATCAGACTACCGGTTACTTTGCTCCAACGAGCCGCTATGGCACGCCGCAGGATTTCATGTACCTGGTTGACTATTTGCACCAGCATGATATCGGCGTCATCCTAGACTGGGTACCTTCCCACTTCCCTAATGATGAACATGGAATCGGTTATTTCGACGGTACTCACCTGTACGAGCACAAAGACCCGAGGCAGGGCATCCATCCCGACTGGAACAGCTTTATCTTCAACTACGGCCGCAATGAGGTGCGCAGCTTCCTCTTCAGCAGTGCCCTTTTCTGGCTGGACAAATATCATGCTGATGGGCTGCGGCTGGATGCCGTTGCCTCCATGCTCTATCTCGACTATGGACGGCGAGAGGGTGATTGGATACCTAATAAGTATGGGGGACGCGAGAACCTGGACGCTATCTCCTTCCTGAGACAGTTCAACGAAGCTGCATACCAGGAGACTCCTGGTGTGCAGACCATTGCCGAGGAGTCAACCGCCTGGCCCATGGTATCACGGCCCACCTATGTCGGCGGTCTGGGCTTCGGGCTGAAGTGGGACATGGGCTGGATGCACGATACACTGGAGTATATGGTCAAAGACCCCATTTACCGCAAATATCACCACAATAACCTGACCTTCCGCATGATATACGCTTTTACCGAGAACTTCATCCTGCCCCTTTCCCATGACGAGGTGGTGTACGGCAAAGGCTCACTCCTGAGCAAAATGCCGGGGGATGACTGGCAGAAGTTCGCTAACCTGAGGCTTCTTCTTGGCTACATGTATGCGCAGCCAGGAAAGAAGTTGCTCTTTATGGGCGGAGAGTTCGGCCAGCGGCGGGAGTGGGCCCATGATGAGAGCTTGGAGTGGCATCTGCTTCAGTACCGGCCGCATTCCAGTCTCCAGAGGTGGGTCAGTGATTTAAATCAACTCTACCGAAGCCAGCCTGCCCTTTATCAGGTGGACTTTGACCACTCCGGCTTTGAATGGATTGACTGCAACGACGTCGAGCATGGCGTACTCAGCTTTCTCCGCAAAGCACGCTCAACAGACAACATCGTTCTGGCTGTCTGCAACTTTACGCCGGTCACCCACTTCAACTACAGAATTGGTGTGCCCCGACCGGGCTTCTGGCAAGAGTTGTTGAACAGCGATGCCCGGGAATACGGTGGCAGTGGCCAAGGCAACCTGGGTGGTGTGGAGGCAGCGCCGCTCCCTCTTCACGGCCGCCCCTGTTCTCTGACCATCACTCTGCCACCTCTAGCCACCGTTTTCCTCAGGCCTGCGGAGACATAGATAGAAGCAGCAGAACGCAAGGTCAGCGTCGCCGGCACAAGAATGTTGAGTAGATTTGCAATGCGGAGGCGATAAGCAGTGGATTTGTCCCGAGCCAGTGGAATATTGCTGCACCCGACCTCTCTCCCCGGCCCATTCGGTATTGGAGACCTGGGGGCTGAAGCCTACAAGTTCGCCGACTTTCTGGCGAGTACGGGGCAGTCACTGTGGCAGATACTGCCCCTTGGCCCCACCATCTATGGTAACTCGCCATATATGTGCTATTCTGCGTTTGCCGGAAATCCACTTCTCGTCAGCCTGGAAAAGCTTGTGGAGGAGGGACTCCTCGATCCTTCCGACATCGCAAATCCACCCTCGTTCCCAGCGAACCGGGTGGATTACGGCCGGGTGATTAGCTTTAAGATGCCATTGCTGGTCAAGTCTTTCTACAGGTTCAAAGAAAGGCTACTTGCACCGTCTTCCGATGACTTCCATGCCTTCTGCCAGCAAAATGCCATCTGGCTCGAGGACTACGCCCTTTTTATGTCGCTGAAAAAGGTGCACGGCGACCGTGCCTGGACAGGATGGGAGGAAGGTGCTGTCCAGCGAGAGCCTAAGGCACTGGTCGAGTGGAGAAACAGGCTCAATGAAGAAATACAGTTTAACAAGTATGCCCAGTACATTTTCTCCAAGCAGTGGCGGTCTCTAAGAACCTACTGTCATCAGAAGGGCATAAGTATCATCGGTGACATGCCCGTCTACGTTGCCCACGATAGCAGCGAGGTATGGGTCAACCGTGACCTTTTCTACCTTGATGAGCGAGGCGATCCGCTGGTGGTCGCTGGAGTCCCTCCCGACTATTTCAGCAATACCGGCCAGAGGTGGGGTAACCCGATCTATCGGTGGGATGTTATGGCCCAACTGGGATACAGGTGGTGGATAGACCGCTTCCGCATAAATTTTGCCCTCGTTGACATCCTGAGGCTCGACCACTTCCGCGGCTTCGAAGCCTACTGGGAGATACCAGCAACCGAGCCCACGGCGGTCATTGGCAGATGGGTGAAGGGCCCGGGAGCCGCGCTTTTCCGGACATTACAAGACGCTCTGGGAAGCATCCCGGTAATAGCAGAAGACCTCGGCGTGATTACACCGGAGGTTGATGCTCTTCGGGAGCAGTTCGGCTTTCCCGGAATGTGCATCTTGCAGATGGCTTTTGGCAACGACCCGAAGGCTCCAGAATACAGGCCCCATAACCATACCCAATGCAGCGTCGTCTATACAGCCACCCATGACCATAACACAACCGTCGGCTGGTTTACCACCGAACCGTGCACACAGACCTCGCAGACGAGAGAAGAGATAGAGAAGGAAAGAAAGTATGCTCTTGAGTACATCGGCACTGACGGCAGTGAAATTCACTGGGACTTCATACGCCTCGCCCTGGGCTCCGTGGCACAAACGGCTATCTTTCCCCTTCAGGACATACTGGGACTCGGGACCGAGGCTCGCATGAACCTTCCGGGTACTCCAGAGGGAAACTGGGAGTGGCGATTTACGGCTGATATGCTTACCCCGGGGATAAAGGACAGGTTAAGAGAACTGACCAGAATCTACGAGCGGAATCCGTAAGCACCCTGGTGAACTTATATTGACCGAATATCGGCTTGCCCGGTACCGCCTGTATCCGTGGGGAGCAGACTTGAACGCTAATCTTGTGCCTGTGCTAATTCCTTCAGAGACTGAGCCGCCGGCAGGTACACCCGCTCCGCGTACTCTTTTAGCATTCGCCTGGTGCAGAAGACAGGAACGACTGACCGTATCGCCTCTTTTACAAACTTAATCCAGCCATGGGGCACACCACTGCGGTCCCGCTGATAGTAAAGAGGCACAATCTCACTCTCCAGAAGATTGTACAGGCTCTCTGCATCCGCCTTGTCGTCTTCGCCAGAGCTAGACGGTTGAAGACCGTCCCCAATAGACCAGCCATTGGCTCTGTTAAAACCCTCGTGCCACCAGCCATCGCTAATGCTGAGGTGCAGGACACCATTCAGCGACGCCTTCATGCCACTGGTGCCACTTGCCTCCTGAAGCCGGCGCGGAGTATTCAGCCAGACGTCCACCCCATGCACCAGATAGCGAGCCATGTGCATATCGTAGTCCTCGACAAAGGCTATCCGCCCCTGAAACTCACGGTCAACAGCCAGGGTGTAAACCTGGTGCAGCAGGTTCTTGGATGGAATATCAGCCGGGTGAGACTTACCGGCGAAGATTATCTGAACTGGCCGCCACTGGTCACTGATTATTCCCGTTAAGCGTTTCACATCGTGAAAAATAAGCTCCGGCCGCTTATACCGGGTAAAACGGCGGACGAAGCCAATAGTCAGCACCTCGGGGTCAAGCAAACTGCCCATAGCCAGTACCTGCTGTGGCGCTATCTCGCCTTCGGACCACCGTCTCTGGATTCGCTCCCGCACGGCACCCACCAGCTTGCGCTTTAGAAGCTGACGGACTGCCCAAAGCTCAGCATCAGGAATATTGAGCACCTGTTTCCAAAGACCTGCATCATCATGCTTATCAACCCAATCTTCACCGAGATACCTCTGGTACAGATGCCCCATCTCCGGAGCCACCCATGTGGGCACGTGAATTCCATTGGTGATACTTATTATCGGCACGTCATCCTCAGCGAGGTCAGGCCACAGAACACGCCACATCTTCCGTGACATTCTGCCGTGAAGGCGACTCACCCCATTGCAGCGGGCTGACATTCTCAGGGCAAGCGTTGTCATATTGAACCCCGGGACCTGCAATCTATCTGCCTGTCCCAACTCAAAGAAAGCTCCCCGGTCAATCCCCAGGGGTCTCCAGTAATCACAGAAATACTTCTCTACCAGTTGAACATCGAAAACATCGTGACCGGCCGGAACTATTGTATGTGTGGTAAAGACAGTGTTCGCCCGTACTCGGTGAAACGCTTCGTGGAGCGGGATGCCCTTCTCCACCTCTTCCCTAACCCGCTCCAGCATCATAAAAGCAGTGTGTCCTTCGTTCGCATGCCATATGGACGGATTGACACCAAGCTTCCGCAAGACCCGCACCCCGCCAATACCCAGAACAATCTCCTGCTGGATACGCTGCTCCCGATCGGCGGTGTACAGGCGATCCGACAACTGCCTGTCTTGGGGAGCGTTTCCCTCGATATTGGTATCCAGCAGGTAGAGATTTACACGACCAAGGCGGACCAGCCAGGCACCAATATGAACCAGCCTGTCGCCTAAATCAACCTGAGCCAGGGATCGTGACTGTCCCGAAGCAAAGACCGGATGCACTGGCGCCTCGTCAAAATTCAACTGCTGGTAGATTTCTTCCTGCCAGCCGTCGGGGGAGATGTGCTGGTGGAAATAACCCTGAGGATACATAAAGCCAATGGCCACCATGGGCATCCCCAGGTCGGACACCTCCTTGCAGATATCACCAGAAAGGATTCCCAGTCCCCCGGCATAGATAGGAAGAGAGTTGTGGATGGCATACTCCGCAGAAAAATAGGCGATGGGTTCGCACATCTGGCCAAGGTACTTGGCATAGAACCAAGTCTTGATGCCGCACATATGGGCGTCCAAAGCTGCCAACACCGAGTCATACCGGGCGAGAAAGGCCGGGTCACCGGCTACAGCCTGCAGCTTGTCGGGATTGATGTCCCTTAGCTGCTTGACCGGGTTATGACCGCTTGTTCTCCATAGCGGATAGTCGAGACTTCGAAACAGATCCCGTGCTTTAGGCTGCCAACTCCACCAGAGGTTGTGTGCCAGCTCATCCAGCCTGCCAATACGCTCAGGTAGCATCAATGCAGAAATGGTCTCCTTTCCTTGGCGACCTGCTACTTATATAAGCCGTATTGTACACCAGCAAACTTCACAAAGTCCATTGCCGGTTTTGCGAAGCCATCGAGCAACGCAGGTATGGTAGCCCGCCGTCTATCTGATTAACCAGCCATGAGCAAGACTTGACATCGGCCCGAAGGGATGATATTCTCCTCCAGAAATCAATTGGCTACCCCATATCACCCGATTTGACCCTTTTGGGGCTAATCTGATACCGGAGAGCAATACTTTGGCGTCTGGAGAGAACGGCCCTCGCTGCGGCGCTGGAAGAAGGTGAACAGATGATCGAAACAAGGATAACCAAGCTGCTGGGAATAAAGTATCCCGTCATACAGGGCGCAATGAATTACATCTCCCTACCGCCTCTGGCGGCGGCTGTTTCCAATGCCGGTGGGCTGGGAATCCTGTGCCTAATGGCGCTAACTCCCGAGGAGGCAAGAGGAAGTATCAGGGAGGTCAAAAGGCTCACCGAAAAGCCCTTTGCCGTAAATATAGTCAGGACATCACCCTACTATAGAGCCTATTTGGAAGTAATCTTGGAAGAGGGGGTGCCCGTCCTCAGCCACGGGGTAGGCAACCCATTTTTGTCGCTGGGAATGAGCAAACCCCCGGAAATAACCTTCATTCCCACCGTGGGCACTGTGAAACAGGCAGTAGTGGCAGAGCAACTAGGAGCTGATGCTGTGATCGCGCAAGGATTCGAAGCCGGGGGGCATGTTGGCCGGATTGCAAACACAGTCTTGATCCCCAAAGTTGCGGAAAGCGTCAAGATCCCCGTGGTTGCCGCTGGCGGATTCTGTGATGGAAGGGGGCTGGTGGCCGCCCTATCTCTGGGTGCCGAAGGAATTTCTCTGGGCACAAGGTTCGCCCTGACCGTGGAGAGTGCGCTTCACGCTCAGGCAAAGGAGGCGCTGATTAGAGCTAGTGAGAGTGAGGCAGTGATCACTGTCCGGCATGACGGGTGGCGCTTAAGGGCCCTGATAGGCAAAAGAGTAAGGCACTATCGGGGGTGGTGGTCGCGGCCGTGGGAAGTGTTGCCGTCCTTCGTACGGGCGAGGAAGGAGGCGAAACTGAGCTGGGGTGAATTGCTACACGCCTTTAGGCAGATGAGAGCTGACCGGGTTCCTGGGATCCAGTGGATAGTAGGCAATACAAAGATAGTCAGGGCCACCGCAGAAGGGGATGTGGAAGGCGGGCTTGTTCCGGGGGGACAGGTTGCAGGCAGAATAGACAGGATTCTTACCTGCCAGGAGGTAATGGAGGGTATTATAGTCCAGGCAGAAGAGCTATTGCAGCGGCTCAGGGACAGGCTAGACTAGCTTCCAAACCGGAAATGCGCCTTCGAAGGGGGGTACCTACTTTACACCCCATCGAGCATAACACACGGTTGGATGAGCACACTGTAGGATTGACACATATCTTGCTCTGAGGCTGTTTATATCCCCGGCAGAAGCAGACTCATCACCTTTATGCCGCCATATGCTCTTTTAGCGACCGTGAGCGGCGCTTATGCCGGCAATGCGACCAAAAATCACCGCCTTGCCCAGAGCCGTGCCCGAATGATAGGCGGCGCCATGGAATCCACCCACCACCTCACCCGCCGCATAGAGCCCCGGGATGCTCCCCCCCGGCGTCAGGACATGCATATCCTTATCAACGGCAAGCCCGGCATAGGTGGACAGGAAATGTGCCCTGGTTTCAACAGAATAGAAAGGTGGCGTGTCTAGCTTTACCGGGCGGCCAAAATTTCCGGCCAAGGTAGCCCGGCCAAACTCCAGGTCTTTACCACCATCCACATAGCTATTGTACCTGTCGATGGTTTTTCTCAGCGCTTCAGCAGGCACTCCTATCTTGTGCGCTAGTTCTTCGATAGTATCACCCTTCACCAGAAGCCTGATTTTGGCGGCATAAAGACCCTGAGGAAAATCAACACTGGACTTCCTGGCGAGCTCTACCTGCTGTCCATATATCTTCTGGTCGATTATCTGGTAGCCGATGGCATCTGGTTGGTCGAGGGTAATCATGCCCGTGTCCTTATAGGATATCGATTCGTTAACGTACCTCTCTCCCTTCTTATTGACAATGATGCCGCCAGATAAGTACAACAGCATAATATCGTCTGAAGTGGTACCACTGGCATGAAGTTCAAAGCTGGGCTTGACATACTCCATGTCTTTCATGTAGGCCCCCAGTGTCTCCGCCATTCTCAGTCCGTCTCCGGTATGTCCCGGACCAGATGTGGCCACTACCCCGGTGAACTTCTCATTGATGCCAGCTAATCTCTGCGGGTCATGTGCAAAACCACCGGGCGCCAGCACCACGCCTTTCCTGGCCCTGACCCGGGTAGTAGCCCCTGTCCGCTCTTGGAGGTTGACGCCGACAACCCTCTCCTGCTCACCGATTAGAAGACCGGTCACGGGAGCCTGAAAAAAGACAAGCGCCCCTTGCTTACAGGCAACACGATACAAGGTTATGACGAGCTCAAGCGGGTCAGTCACATGTGCCCTGGGTACACTCATGCCGGCAACAACCTCAACGACCTCAGACCATCTTGCGCCCAGCTTCTTTAGCCAGTAGTAGGTATCTAGCTGGTGGTCAATATAGGCTTGTACCAGCGCCGGGTCGTTTTTCTGCTTGCCGACCGCCACTATGTCTTCATAGAACAGGTCGTTTGAATCCTGGATCCCCTGCTTCTGCTGAAGGTCGGTACCGGCAAAAGCGAACGAGCCGACGCTGATGGCCGTGGAGGAATCCCATATCCTGGTCTGCTTCTCAAGGACAATGACCTCGGCGCCAGCATCCGCTACCTCTACTGCCGCCGCCAGCCCGGCACCCCCGGCCCCTACGACGACCACGTCTTTTTCCATGTCCCATGGCCCGGCGTAGCGCTCGTTCTTAATCTGCATTCTCTTCTCTATCTTGTTAGTTCTTCATTCAAAACTGAGGTTAACGTGGGCGGTACTGGACTCGAACCAGTGACCTCT
>CAZNSC010000054.1:0-1354 GCA_964575695.1 uncultured Dehalococcoidales bacterium
TTCCAGGGCGATGCGCTTGCGTTCGTCCTCCTGCGCCATGATTGCTTGTTCGGCATAGAACCGAAGATCTTCCTGGGCATGTTCATGTTCCTCTTCTAGGTCGATTTTGTTCAGCGCGAAGGCTACGTCCCGAGCTATCTCTTCGAAAAGCGCGCACTCTTCTTCCTCTTCCACTAGGCTCGAAGGGACAGAGGCACACAGGAGCCCGTAAAGCTTCCCGCGGTAGTACAAACGTGTCGCTATACCCCCCCGGCCTTTGTAACCCCCGGAAAGTGGGCAGTCGGTGCAGGCAAGTACCGGGTCACGCACGATAATGGCACTCGACTGCCGCAGAGCCTGTAGACCACACTTGGCCGGCCCTTCGCTCTTAAGTTTCTGGGCAAGGGTAAGGAAAGCGTCACCCAGGCCAGATTCGACCAACATTGCATAACTTCCATCTTTGTTTAGCAGGAGTATCCAGGCATTATAGTAACCCCGCATTGTCACCAGGTTCTGGCATACACCTTTTATCAGTCGTTCCCTGTTCGATTCTTCCAGGATGAGCTGGTCAACACCCCGTAGAGTGCGCAGAATTAGGTTGACCCTCTCCAGTTTCTCTCTTATTTGGTTGTCCTCAACCATAAATACCTCAGGAAAATCAGCGTAACTTAAGTCTAACACAATCGCAGCATGCGGTAAAAATGGTGCCGGAAAGACCGGACTAAAAGGACTGTTATAGAGCTTTTATACCCGGACGTTAGCCCGTTACTTCCGTCGTCCTTAGGTGGTACAGTCAAACAAGAGACTTAAGAAAATCGCTTGAAGTTACTAGTAGCTAATGATTGAACTCACTTATGAAGCCTGACGTATGAACGGCCAATTCTCGAAGCTCAAACAGGAAAAGGAGGTGAAAGGAATGTTCAATAGAGAAACAGAACGCGCAACCCTGCCGGAGTTGGACGAAAGTGGCTACATTGTGGACGCTCACAAATGGACGAAAGAGGTTGCTGAAATTCTGGCTAAGAGTGATATGCCTCCAGGCCTGTCAGAAGACCACTGGAAGGTAATAGATTACGTGAGGCAATACCAATATTGAGTCTGGGACCATACGACTCCCTGATGGCTATGCCAAGGGTGTCTGCAAGATCGCCGGAATAGCCAGACGGGCAATCAGAGTCGGCGCTATGCTTCCCACCCGTCAAAACAAGCAATCCAAGAAGGAGGTACGGTTAAAATGACTATCGAGCGTAAGAGGTCTACAAGTATCCCGGAGGTTGACGAAGAGGGCTTCCTAGTTGACGGCAAGAAGTGGAATAAGGAAGTCGCTGAGATTTTGGCCCAAAAGGAGGCACCGAGTGGTCTCACGGATGACCAC
>CAZNSC010000054.1:1364-19273 GCA_964575695.1 uncultured Dehalococcoidales bacterium
CAGTATTGAACTTCATAAGAGAGTACTATCACACCGAGGGCATAGTTCCACCGATACGAATGCTCGTTCGACGAACCGGGTTATCAATGCGACAGATTAACCAGCTATTCCCCAGTGGGCTAACCAAGGGAGCTTGTAAGATAGCTGGAGTACCGAGAGTTGCCATAAGACCCAGCTTTCTCTATCCTTGATGGTTCGCACGGTTTCTATTAAGTCCTAGCCGGTGCACCGCGATTGGATAAGAAAAGGAGGTCTTGGGAGAACTGTGATATTGCCATACGTAGCAACCTATATATCTTATATATTTGTTATTGTAGCTTATGCCTACAAAGTGTCAAAAATTGCCCGGATGCCCCTCCACTTGAGGTGGGAGCTTTATCCTGTTCCGCATGAGAAGGGCTACCGGCATGGAGGTTCCTATTATGAGGAACCGGAGTGGTGGACCAAGCCTCGAGAAAAGAATACCCTCAGAAGTACCTTGTACCTGCTGAAGCAATATTTTCTCTTCAGCGGCTATTTCCGCAGAAAGAGAGGGTACTGGCTATCATTGTATCCCTGGCACATTGGCTTTTACCTGATTGTACTCTTTCACATCCTGACCTTTTTCGGTGCCCTCACCATAGTCACTGCCGGTATCGCCGTGAGCGCGATGTCAATAAGCAACGCGGGGATAGGGCTGTATTACGCGATTCTGGTAGTCGGCGCCGGTGGTTTTATTCTGGGTTCCTTCGGGAGTGTGGGCATGCTGATAGAAAGGCTGACCAGCAGGGACCTCAAGGACTACGCCTCCCCGCAGAACTATTTCAACTATATCTTTTTCTTTGTTGTTTTCCTGAGCGGGCTATTCTCCTGGGCTTTTTTCGACCACACCCTATCAGCCTACCGGGAGTTCTGGTCGGGGCTGATCACTCTTCACTATGCGCCTGTAGAAGCCGCCACATTCACCCACATCATGCTTTTCTCATTGTTTTTGATTTACCTGCCATTCACCCGTTCCACGCATTACATTACTATCCTCTACGCCCACTTCAGCGTGCTATGGGGCGATAAACCGAATCTCAGGGGAAGTGAGATGGAAAAGAAAATTGAGGGGACACTTGGGAAGCGGGTCACCTGGGCTGCTCCCCATATTCAGTCAGTTAAGAAATGGAGTGATATTGCCACTGAAGGAGAAGAGGCAGAATGAAAAGAAGGACCAGGGTAAGAGACATTAGTCAGAATCCCCCGGAGCAATTACTTCATCTTGCTGTTGAAGAGCTCATGCCGCTTCCCAATTTACAGGATGAATTGCAGGCTAAGCCACCGGTTAGACCTCTCACCGAGGAACAAAAGGCCAGCTATGAGTGCTCGCTCGATGGGGTATCGGCGATACGCCTGCCGAAGCCCAAGAGCAAAGAGGAGGAAGAGGCGCTGGTCAGAAGCTTCCTCAGGGGGCTGGAAAGGTTGTTTTCCAAAGAAGATAACTGGACTTTTCTTCAGCCCCTGACACTCTCACTGGAGTACTGTGCCAAGTGCCAGGCCTGTAATGAAGAGTGCCCGGTATACCTTGCCAGCGGCAGGCAGGATATCTACCGCCCATCCTACCGTTCAGAAGTGCTGCGCCGCATCATCCACCGGTATCTGAAGAAGGGTAACAAAATCCTTGACAGGTTCACGGGAAACGATGTTGAGCTTAACTGGACAACGATTGCCCGTTTAGCTGAATCCTCATACCGCTGCACTTTGTGCCGGAGGTGTGCGCAAACCTGCATCAGAGGCGTTGATAATGGACTGATAGCCCATGAGCTGCGGAAGATGTTCAGCCAGGAGATGGGTATCGCGGCCAAAGAACTCCATGATGCAGGCACGGTCCAGCAGTTGAAGGTTGGCGCCAGTACCGGTATGAACCCTCAGGCCTTCGAGGGAATCATTGAATTCATGGAGGAGGAAATCGAGGAAAAAACGGGAAGGAAGATAAGGATACCCATCGATAAGAAAGGGGCCGATATTCTGCTCATCCATAATACCGGCGAGTTCATGTCATGGCCGGAAAATCCCGAGGCATTTGCCATCATCTTTGACGCTGCCGGTATCGACTGGACCCTGTCCAGCAAACTGGGAGGTTATGAAGCGACGAATTACGGCCTCTGGTACGATGACGTTCAGTTATCAAGAATAGCCTTTAGCCAGGCCCAGGTGGCCAGGGACTTGAGGGCCAGGAAGATTGTCATCGGTGAGTGCGGGCACGCCCACAAGGCGGCCATTGTCACCGCCGATAGGGTGTTCCCACCGGAACTGAACATCCCGAGAGAGAGCTGCATGCCCGTACTAGAAGAGATAGTGCTGAGCGGAAAGCTTAAGCTTAACCCTCAAAGGAACAACTTCCCGGTTACCCTGCATGACCCGTGCAACATGGTGAGGTCAATGGGTATTGTCGAGCCGCAAAGAAGGATTCTGAGAGCGATATGCCCTCAATTCAGGGAAATGGAACCTCACGGCGTGCATAATTATTGCTGTGGCGGGGGAAGCGGCTTCGCCGTCATGAATTCAATGAACTTTCCAGACTGGAAGTTGAGTGTCTCGGGCAGGATGAAGGTTAAACAAATTATTGATGCTTTCGAGGGCGTTCTTGACCCGCGTATTGCGAAATATGTCTGTGCTCCCTGCTCCAATTGCAAAGGGCAGCTCAGGGACCTTATCAGTTATTATAATCTAGGCAGCCAATACAATATAACCTATGGTGGCCTTGTGGAATTGATTGTCAATGCCATGGCGGAAATGCCCACGAGATTCCTGGAGGTGGAAGAAGCACCTACGGTGATAGAAGTGCCAACAACGAACAGAGAGGCAATGGTATAGTCAAGACACAAAGGCGCCTGCAAATTGCCCACAGGTGCTTTCCCCAAAAAGCAGGAAATATCTGAGACAGTATTGATAGAGCAATGACGGGGAAGAGATTGAAAAGTGTACAGAATCGTCCCGTTTACTCCATAGGTGTGGTTTCTGAACTAGTGGGTGTGCACCCAGAGACAATCCGGACTTGGGAGAAGGCTGGTGTAGTGCAGCCACCTCAAAGGAGAAGTGGGAAACGATTTTACTCCGATAGGGAATTCAAGCGATTACAATTTGTCCATAAGCTGATTCAAGAAGGGCTGACCTTACGAGCTTTACACTATTACTTGCGACTTTATCCCTGCTGGAAAACAAGCGATTGTCCTGGCTGCCAGTACAACTCCGGCGAGATTGGCAGTACGAAGCTCTGCTGGCAGGAGGAAGGCAGCTATTGCCAGCTGCTAAATCTGGAAGACCCGTGTTCCGACTGTGCATTCCGGGCGCGCGCTTCACCAACTCTAGAAGAAGTCGAACCCAGCGGTGCGGCCAACAGCGATGTTCTACATGAATTGTAGTCTGTGAGAAGGTGGGGGAACAGGGTTCCGTTCCCCTATATCGTCCTTAATTGACGAAATACTCCCTGTAGAAATAGAATTACACTGACAAGCCAGGAACCTAGCCGAAGCATCATGGAGCCAGCGAAGATAATGAAAACAAGAATAAGCACGAGCCTCTGGGCAACCTTTGGAGTAGTGCTGCTTATTCTGGTAGCAACCCTGCTTATCTATGGATGGCAAGCCCGGCAAACATCCAGTCGGGTGGAGCTGGTATCCGATATGCAAGCATTTGAGCAAGCAACATGGGAGATGCGTCAGAGCAACTCTGATATCGCCCGGCACCTGTCGGATTACGCCAGGGACTCAAACCGGGACCACTCCCAGGCATTGCGCGATTCGGAAACCAAATTCGAGAAGGCGGCACTTATCTTCAGCCAGCTTGCTAGGAGCGCTGATGCGAAGAACCAGAGTCAGGAAATAGATACCACCTACGGAGAGTTGAAAGAATGGGCCGATAAGGTTATCTCACTGGTGGACCAGCGGCAAGCAGTGCTGCTATCAGTCCGGAGCACGGCTGAGGAAACCACCGACCTCATGCAGGGAATGCTCGCGGCAACCATTGATGAAGGTTCCCTGGCTGCCCAGGAGAAGCTGGGAGTGGTCTTTGGCATGAATCGCAACCTCGAGGTCATATCAGCGGCCATCGATGCCTATACACTCAGTGCTGACCCCGCTGTCCGGCAACAGGTGCTTGAAGCCGGCACAGATTTTAAACGCTTGTCCGGTTATTTTCAGAGTCTGGCTCTCTCGCCCCTAGAAAGTAGCTGGGTTCGTCATATGGAGAGCCAGGCTGACAAGCTCCTCAGCGGCAGCACGGCACTTTTTACGGCTGGAGACGGTCTCTCTAGTGCGATGACGCAGTTCCAGACTTCTTCCGGTAGTATGGAAACCCTGCTCGCCGGGCAGGTGCAGCCGCTGGTGGACACGGAGAGGCTGAAGGCCAGCGAGGCGCTTAATGCCTCGGCAACTTCAGCAACCGTATGGCTCCTGGTATTGGGGATATTGGCTATAGGAACCGGGCTTGCTGCCGCACTCAGTATATCCCGACGGATAAATGGACCGATTCGCCAACTCCTGAACGGGGCTTCTCTGGTAGCCAGTGGGAGGATTGAGCACCGCTTCAATACCGATGCCAGGGGTGAGTTCGGGCAGCTTGCCTTCGGCCTTAATAAAATGCTGGATAACCTCAAACGTTCGCGTGATGCGCTGGGAGAGAGCGAAGAGCTGGCATGGGCGCTCCTCGACGCTACGCATGATGCCGTAGTCCTGACCGATTTACGCGGCACAATCCTGGCATCGAACGAAATCGCCGCCAGACGCTTTGACCGCAGCCTCGAACAGATGATAGACGAGTCCCTATATGACCTCCTTCCCGTGGAGTCAGCGGCTTCGTTAAGAGCTCACGTCGCTGAACTCATGCGCTCTAAGAAACCAGTCCATTACGAGGACGAGCGAGAGGGCAAGATAATTGAGCACGATGTTTATCCGGTATCAGAGCACAAGGGAGAAATCTCAAGGATTGCCTTCTTCTCCCGCGATGTAACCATGCGCAAGTGGGTCGAGGACGTGACCGAACATCTCGCGCGAAGAAACACGCTGATACTTGAATCAGCTGGTGAAGGCATCTTCGGGCTGGACATTCGGGGGAAAACAACTTTTGTTAACCCGGCAGCCGCGCGTATGCACGGCTATCAACCCGAAGAGCTGATCGGCAAAAAGCACCACGACCTTGTTCATCATTCCCGACCTGACGGAAAACTGTACCCTTCCGAGCAATGTCCGGTACATGCGACGTTGAGAGACGGCACTATCCATTCTAATGTGGATGATGAAGTCTTCTGGCGCAAAGACGGCACTGCCTTCCAGGTGGAGTATACGAGTACACCCATTAAGGAAATGGGCAGAATCGTGGGTGCGGTAATTACCTTCCGTGACATAAGTAACCGTAAAAGGGTGGAGAAAGCCCTGCGTGAGAGTGAAGAGAAGTATCGGTCTGTGGTCGAATCTGCCGCCAGCCTTATCATCTGGTTGGACCATGAAAATAGAATTACTGATTGTAGCGCGCGGATAGAGCAATTCCTGGGTTATACAGCAACCCAAGTTGTTGGGCGCCCTTTTCTTGACCTTGTGCACCAGCAGGACCATTCAAGCATCGAGGAAGCCCTGAGCGTAACGGCGGAGGAAGGTTTTGAACGCGACCATCGTTTCAGGATGGTCCTTAAAAGGGGCGGTTCCATTGAAGTAAGCATGAACACAGCCATTGCCCGTAATGTTGAGGGTGGGCATGGGTACACCATTTGCATGATAAGTGCAGTGAGCCAGCGGGTACGCAGTTAGTCATTGGCAACCATCAAAGTCGTGCCACGTATCGATTTGAGTTCGCCAGTCCCTTCACTGCTATGGAATACATATCCATATGGAACAACACAACGGAGCATAAAGTGGATTGAATACCGCGCCGAGAAGGCGGTCAAGACCCTAGCCGTTGCGCTAATTGCCTCTTTTGTAAAGCATACTGATTTCAGATTGAGCCGACTTCGGTTAACGATCCTTCTATCCGTGCACACTGACTCAATTCCGCTCCCCGAGTATCTCTCTTCTTAAGTCGATGTGACGATTGCAGGACTTGACAAAGAGGGGCATAAGATGTATTATGATTATGAGCATATGTGCAATACACTAATGTTATGCACAAAACATCAATAATAGGAGAGTAAGCACTGCGCTCTGCTGGCGGCAAATACGCTGAAAGAAGCCATGAGAGACTATCTGGCAATGAAGAAGGAGCCTTGGAAGCGTGCCTGTAATAAGTACTAGCCGGGAAACAACTCAACATTTTGTAGCAAATGGCCAGTCGCTAATCCATGCAGGGAGGGAAAACCTGTGAGGGAGTGGGCTATTAAAGCCAAAGCACTGGAACGTTATCTCAGATTGAGGACTTCCCCTGTGGCCTTCAGGCTTTTTGAATCAGATACCGCTCTCAGCGAGATCGAGGGGATTCGGAGACCTGACCATAAGCCAAGGATGTGCCAACTGATTACGCTGGCCAGAGTTCATGGCTGGACATCAGGGGTGACGAAGGAAGAACTGGGCTCACCAGTCTGCGGCTCGATAATTGGCCTCTGTGAGCCACCACCGGAACTTCTGAAAGGTAATACTCTATGTGGCGTGCTCTACAAAACCGTAGAAGATGCGGGTCGGCATGAAATGGCGGTACCAAGACTGCCAGCAGGGAAATACAAAGCCCTTGCCGTCGCTCCTCTTGCCAGAAATAAATTTGAACCGGACATAATACTAGTGTACGGTAATCCAGCCCAGATGTTCATGCTGATTGCCGCCATCCAATGGGAAGATTTTGAGCGTTTACAATTCTACTGTGTCGGAGAATCGTCCTGCTCTGATGCTATTGTGCGGTGCTATTTAACCAGCAAACCCTCGACAGGTATACCACCTTATGCCGAAAGGCTATACGCGTATGCTCAGGATGATGAAATGGTTATGGCGATTCCGGTCACCTACATAGATAAGGTGCTGGAGGGGCTAGAGGGAATCTATAAGGGTGGAGTCAGATATCCTATTCCTTTTTGGGGAGCACATGTTGCAGTTCCCAGCCGGATAGTGCGAGATGCCAAGCTTAATGAGCGGTGAGATTGCAGGGTGAAGAGTGCTGCAGACGCCAACAGGGTTGGCAATGTCGCCGGCAACAGTGGGCAGGAGTAAGGATTATGGAGGCAGGATAGTGGCTAGCTCCATTATCTACGGCCCAGTCTCATCCTAGAGGCTGGGCAGGTCGCTAGACATCGACCCTTTATCTACGAGTGGGAAGACGTGCTCTTTTGACTGTGTCTGCTGCCAGCTGGGAAGAACGGCTTATCCAAGGCAGAACGCAGGGAGTTTGGTGTGCAGAGGCTAGGGTTGTGCCACTGCACTGGCCTGCCTGCTGCTAGCGTGCCGGCTCAGGAGTTCGGAGAGAATTTCTTTTTCAACAGGGCAGGCACCGTAGTCGAACTCGACTCAGGCGGAGTATGACGATGCAAAAGCTGTTAGAATAGAGGACAAATGGCGGATCAGGACATATATCAGGAACTGGCAAAGCTAGAAGCTGAGAATGAGGATGCGGCTCTGGTCACAGTGATCTCTGCCAGCGGCTCCACTCCTCGAGAGGAGGGGGCGAAGATGCTGGTCCGGGCTGACGGCCCCATACTGGGCACTGTTGGCGGGGGCAGAGTCGAGGAGATAGCGATCAAAGAAGCACTCGCGGCAATAAGGGCGGGCAAGACAAAGCGCCTTTCCTACCGGCTCAAAGAAGGAGAGGAGACAGGGATGGTCTGCGGCGGCGACATGGAGCTCTTTATTGAGCCGGTACTGTCAAGCCCCACCCTCTTCATATTCGGAGGCGGGCATATCGCCCTGGCGCTGAGCAAGATGTCAGGGCTGGCTGGCTTCAAAATAGTAGTCATCGACGACCGACCTGAGTTTGCCATGCCGCAACGGTTCCCCGAGGCAGAACAGACCATAGTTACAGAGTACACCAGGGCATTTTCTGGAATAACAGTGCGCAAATCAGACTACATAGTTATTGTCACTCATGCCCACAAGGGCGATGAGGCCGTACTGGAAGGAGCCCTGAAGACCGGGGCGAAGTATATAGGTATGATAAGCAGCAGATCAAAGAATGACGTTGTCTTCAGCCACCTGAGGGCCAAAGGAGTACCGCAGGAGCTTCTGGACAAGGTTCATACCCCTATAGGTCTGAAAATCAGCGCCCAGACCCCTGCGGAGATTGCCGTTAGTATCCTAGCGGAATTAGTACAGGTAAGGAGGTCGTCCACGTAGAGAGTTAGTCCTCCATTATGTTGAAGACTCTTTTAACTTCCACATAATGAGGTTGTTTAGTAACGTGGTTCTGCCCACCCTCCCACCATCAGTGGCAGGTAACCTGCCGGGGGGAGGGGGTGGGAAAAGGCTATTGCTAAACGCTCTCACATAATTTTTTTTTACAAAAGCGTTATATCGCTTATAATATAGAGACTAGAACGCAGAGGGAAAGAAGATAGATGCTGGCGAAGGGAATTGCGGAGATACAGTCCATATCAGTCTTTTTGCTTATTCTGGTACTCACTCTGAGTAACGCCTGTTCTCCAACGGAATCAAAGCTAAGCGTTTCTGCTGCCGCTGGCGCTAAGCCAGCCGTCGACGAGATTTGCCAGAAATTTGAGGGGCAATACGGAAACGAGGTCGAAATTAGCTACGGCGGGGGTGGCGAGGTGCTGTCTCAGATGATACTGTCCAGAAGCGGTGACATATACATAGCCCCTGAGCAGCGGTTCATGGAGACTGCTGAGGAGAAGCAAGCGATTGACCCCGAGACAATAAAGAGTGCCGCTTATATGATGCCGGTGATCGCTGTGCAAAAGGGTAACCCAAAACAGATTGCCACTTTAGCCGACCTGGCCAAGCCGGGAATTCGGGTGGCAATCACCCGCCCAGAGACTACCCTCCTGGGAAAATACGCCTTTGAAATCTTCCGGAAGGCAGGTCTGGCCGAGGCAATTGAGAAAAATATTGTTACAGAAGCGGCACGACCCGACAGCCTGCTAACCATGCTGGTCATGGGTCATGTTGACGCCGGAATTATCTGGCACTTTTACCAAATTATGGCTCATGAAGAGATTGAAGTGATCTTCTTGCCGCCAGAGCAGCTAACGGGGATTGGAGAAATGCAAATAGCCGCGTCGGTTTACAGCAATAATAGAAAGCTGGCGCAGCAATTTATCGATTTCGCGACATCACCAGAAGGCAAGACAATTTTCGAGAAACATGGGTACATCGTTGACGCCCAGGAGGTGAAGAGGTATTGGCGCTGAGACCCATTCTTGACGAAGTAAAAGAGAGGTTCCAAACGCTTCTCGCAGAACATCGACTGGGCAACGAGACAGTGCAGGTGACTATTGGCCCGCTATCGGTGAAGCAAGCGATAGGAAGCCCCGGCCGTCAAGACTTCGCACTGCTGGAGGGCAGTGAGGTAATGATTGAGGCGCAATTCAAAGGAAGCTTCGGGCAAGCTTTTACTGACCAGCCTCATAACTTCAGTGGCCTGCTGAAGGACGTGCTGGGCCTGGGCCTGAACACAAATGGGGAAAGGGCGATATTCGCTGCTACTCTTAATGCGGTGACGGCGGATTTGGGTATGGTGTCCGGGGTTCGGCATTGCCGCGACGAAGAGCCGGAGAAATGCGGCGCAGAGATTGCCCAATACATTTTGACCAACTTTGGAAGGGTTAAGATTGGACTGGTGGGATTCCAGCCGGCAATCCTGGAGAACCTGGTAAGTGGCCTCGGAGAACAGAATGTGCGATGCAGTGACCTAAATCCTAAGAATATCGGTTCACATAAATTTGGCATTGAGATTTGGGACGGTAAAACAGGGAATAGAAAACTTACCAGATGGTGTGACCTTCTACTGGTCACCAGCAGTGCCATTGTTAACAACACATTTGATGGCATTCGGGAAGAAGCTATCTCGCGGGGCAAGCGATTGGTCATGTTTGGGGTCACCGGAGCCGGGGTATCAGCGCTACGTGGCCTGGAGCGGGTCTGTTTCTTTGCCCATTAGGAGCTGCAGCCAGTTTGGAGGGGTTGCGGAATCTGTTGACTCTATATTCTTTATCATGAGAAAAAGTTAATAAGACCACGCTTTGTGACAGCAGGGGTGTCAAATGGCAAAGGCAATCGAAGTCTCCGGTTTAACCAAACACTATGACGGGCTGGCCGCTAGTTCTGCTTGACCAGCATAGATATGGCATCCATACCTCCAATGCACACCGACACTATTCCGATCTTTGCATTGAGGTCTCTCATCGTATACAGAAGGGTAGTTAGCATCCTCCCGGCACTGGCACCAGCAGGGTAGCCTAGGGCCAGGGAACCACCACGAACATTGACCCTTCGAGGGTCAATGCCCAACTTTCTGATTATGGCTACCACTCCAGCCGAACAGACCTCTTCAATTTCGTACAGGTCGACATCATCAGGCTGCATGCCGACTTTGCTCAAGATGTTGTTGACAGCTAGGACAGATGCCATCGCTTCATTGTCAGGTTCTGTCTCCGATGTCCCCCAGGCAACTACCTTGGCTAAAGGTTCTATCCCCAGCTTCTCCGCCTTCTCCTCGGACATGAAGACCAAAGCTGCCGCCCCATCTACAATTCTTAATGGATAATCATGGATAAACGGTGCCTTTCGCTTGGTCGCTAGAGCGGCACTTGCCTGGGTATGGGAGTCAATCCCGGCGATGGTTTCACCTGTTGCGAAGACGTGGCTGTCCTGTACCTGGGAACGCCTGAATGGCAAGAGCTCATCTGAATGCAGGAATGTGGCTACGCCCCTTGCGTTATAGACCCTAACGGGTGTGATCTCTGGTGCAAACTTGCCCTGCCTTACCGCCTCTGAAGCCTTTGAGTAAGATGCGCTGGCAAAATCATCAATGGCCTGTGCGCTTAACCCCAGCTCACCTGCTAATAGCCGTGCCGATTCAAAGTATGAGTCGGGCAGAAAGCCGGCATGCCACATTTCGCCGATTCTGCCAGTGGTACCGCCCTGCTTGCTAGACTGATAGCAAAGGCTTGCATTTTCGAAACCACCAACCACAACAGTATCAGCATAGCGAATAGTCACGCCGAGGGCTGCCAGCATTAAACAGGAGCCGCAGGCTTCATTGCTGATTAAGACCCCAGTGAACTCACCCAGCCCCGGCATTGATTTGGCGTCCAGAGTGGCTTCTTCATTTGCCCCGCGCCCCAGAACGTTCCCCATGATAATCTCATCGACGGCCTTTATATCAAGGTCTGCTCTTTCCACCGCTTCTCTAATGACGATGTTTGCGAGCTGGTCAGCTGGAACCATACTCAGAGTGCCTCCCAGTTCCGTAAGGGGTGTTCTCGCCGCACTAGCAATAACAACTTGCCGTCCCATTTCGCTTTCCTCCTTGCATATTCGTTGAAAAGTCCTAGTGCTTCAAAACGCGGCCATTCATGGCTATTAGTTCTGACCTCAATCGTGATTGGTTCTCCCGCCTGGCTGCTCTTGACAGGAGAATATTCTGTGTAACACCTCCTCCCGGATTGAAGAGCAGGTCAAGGACATGCACCGTAGGCTTTCCAGTAAAAGCAAAGGACTCCTGGCACCCCGCACAGTAGGTAATGATGTCATGCGGTGTTTCACTTGCCCGCTTTTGGCTGATAGCCTGCCACAGCTTTAAGTCGACGAAAGGAACCATACCACCCATGCCGCAGCAGCGGGTCATATCCCTGGAGTATTCCATCTCCTCAATCTTGTGTCCCAGCTCATTTACTAAGGTTCTGATGCTCTCCTGAATCTTGCTTTCGTACCTGGTCTTGCACGAGTCATGGATGGCGAATGTCTTGTTATCCCGGGACCTTTCACCAACCTCAGGGAGTCCGTTTTTGACCATAACCTAATAGACCGAGTTCAGTTCCAGGTCTGGAGCGTTCTGTTTGAAGGTGTAGTAACACTCAGGGCAAGCAATGACCAGCTCTGAAGCACCAAACCTGTCCATGCTGTCTCTAACGCCCTCGATTATTTCCTCAAATCGGTCGTGATTCCCGATATCATGGCTGGGGGCGCCACAGCAACCTAGGATGATTCCTGTGCCCGGCAACCTGTCTTGCAGATACTTGAAGGTCTTGAGAACCAAGTCTGGCGAACGAGCTGACAGACTACAGCCGGGGAAGAAAAACCGGTCGCATTTGCCGCTGTTGGGGTCAGGCAAAGTCAGGGAAAAGGAATCGGAAGTCACCCATTCCTGGTCGGCTATCACCCTCTGGTGTTGCGAGAGAGGTGCCCGTCCTTCAGCTACCAGTTGCAGGCGCATCGTCATGCACATTTCGCCGATGTTCAAGTCTTCAGGACATACACGCTGACATAATCCGCAAAGGTTGCACATGTAAGGAACCTGCGGCTTGTTCGCCAAGGAGCCATTTTTGAACCCAGCGGCAAGCTGTTTGGGGCTGCTGCAAACGCGCTTCAAGAACTCGCATTCTTCTATACAAATCCGACACTCACAGGAGAAACACCGATTCGCCTCGTTCTGTGCTGTCTTGTCGCTCAGTCCCAGCTTCACTTCTGAGAAACCACGCTTTCGCTCCTCTAGACTTATCTTAGGCATAGAATAACGAGGCTTGTGTTCTACAGCCTTTTCTAAGTAGGCCACGACTGGCTGTTCCTCATCCTCTCTACCCTCCCGTAGGTCCTTGCCGCTGAGGTGGCGCATTATGGAAATAGCTGCCTTTCTACCCGCAGCCATCGCCTCAATAGCTGATGCTGGCCCAGTCTGAACGTCGCCTCCGGCAAAGACGCCGCTGCGGCTGGCAGCCAAGGTAACCGAGTCTGCGGCTACGGTTCCTGACTCTGTTAGCTGAATATCATTAGGTAAGAACGACAGGTACGGACGTTGACCTATGGCAGCAATTACCATGTCGACTTCTGTCCGAAACTCAGAACCATGGATAGGCACCGGTCGGCGTCTGCCTGAGTTGTCAAGTTCTCCCAGGGTCGTCCGCTGGCATACCAGCGCCACAACCTTACTGTCTTGGCTAACAATCTCCTTTGGTGCTGCCAAGAATTTGATCTTGACTCCCTCTTCCAGTGCTGCCTCTATCCCTTCCTTGCTAGCTGGCATTTCCTGTCTCGACCTTTGATAGAATGTGCAGACATTGGCCCCCAGACGAACGGCACACCTTGCGGCATCGATGGCCACGTCTCCGCCACCAATGACAGCTATCTTCTTCCCCACTATTACCTTTCTGCCTAGCTTCAGTTCTCGCAAGAAGCCCAAACCACTAAAGACCCCATCCGCCGCCTCTCCAGGAATGCCCAGGGCGCGGCTGCGCGGCGCGCCGGTAGCGATAAATATCGCCTGAAAGCCCTGCCCGTTGAGATCATCAAATGATATATTCCTGCCAATGGCCGTATTGGTTAGGATTTTTACTCCTAGGCTTTCAATGTACCTGATCTCAGCTAGTACGACGTCCTTTGGTAACTTGAACGGTGGTATGCACAACGTTAACATCCCACCAGGTTCGGACTGTGATTCGAAGACGGTTACCGGATACCCACCTAAGGCCAGGTGATAGGCGGCGGTCAAGCCGGCAGGGCCAGCACCAATGATGGCTACCTTGTTTTGCTTGGGGTCGCCTTCAACCGGCGGCAACCTGTTACAGGCATGGTCAGCAACGAAGCGTTTGAGGTCGCAGATTGCTATCGGTTCGTCTATCCTGCCTCTATAGCACGCTTCTTCACAGGGATGCGGACAGATACGCCCGCAGACTGAAGGAAAAGGTATCCGCTCAAGAATCACCTTGAGAGCGTCTTCATAATCGCCTCGGCCAATTGCGGCTACATAATCGTGGACTCTGATGTCGGCAGGGCAGGCTGCCTGGCATGGAGGTACCGATTCACCTCGGCACCTATTGATAATTCTCTCTGTCTCGTGATAAGTTGGAATACTATTTTGGTTGGCTGTTGTACCCCTCATGTCAATCATACTTTCCTCTCATACAATACTGGGAACCAGCACCACACATCAATCCTTAGTTATATTATACTTCAATACTAGTATTGATGTCAATTTACAATCTGTTTGAAATAAATATCAATACTGGTATTGAATACATCTGGGAAATAATGGCACTTCAAAGACAGTTCGGTGAATTTGAAAATGCAGGTCTGGGGAACCGACTTAGGCGGAAAACTTGAAGTAAGAAGACCGTCGCAAGTAATGGGAACCGGGAACACCTACGCCTTTGAGAGACGCCTTAGGGTTTAGCCGCGCTCCTTTACTGCTGCCACCTGATGCTGCTCTCGCTCTTGAGAAAATTCACAATTGGAGCACAGATCCTCGCTAGCAGATACTTGACAGTAGGTTCCCTCTTCTTTCCAGCACGGTTTTGCACAACCAATGCGTTCGGTGTGGCGCATGCAAACGGGACAATTCTCTCGATACCAGCAAGGATAAAGCCGGAGAAAGTAAGTGATTGCCGGCAGGTTCAGCCCTTCATCTATCAGCTTCTGAATGAACCGCAAGCGTTTTAAGTCATCGTCGGAATAAAATCTCTTGCCATTTCTTCTCTGTGGCTGAACCACCCCATATCTCTCCCATACCCTGATTGTCTCGGGATGAACGTTCAGTAACTCTGAAACTATACCTATCGGATAAACCGGCCTATTATGCATAAGAATTTAACTCTCCTCTAATATTGTATATGGATAAGTTTATATTGTCAATTTAAATCCGTAGCAACTGGCCCATTAACGAAAGACAGGGCTGCCGGTTACAATCTTTGTCTTGAATGGCCATGATGTTGGTTACCTGCTCGTCCGACAGGGTATCCACCATTACCTGGGGAAGACGGGGAGGCTTAACGTCCTGGAGGACATGCGTCTCAGTGTAGCCCTTACGGTACAGCCAATTGAAGAACAACCCTCGTAGGGCACGCACCCGGTTGTTTACCGTTGGCACTCTTATCTTATGGCCGTGGACATGGCGCTCTCATCCGAGTAGCCGACCGAGTATGAACGGTATAAGATATAGAATAAGTATCGCAGCTAGAGGTGACAGGTCAAAGATACCCAATCGGGGAATTACCCGCCTGAGGGGGGCCAGCAGTGGCTCAGTGATATCGTCCAACAGAAGTATTATCAGGTTCTGGCGCCTAGTTATAAACCACGATAGTATAGCGCGAAGAATAATAGCGTAAGATAAAATGCGGCAGAGGTAATACACGAAACCAACCAGCCAAGCTACCGCCAATGGACGAAAGCCGGTGCTGCTAGCTGCCAGTATTATCGCCAGTGCTGCTAGAGCAATCCATATCCACAGTTGCCGCCTGGGCCGCTGCAACCTCCTTCTTGTTGGCCTCTCTTTCTCCCAATAACTATCGTACCACCAGGGTCTTCCCAATTTAAAATACTCCTGTGTTGGAATATCTATGTACTAGCTGATTAGGGGAGACGGCTGTTCTTGGAAAGGATGAGTTCTCAATATCAGAGAGAAAAGATAGGGGTAGTTTGACTTCAAGTGCTCCACATAGTCCAGCCATTCGCTGGTTAAATGATCATACATTCTCCGGACATCACCCGCAAGATGGTTCAGATCCTTGTCTGGAAGATCACTAAGAGAAGGTCTCGCTTCAAGTTCTTCATCAAGATGTGTAACTGCCCAGAGCAGATCGGTAAATCGGTCGTGCTCCAGCAGGTTGGGATTCTCCAGCAAAGTCAAGAGAAACTCTCTGTTTCGCGACAAGAACTCTTTAAGCCGGCCAAGGTTCAGGCTAGAGTAATTAACCTCAATTGGAAGGTGATATGCAAAACCGGCGGCTTTCTGGAAATCCTTCTTTGTCCAAGCCGCGGTAACGTTGAGATGATCGGAGATCTCCTTCTTGTTATAGAAATGCTCAAGAAGACTATTGAGCAGGTAGTTTCCGACTTCACTAAAGAAAGCACCTACCACCATATTTAGTTTCTGTAGCTTTGCCTTTTTCTCTCGGCGGTTCAAAATCCGTTCGATTATCAGCACCACGAGCAAAACCTCCAGGGGCAAAAACGCCAGGTCACCTACAAGATATATGAGGATATGATGTACGTCGCGGAAAATCAGGTAATGAATACAGTAAATACACCCGGAAAGTAGAATAAATATGGCAGCAAGTATAAAAACGAAGGAATGGCGCTTTATCATTGGCTTACAACTCTACTTTGTCGATATTAGTACAGTTTCTCATATATTATAGAAATTTCGCTACATCTCACACAAAACAATAGCCATGCTAAGCACTCAACAAAAGGTCGTATCGTTATTCTTTTTGGTAAAGCCATAAACCTAGTAATATTTTTCTATCCCTCCGAATCCGATTAGCTTGTTCTGTTCTGCCTTCTTTATGAAGTTGTTTAACCGTTTCTTGAATTCATCTGGCCTGTTACGAGCAGCATTGATATAGGCGACACGGATCCTCCGATACGCTGGCGAGAAATTCTGGTAGTTTCCCCACGCTTTCTTATTCTCCTTAATTACTTGCAGAATATCAGGGGGAAACACAAACTCTGTTCTGAGAACCTTCTCGACCGATTCTTTCACTGAAGGGTGAAGTCGGCCTTTCTTAAGCAGCCACTTCAGCCTCTCCTTGTTAGCTTGAGAGTATTCGCTATCAGGGTTCCTTGGTGAAAAGCGCTGAACTGATGAGTTTTCATCAATACGTTTGACAGTGCTGTCTATCCAGCCGAAGGACAGGGCTTCTTCGACGGCATCATTGTATTGTATGCGCGGCTTGCCCGAGTCTGTTGAGGGATAGATTAGCCAAATTTCCTTTTCTGTGTTGAAATTGGCTTCAAGCCATTCGCGCCAGTCTTTTCTGTCTCTGACATAGAGTGTTTCCCCAATATCCATAATTGTGCCTGCAGGTAATATTATCGGCAGTCTTTCAATATTATAAAACATATTTCACAAATCATCTGAAAGTGCAACGGGTAACGATCCATCGGAATATTGATTTCGGCTTACTAAAAGTAGGATTGGAAGGTCATCCTTGCCGGGTTCAGTATCAATCCTAGCTGGCAGAGGTGGCTGCTGGTAAAACCGAAACCACTTAGAAAGTCGTCTGCTCTTGCGCTGGCTTGGGCCGATGGACTAAATAGAAACTAAGACAAATTCAACAATCCCGAAGTTTTACAAGAACCTGCTGAAACCATGCACACCTAATTCACAACTCTTAGCTACACCTTGTCTCAGCTCATCACGTATAATCCATGTTATACGCTTGTCATGCATTTCGTCATGCGGAAAATATTGCTAGGAAACTTGAGTTTGAGTTCCTCAGATCAACCAAAGGGGACGATACCTAGAACTATTTGGCCTTCGCCGGGGAGAGTCTTTTCGATAACCTTTCCGTGGCAGGCCGGCAAGGTATTCGCCATCTTCGCCATCGTAGGTCGTATCAACCGCATATCCTTCTTCCAGCAATCCACGCTTTATGATATTGCATGGCCGTCTTTCATCTTCGATAACCAGAATTCGCATGGTCAATCTCCCGGCATTAGTACTGGCATTATTATACTACAGAAAGATGAACAGAAGATGAAAGCAGGAATTAGAGTAAGTTAAGCTAATCATTAACTGATTTTCATGTTGAGTTCACGGTAGATTCATGCTGGTATGCTAGATTGATTTTAGTGAGAGCGGGAAATCTCTCGCGAGTCATGAAAGAAAGGAGGTGAAAGCAAATGCTCAAGAAAGTGCTGACCGGGACTGGTATCGCGGCCGTGCTCACAATAGGGGTTATCATAGGCAGTCTTACCCTGGGTCCTGTTTTTGCCCAGACTCAACCCAATACCACTCCGACACAGGCTGTCGCACAGAGCTCAAGCAACGGTTCTGCCTCCGTGGATGAGGCGCAATACGGTGAAGAT
>CAZNSC010000055.1:0-1251 GCA_964575695.1 uncultured Dehalococcoidales bacterium
AAAGGGGAAGGTCGAACCCCGCCTAACTCTGAATCCACCTTGCCCCGGCTACCTTGACCTCGCACAGCCCTGCGGTCGGAGCCGCACTTGACATAATAATGTCGGGTTAGCCTGCGTAGGTTCTGGGGCATATCCGTATGTCGTCAACATGCAACCCTAGATTCGCTTTTTATGTTCCCGTATCATACATCCAAATATCACAGAGACGGCACCGCTAAGTGCCAGAATGGCCCATGCTATCTGGAAGGAGCCCGTAATATCTACGACATGACCGAACATGGGTGGCCCGATAACAACCCCCAGGACGACAACGGCAGTCGCTGTGCCCGAGCTCACACCGGCCAAATCCCTTCCTCCCAACTCCCCGGCAAGCGTAGCATAGAGCCCACCCCAGCCAATGGCCGCCATGCCTAAGACAATGAGAGTAGGATATAAAAACCAGCCAATATCACGGCCAGCAACACTAATAACAAGACAGATGATGACCGCTGTACATGCCATTATTAGAAACACAGGCTTCCGCCGCCCCTTAAGTAGCCGGTCACTTACAAACCCACTGGTGGGCTTTCCGAATGCGCCTGTCGCCTCAGTCATAGCCAGCAAAGCGCCGGCGGCTATCGTGCCGAACACAAGGTACTCCGTCAGGTAGATGACCAGGTGGGCCATAGCTGTAAATTCGACGATGGAAAGAAAGAAGCCGGCCGCGCTGAGTGTCCAGATGTCGCGTGACTTGAATAGCTCAATTGTTAGCCGGGTCGTAGACCTGTGGTCGGTAGCGGGATGGAGACCTGTCGTCGTAATGGCCGCGGTCTCCTGGGGCGGGTTGCGATACAGCGCCGCACAAGAGAGGCAAACAGCCAGGGCACTGGAGCCGAGCAGCAGGAAACCGTATCTCCAGCCCAGTGTAATGGCGATAGTTGGCAGCAAGGTGGCGCCAATTATTCCGCCAACATTGATGGCAGTCTGGTTGAAGCCTAAGACAGTGGCTCTCTCAGCGGATGAAAACCACAGTATTATCGCCTTTACTGCGGCGGGAAAGATGCAGCCGGCTCCCAGCCCTGACAGCAACAGAATCACAAACATAGCCTGGTAGGAAGGAACGAAGAACAGGGATATGAGGCACGAACCAGTTATGAGAGTCCCAACGATGAGCACCCGGCGCGGGCCAACACGGTCCACTAGCCAGCCGCCAACCGCCAGAGTGGGTGCGTAGGTCATAGCGGTAGCACTTACCAGCGAACCGACCTGGGC
>CAZNSC010000055.1:1261-19002 GCA_964575695.1 uncultured Dehalococcoidales bacterium
ATTGAAAGCCTCCTTGAGGAAGGGTGCCAATGGGCCTATGCCAAGTCTCGTAATGAAGACAGTCACATATGATACCCAGACGATGGCGAGCACAATCCAGCGATACTTCAGCGCAATTGTTGGCGATGACATCTGGTACGGCTCAAATCCTCAGAACATCACCAACAATCTTAACGCAGGGCTTTCTAATTTGGCAATCCATTGACCACATAATCTCAAGAAGTCCCTGCGTCTTTACTCCCTTGCCATCCGGTAATAAAGCTTCCCGCAGTGTTGCCCCTGGTAATTGGCAGAAGCAGATGGGACGGGTGGTCCTGGTCATGGTATATCGTGACCGTTTTGGGTGTCTGGCTCCAAAGATGACCGGTGAACGACGCGGCAACAAAGCCCGTCGTCGCCTCATCGTCGATGCCACTGATCTTGAGGCAGATCTGGTGGCCCGCCTTGAACAGGTTACCGGTGGGCACGACCTCAATGGTGAACTCGTAGACTTCGCCCGGGGTCAAAGGCTGCGGGTTCGTGTGGGGATGGAAGGGCTGCCACGGTTTGGACCGTTCCGGGTCCAGCTCCCGGTGTGACCCCTTGAGCCAACCTCTGGTAAGCAAGGTCTCTGTGCCCTTCGGGTCGACATCCCACAGGCTCACGAAGAAGAGCGCATCGGGGGCCGTAGAGGAGGCGTACAACTTCAACACTGCGTGGCCGATAACCTCCACATTGTCCCACAGAGGCCCGGTATAATACTTCAGGCTGCCGCGTTTGTCGGGGGAGTCCTCAAATGAATCACTGCCGTCGCCGGGGAAGGGTTCTATCTCACTCAGAAGACCGTTGGCATGGAGGTTAAAGGGAACCCATCTTGTCTCCGGTAGAGGCCAGTCCTCTGCCGTCCTCCATTCCTTAGCACCCTGGACAAAAATCTTGATGGGTGGCTCATCCATGATCCCGGTGTCTATCCCTTTGAGCCAGTAATCATACCAGCGCAGTGCCTCATAATGATAAAAATGGAAAGGTCGCTCCTCACCCATATTAGGCCCAAGCACCGCCTTCTTGGGCAGCCCCGCTTTCAGCCGTGTCCAGATCTGGTACACTACTGGCAGGTGTATTCCGTATGTTCCCCATGACGCCCCGGCATAGACGGGTATATTGATCCTGTCAGCTCGCGTGGCTTTTTCCTGGTGGAAAGGACCGTCCGTAGGATGAAGGATATAGTCCACAATAACGGCATTCGGGATTTGCTCCGGGTTTTTCAGAGCGGCCACAAGCACGGGGTTTGCGCTGATGTCCTTATCCTGAAGCGCCCGGGCGATGGCTTCTTTGAAAGCAGTCTCGCCCAGTTCATCCCGGGCCACGCTGGCCTGTGTGTGGACTCTGAATGCCTTGGGCCATACATACAGGAACTTCGGTAGCAGGATTCCACCGTGGTAAAACAGGTCTCGGTAATGGTCCATGCCACCTTCTATTAGAAACACGGCTTTGAGGTGTGGGGGCTGCAGGGCGGCGGCCAGAGACGCATCCCAGGCATAGTAGGAGAATCCCATCGTGCCCACATTTCCGTTGCACCAGGGCTGAGCGGCCGCCCACTCCACAAGCTCGTAGTAGTCCTGAATCTCCCTGCGGCAGAGAAAGCGCCACTCCCCCCCGGACTTACCCGTCCCTCGGGCAGAGCCGACGATAAACACATAGCCTCGGCGGACAAAGAAATCGTATCTTCCTGCCCCAACCCCCCGGCCTCCCGCAGACGGGGAAGGTATTTCCACCGATACCGGCCCGGGTATACGGCTCTCTGATTGGGCCTCTTTTGAGTATGGCGACACGGCCACCAGAGCCGGAAACTTGCCGCTGGCATCTGGACGGAAAACGTCTATGTCTATATCAATACCGTCGCTCATGCGGACGCGTACCTCACGCTCCGCAACAATACCATACCGCCTCTCTGAAGTCTGCCATTTCACACCAAACATAGCTACCTCCTTATTCCTAATTTGTTTGCCATGAAAAAGGCACCAAACAGTGCCCAAATATTTAGCGGTTCCAGTGCCCTCTAATCATCCCGTTTACCTCGTTGGTATCTGGGTGGGCGGTGACATGGTCGCAAGGCGTTTGGGATAGCATTCTCAGTTTTATCTAGACCGTCCTTAACGCGGAGAAGATGGCACAAGATGCTGTCTTCCCCAAATTCAGTTAGTGGATACCGGTGTCCTATCGTTCCTGGAGTTTGTGCTTGGCTATTTTACCCTGACCTGTCTTCGGCAGCTCGGGCAGGAATTCGATGAGCCTGGGATATTTGTGGGCCGCCAGCTTGTCTTTGCAGAATCTCTTTAGCTCGTCAGCCATTTGCTCAGAGGCTTCGAAGCCATTATGTAGCGCCACAAAGGCCTTGCTCTTGACCAGGCCGTCTGAGTCCTTAACGCCAATGACGACACATTCTCTAACAGATGGATGCTCCTGAAGGCGTGTCTCAATCTCCAGTAGCGAAACCCAGACACCGCTCACTTTTATCGTCTCGCCCTCACGACCAACATAATAAAGGTTGCCTTTCTCGTCCTCTCTGAACAGGTCACCGGTATTTATCCAGTCGTGACCCAGGAAGGTGCGCTTGGATTTCTCATGGTCCCGGTAGTAGCACAGGCCCGATGAATCGGTCTGGATCATGAGCAGCCCCGGCTGCCCTTTCGGCAGCTCCCGCCCTTCATCATCTACAATCTTCGCTCTGACAAAGGGCGCGGCTCTGCCCGTGCTACCGGGCACTTTCTCACCGGGGCGGTTAAGGATATACGACATAGTCGACTCAGCCGAACCTATTACTTCGGTGACTTCGACTCCGAAAGTCTCCATCCATTCGTTATAGAGCTGGGCCGAGAGCGATTCTCCGCCGGCAATGCACACGCGCAACGAACTCATGTCGGTGTGTTTCTCAGGCGGTGTCTGAAGCATGGCTCTCATCATGGTAGGTACATTAACAAGAGTTGTTGGCTTATACTTGTCTATGAGTTGAAAAACTAATTCGGGCGTTGTTCTCTCCGGGAATGTAACCAAGGCCGCTCCGGCCCTGAAGGGAACGAAGAGTCCGCCATCACGAGCATACTGAAAAAAGAACTTGGGGACATTCAGGATGATGTCATCCTTTGTGTATCGGATGATCTGCTGAAAGGACTCTTGGGCCACAATCGGGTCGTGGTGCATGTGAGGCACTGCCTTGGGTTTACCCGTGGTACCTCCGGAGAAATTCCACAACGCTATATCGTCTTTGTGTGTCGGCTCCGCTTCAAGGTGATCGGCTGCGGACTCAATCATATCGTACAGGTTGTACTCGCCCTTCTCAAGTGCTGATGGGGGTTCTCCGGCGACCAGAATTGCTTTGAGATGCCGGGCGCTTCTTACCGCATGTCTTACCCTGTCCAGGGTGGTGTGGTCGGCCACTATCACCTTTGGCCTCACATAGCTGATATAGTACTCGTATTCGCTAGGCTGCAAATAGGTGTAGGCTGCCGTTGCTACTCCGCCTATCTTTATGCCGGCAAACCAGGCGGCTATCCATTCAGGGGAGTCTTGAAGAACGAGCAAGACCCGGTTTTCGGGTTCAACGTCTAGCTCCTTGAGGACATTGCCGATTCGGTTGGTCAGAGCGCACATGTCACGGAATGTATAGGTCTCTCCCCGGTAATAAACTGCCGCTTTCTCTCCTCTGCCGGCGGAAATGTTGTCGTCGAGGAAGTAAGATGCCATGTTTATCTGTTCCGGCAGGATTAAGCTCTTCTCAGGTTCTTTATTGTCCATTCTCTACCTCTTGGCCAGGTGTTTAAGAACATAGCAGGTCCGGGTTTCAGGGCTGCTGTTCTTCGTTTGGTCGCCGCCTATCATCAGGATGAGCTAGCGCCCCGTGTCCCGGGGAGAACCTCTAACGCGGTAACGTGCCTTTCACCCTTCTTGCGGGTTGCCTCGGCAGTTGCACCCCCTTAGCCTACAGGACTTGTTAACTGTAGAGGGTGTCTCTTGTCAACATTTACGGCACGACTCGGTAACAGACATTTTAGTTTACAGATTCCTCTTTGTCAACACTTCCAGGTTCAGATTGCGTGCCTGGCCTTTGCCTATCAGCGTGGACGGGTAACAACTCTTGTTTCCCTCCACCTGATGATTGTCTCCTTGATGTGTCGAGCTTGATTCTACTGAGGCGAAAGAGTATTATCTCTTTAATGGCCGGTGTGATCGGTTATTGGAGTCGAAGTAATCGGCTCACCAACGATAAAGGAGGTTATGGAAATGGATGAGACGAGAAAGCTGGCCCAGTTCGCCAAAGAGGCAACCTATGCTGATTTCCCGAGGGAGGTCATTGACAAGGCAAAAGACGCAATCCTGGATCAGCTGGGATGCGAGCTGGCCGGTTCCACCTTGCCGTGGAGCAAGGCAACATACAAGTACGTCAGGGACGGGAAAGCGGGACGGGAGGAGAGCACCGTCGTCAATTATGGCCTCAAGACTGAGGCTCAGGATGCGGCTTTTGCCAATGCCAATTTTGGCCGTGGGATCGAGGGGGATGACATAGATGAGGCGAGCAGGTCTCACCTGGCGTCCGTAATAATCCCTACTGCGCTGGCTATTGGGGAAAGGGAGATGGTAAGTGGCAAGGAATTAATCAGAGCTGTGGTCGTGGGGTATGATGTCGCCTTGAGGATAGGGGCAGCGGTATCATGGGCAATCCGCCGGGGCTTTCACCCTACCACAATTCTGGGCCCGTTTGGCGCGGCCACGGCTACAAGCGTATTATTGGGGCTCGATGAAGATGAGATATTAGGTGCCCTCGGCATAGCCGCCAGCCACTCGTCGGGCTTAATGGAGTATTCGGCATCTGGAGGCTCGGTCAACCGGTTGCACGCCGGAATAGCTGCCTATGGCGGGATAAGGTCCTCATTTCTGGCGCAGAGAGGATTCAGCGGGCCGGCAACCATACTGGAAGGCGGTAAGGGATTTTGTCAGGCATTCTCAGACGAATGCTCTCTGGAAGAGATCACCCGCGGGCTGGGCAAGGAGTTCAAGATATTGGGGCTGGGCTTTAGGCGCTACTGCTGTTGCGGAACGCAAAATGCCGCTCTTGACGCGGTCTCAAAGATAGTCAGTGAACATGCCCTCACTCCCCAGGATGTCGGGGAGATAGTTGTAAGAGTGCCTAACTCCATCTTGAGACTGATAGGTACCATAACGGAACCCAAAGATATGACCAGTGCTCAATTCAGCGGGCGCTTCGGTGTTGCCTTGAGGATAGCAAAGGGGGGCAATGGATTTAGAGAGTATTTCAATGAGGAGAACCTGAGAGACCCGGAAATATTGAGCCTTATCGGGAAAACAAAATTTGTGCCTGATGATGACCTGGAAAAACATCCCCTGAGTGTAAACCCGGCCGGATTAACAATGAGACTGGTGGACGGCACCGTGTACGAGGAGACGGTGTACGCGGCAAAAGGGGCAATTCAAGACCCGCTGGCGAAGGAAGAATTGCAAAACAAGTTCAGGGATCTTGCCTCAATGGCACTGCCCCAAAACAAAGTAGCCGACATCGCTGAAGCTATCGCCGGATTGGAGGGATTAGACGATATTGCGCACTTGAGTTCATTACTCCATAATGGTTGAACCTGGAGGCGGCGCAGCCGATTGCCTTCGCCATGCGGCAGGCCGCAGTCTGCGGAAGAATGGTATGCCGGAACACTGCTATACATCAACCAAACTAACCGGCACTCTCCTTCACGGTCCGCCGCCGCCGCCTTTTCCAGCCGAGCATCTCCAGAAGGCCGCCCACGGCTTTGTCCAGCTGCGTCTCAGCGCGGAGGGGCAAATCAGGATTGACGCGGTACCTCAGGCGCCGGCCTTCTCTCTTCTTGCTTACGTAGCCTTCTGAGTCAAGGTCGGTAATTATTCTCCGTGTTGACTTCTCGGTGATGCCTATGGTCATGGAAATCTCCCTTGCCGTGATTCTCGGTTGCTGGGCAATCAGGCAGAGCACCAGAGCATGATTTGTAACAAACTTCCATCCCGGCATAGCTGCACCTCCTTCTCAAGATGGTCTCGCATCGCCGCCAGAACACTGGTTAACTTATTTATGGCAACCCTCCAAAATACCTATTGACAACTTAGCCAAATAGCGTATAATATATTAGTGAAATATATTTCAGGTCTATTATAACAGGAATGACGGGTGAGGACAAGTATTTCTGCCATATTTTGCAAAAAAGCCGGAAGAGAGGGGATGGAACTAATTGAGAGAATAATGAAGAGAGAAATCGATAGCCATCTTATGACTACTTAATACAATAGGAGAACAGACTAAAGTGAAAACCCCGGCGGTGAGGCTCAAAAGTCAACTCGTACACGAATCTGAAAAATGCTATCCAGAAAGCCGTAGCAACAATGAGGTAGAAGAGGAACCTCCCGGTAAACCTGACATCTCGGGTGACCTGGAGGAGGAACCTCCAGGTACAAGGGCCGCCAACAGGTACAGGTTTTTCGGGCATGTCCCCGATACAGCCTGGAATGACTGGAGGTGGCAGTTTCAGAATAGAATCACCCGTGTCGAGCAACTAGCTCAATTCATCCCGCTATCGCCTGAAGAACAAGCGCAGCTAAGACTGGTAACTATGCGCTATCCCCTCTCGGTAACTCCTTATTACTTATCACTGATTAATCCCGATGACCCCGATGACCCGATAAGAAAACAAGCGATCCCCTCCGTTCTGGAAATGACCATGGGTTCAATGGGTATGGAGGACCCGCTGGGTGAGAAGCGGGACTCCGTGGTGCCAGGCCTTGTCCACCGCTATCCTGACCGGGTACTCATGGTACTTACCGACATTTGTCCTATGCTTTGCCGGCACTGCACTCGCAAGCGAGAATGGCGGAATGGTGGCTGGGTACGTACCCCCGGTGAGGTCGAAGCCATGCTGGAATATGTCCGTCAGCACAAGGCTATCAGGGATGTTATTATCTCAGGAGGCGACCCCCTGACGCTTTCTACCCGCCGCCTGAAGGATATCATCTCCAGAATAAGAGAGATAAGGCATGTCGAAATCATCCGTATCGGCACCCGGTTTCCCGTGGTGCTGCCTCAGCGCATAGATGGTGAGCTTTGTGCTGTGCTGGCTAGATACGGGCCCATATGGCTTAATACCCACTTCAACCACGTCCGAGAAATAACTCCGGAAGCTGCGGTGGCGTGTGACCGCCTGGTGCGAAGCGGCGTTCCGGTAAACAACCAGTCCGTTCTGCTGAGCGGTGTTAATGACAGTGTTAAGGCGCAGACGGAGCTATGTCACGGACTTCTCCGGATAAAGGTGCGTCCTTACTACTTGTTTCAGTGTGATGAAGTGCAGGGCACCGAGCACCTGCGCACACCGGTGGAGGTGGGCATAAAGATAATTGAGGGATTGCGCGGGCATACCTCGGGGCTGGCAGTTCCTGCCTTCGTTATAGACCTGCCCCAGGGTGGTGGTAAGGTTCCCCTCCAGCCGAATTACGTGGTGTCGCAGACTGGAGATGAACTGTTGCTGAGAAACTATGAGGGTCGCCTATTCCACTACCGCAATCCTGGAAAACCGACGTGTCGTGAATCACCGGCTGAGGTGCCGAGTGCGGTTGGCTATGCGACTGAGGTACTTGATAGTGGCGAGTTCAAGCTTGAGCTGGAAGGAACTAAAAATGCGGATAGGGTTGTCGTACGACCTTAAGGAAGCCGTGACCAAAGAGCACGCCGGTGGCGATGATGCTCTTGAGGAATATGACTCCCCGGAGACTGTGGAGTTGATTGTGGACTCTCTGGAGGCTGAAGGGCACACGGTGGTCAGGCTCGGTGGCGGCGTGGAATTTATAAAGAATATTCTTCACGAGCCGGTGGACTTCGTTTTCAATATTGCCGAGGGGCGGGGCAACTACCGCAGCCGGGAGGCCCAGGTGCCTTCGGTGCTGGAGATGATGGGCATACCCTATTCCGGTTCGGACCCCCAATGTCTTGCCATATGCCTGGACAAACCCTTGGGGAAAAAGCTGGCTATGGTAGCGGGAGTGCACACCCCGAAGTGGTGTGTAATCACTGCTAGGGATGAGCTTTATCTGATAGGTGATTTCTCGTTCCCGGCTATCGTCAAGCCGGCGTACGAAGGCTCGAGCAAGGGTATTCGCCTCAATTCGGTGGTGGACAATCCAAAGCAGGCTATTGAGGTCGTTGAAAGGTTGCTGGGGCATTACCAGCAACGGGTGATGTTGGAAGAGTTTATCGCCGGTGATGAGGTGACCATGGGAATAATCGGCAACTCCCCGCCCAGGGTACTCGGTACGATGCGCATACTCCCGAAGAGAAGGGATGGTTATTTCGTCTACTCGCTTGAGGTGAAACGTAATTACCGGGAGCTTGTGGAGTATGAGTGCCCCGCCCAACTTGAGCATAATGTGCTGCACAATCTGGAGGTCTCCGGGCTCAACGCTTTTCAAGCCCTGGGGTGCCGCGACTTCGCCCGGCTAGACTTCAGGATCAGCCCCGGGGGAGTACCCTATTTTCTGGAAATAAACCCTCTGCCGGGACTGGGAAGCCACAGCGACCTGGTTATCATGGCTAAGAGTCTGGGGTGGACTCACCAGGAACTGATAGGTGCCGTGCTCGGTGCTGCCCTTGAGAGATATCCGCAATGCGCACGCGTGTAGCCGTCGTCTACAACGAACCCCGTTATTCACGCTATGACACCGCCGGTGAAGAAAAAGCGGTGCTCGGTGTCCTTGAGGCGGTAGAAGCGGTACATGGGGCTTTGCTTGAGCTTGACTGTGACGTCGTCCGAGTTCCTCTGGTGCCACCGCTTGAGCGGGCGAAAGAGAGACTGAAGGCCCTCCGTACAGACCTGGTTTTCAACCTGTTCGAGGGGTTCTGTGGCTACCCTGAGACTGAAGCCGTAGTGCCCGAAATCCTGTCAGAAACAGGGATACCCTTTACCGGCTGTCCGGCACCGATGGTGAGGCTGGCTCTTGATAAGGCTAGAGCTAAGGTGATCCTGAAAGGCGCCGGAATTCAGACACCGCAGTTTCAGTTGCTGAACCCCGATACAGTGCCCACGTTCCAGCTGGGTTATCCCTGCATTGTCAAGCCCCGAAGTGAAGACGCCAGCCACGGTCTATCACCAGACAGCATAGCGAATGACTTGGCTGCTTTGGAAAGGCAAGTAAGGTTTGTGAGCGAAACCTACGGGGGGGAGGTTCTGGTTGAAGAGTTCATCGATGGGCGTGAGTTCAACACCACCGTCCTGGGAAACTCCGGATGTGCTGTTCTCCCTGTGTCTGAAATAGTCTTTTCCCTGCCTCCTGGAAAGCCCAGGATTCTCACCTTTACCGCCAAATGGGAGCCTGACAGCCTCTACTTTCGGGGTACGAGAGCAGTCTGCCCGGCTGACCTCACGGTCGAAGAGCAACAACGCATTACCGAGACCGTGGTTGCCGCCTTTGGAATACTCGGCGGCACGGGCTATGCCAGGGTGGATATGCGGATGGATGAAGACGGGCGGCTGTATGTTATTGAGGTGAACCCCAACCCCGATATCTCCCCCGGCTCCGGTGCCGTGCTTCAGGCGCAGGCCGCCGGGATGAATTATACCCGGTTCATCGGGAAGATTGTGGAGCTGGCTTTGGAGGAGAAACGGCAGTGGACATCAATATCCGCCCCATGACTCGAGGAGATAGACCCCGGATAACGCAGATACTGCGCAGCACTCCAGAGTTCAAGCCCTCTGAAGTCGCTGTCGCCGAAGAGGTCATTGACAGTTATCTTGATGATCCCTGCCGGTCGGGCTATCATATTCTCGTGGGCGAGGTGAGCTCCGCTATTGCTGGTTATATCTGTTTCGGGCCGACACCGCTGACGGAAGGAACCTGGGACGTGTACTGGATGGCAGTGGCACCAGATAGCCAGAGACGGGGAATTGGCGGTGCTCTCCTGGAGGCCGCCGAGAAAAGCATCAGAGAGTCCAGTGGGAGGCTGGCCATCATTGAGACATCCTCCACACCCGCCTACGCCAACACCAAGCATTTTCACACCAGTCACGGTTATGAAATAATAGCCCGCCTCCCTGATTTCTACGCACGCGGGGATGATAAGCTCATCCTGCAGAAGCGGCTGAGGGGATGATTCATTTATGTTCCGCATTCGCCGTGTCTACGATGATGCCACTCCGGCAGATAGGGATGCCATAATTCAGGTTCAGGATATACTGCGGACGCAGTTTCCCGGTCTGTCAAAGAGAGATATTGCCAAGTTGCCCGATCAATTGCGCAATCCTCTAAAATACCGTTTTCGCTCCGTCCTTTTCGTGGCCGAGGGTGCAAAGGGGCACGTTGATGGATTTGCCCTTCTCTTCCACGAACCGGTCCTGAAGTTCGGCTATCTGGATTATATTTCGGCCGCCGAGCAGAAAACAGGCGGTGGCATCGGTGGTGCTCTCTATGAAAGGGTAAGGGAAGAGGCGCTCTACTTGAATACAGTAGGGCTGTTCTTCGAGTGTCTGCCGGATGACCCCGAGTTGAGTCGTAACCCCGAAATAAGGGAGCACAATGCGGCGCGGCTGCGGTTCTATGAGAGATATGGCGCCCGTCCTATTGCCAACACCGCCTATGAGACGCCGGTGAAACCCGGAGACGACAACCCGCCCTATCTGGTGTATGACGACCTCGGACAAGATACGCCGCTGTCACTTGACACGGCGAGAACGATTGTCCGGGCGATTCTGGAGCGGAAGTACAAGGGAGTGTGTCCCCCCGAGTATATTGATATGGTCATCGAATCTTTCCGGGACGACCCTGTCAAGCTCAGAAAGCCGAGGTACGTCAAAAGAACACGGGCCGCCGTTCCGGTAAGACGTTCCGTTCCGGTTGACAAACGCATCGTGCTCCTGGTCAATGACCGGCACGCCATCCACCACGTGGAGGAGCGAGGCTATGTCGAGTCCCCGGTGAGGATAGATTCCATTATGGCTGAAATTGAAAACACCGAGCTCTTTCACAAGGTTGCCCCCCGTCGTTTCTCCGAAAAACATATCCGGGGCGTTCATGATGCCAACTACGTTGATTACTTCAAGGAGGTCTGTGGCGGTCTGGAGCCGGGGCAGTCCATCTACCCCTACGTCTTTCCGATTCGCAATGCGGCACGCCCTCCCAAAGAGCTGCCGATCCGTGCCGGATATTACTGCATTGATACCTTCACTCCAATAAACCGCAACGCTTATCTGGCAGCAAGAAGGGCGGTGGACTGTGTGCTGACCGCGGCTGAAGAAATTCTCGGGGGCTATCGCCTGGCCTATGCCCTGGTACGTCCACCCGGGCACCATGCTGAGCGCCGGGCCTTCGGTGGCTTCTGCTATTTCAACTCGGCGGCGGTAGCTGCCAAATATCTCAGCGCATACGGCAAGGTTGCCATTCTTGATATTGATTATCACCACGGAAATGGCCAGCAGCAGATATTCTATAAGCGCTCCGATATCTTCACCCTTTCCATCCACGGACATCCAAGCTTCGCCTATCCTTATTTCAGCGGCTTCGCTGATGAGAAAGGAGAGGGAGCGGGCAGGGGTTACAATGTGAATATTCCCCTGCCTGAACACGTGGACGGAGAACGGTACCAGAGAGCCCTTGAAGGAGCGCTGCGCCGGGTAACCAGGTTCCATCCGCGTTTCCTTATTGTTGCCCTAGGGCTGGACACAGCAAAGGAAGACCCGACAGGCAGCTGGAGCCTTGAAGCCGAAGACTTCGAAGCTATAGGGAGAATGATCGGCTCACTCCATTTTCCTACCCTTGTTGTTCAGGAAGGCGGCTACGACACCCGCCTGCTTGGCATCAATGCCCGTCACTTTTTCAGCGGACTCTGGCCAGGCGCTTACTCACCCCTTTGATGCCTCTAGACCAAATGGGTCAAGCTCTTCTCTCTCGGTCGAGCTACCGAGGCAAAAACTTGGCCGGACATCACTCTTGTCTCACCACTTTACGCCGTGCTCTCTGGTAGAGGGAGGCATACTTAGGGGCCGAGGACTTCCACGAGAAATCCACCTGCATTACCCGGCTCACCAGCTTGTGCCACACCTCTTTCCTTTGAAAGGTTGCCACCGCACGTCTCAGGGCTGTTAGCAGGTCATTTTGCCCATAGCTCTCAAAGACGAAACCAAGCCCGGCTGATGGGTCTGAATTGCAGTCAGGCACTGTCTCTGCCAGGCCTCCGGTGCGTCTTACCACGGGGATAGCGCCGTAGTGCATGGCGATAAGATGAGACAGCCCGCAAGGCTCGAATCGAGAAGGCGAGAGGTAGATATCACATCCGGCAAAGATCAGCCGTGCCAGAGAGAAATCCAGGACGAGGAAGGTGCGGGCTTTAGCAGGATAGCGGTCTTGCAGGCCTCTTAGGGATTCTTCATATCTGGGTTCGCCGGTTCCCTGAAGTACAAACTGGACATCCGCTTCACCAAAGAGCGAGTCAAGGGCGCCTACCAGAATATCGATGCCCTTCTGGTCAACCAGACGTGCTGCCAGCCCAAGCAATGGAGTCCCCGCGTCAACTGGCAAACCAGCCTTTTCTTGTACCGCAAGCTTGTTCGTTGCCTTTCTTTCCAGGGTGTGTGCGTCATAGTTGGCGGCTATGATGCGGTCCAGGGCCGGGTTAAACTCCTCATAATCAATACCGTTCAGAATGCCGAACAGGCTATCCCTTCGGCTTTCCAGCAATGTTTCCAGTCCCATTCCATATTCCGGTGTCAGAATCTCTACGGCATAGGTCTCGCTGACCGTTGATATAATGTCGCCATGGTAGATGCCGATAGCCGTCATGCTATAAGCCCGGTCGCGCAGGGGGTCACCTTCCGGTGGCAGATAGTCATAGATACCGGCGCGGCCAGCAAAGCCGTCATCAAACCAACCCTGATAGCCTAGATTGTGAATCGTGTAGACTGAAGCACAAGAAGAGTAGAACGGGTCATCTCTGCGGGCGGCCTTTAGCCGGGCAGGAACCATACCGGTGTGCCAGTCGTGGCAGTGAAGTATGTCCGGATGCCAGCCCAATATCTTGGGGGTCTCCATAACCGCCAGAGAGAACAATAAGAAACGCTCCAGGTCGTCTGCCTCTCCATAGACAGCCGGTCTATCAAAGTACCGTTTATTCTCTACAAGATAGACGGGCGTCCCGTCCCTGAGCAGTACCTCACTTATGCCGGTATCTTCCCCGTCCCCCATGAAAGGCATATTGAGGTTGCCCCGCCAGGTAATCTGATGACCCTCAAGGTTAGTGATGCCATATCGGGGCATGATGATCCGGACATCGTGACCTAGTCGCCGCAAAGCCCGCGGCAAAGAACCGGCGACGTCACCAAGCCCACCGACCTTTATCAGGGGACTGGCTTCCGCAGTCGCAAAAAGGACCTTAAAGGAAGAACCCATAGCTACTCCTTACCTCCGTACGGAAGTAATCGGACGATTATATCTGACGCGTGCAAGTCCGGTTCCAGGTGCCTATCCGGTTTCTATTTTACCCTTGAGCCAGGCGACTCTGTCGGCTACAGCTTTTGCTGCCTGAGTCCTGGTCTGGCTCTTTTGCAGGTCTCTGGAGAGCTTCTCCTCTCCAATTACATCCCTGACCCAGTTGCTGAAATCGTTTCTCATCTCACTTGAGTGGTGGCGGAAGGTATCTTCGCTCATTTCCGTAAGAGCCGCCCTTAGTTCTGCCAGGTTTTTCAAAACTCGCCCGTCAGCGCACCAGAACTGTTTTTCCTGTGGGACGTCAGCTAACCTTTCTCCGGCAGTTGTTTTTGTAATCTTGACCACTTCCCATCACCTCCTTGATATATATTGTATCATGCCAGATGACTTCTTACCCAGGCTAGGGGGATTAGTAGACCAGGCAACCGCATCAGGAAATATATACGGTGGTTGCTGTTTTCCTCTAGCCGTCTCACACAAAAAGCGGGAGGGTCACTCCGTTTGCGAAGGACAACTCTCCCGCCTTTCCGCTAAAGCTCAGGAAGCTACAACTGATTTCTACTTCTTAGTCGGCTGGCCTGGCTTAGTTGGGCTGGTCGCCGGCTTGGCTGGACCACTACCCGGCTTCCCCGGCTGGCCTGGCTTCATTGTCATGAGGCTCACCTCCTTTCAGGGCAAAACCCCACTGTGTTTCCATTCGCCTGTTCTGCGCTGGTTATCTGATTGTAGCTACGCTGCCTTCTTCTCTTCCAGTTCCGTTTGCATTGTATCCGCGCTGTACCATCCTTCGTACAGTATCAAATCCGGATGTTCGTCAAGCGTGGTCCAGTCCTTAACCTTGACCTTCTTCCGGGCTGCCTGTGCCTCATCAAAAACCCGAACATCAAATACCTTTTTCCCTCTCTGACTGTGACGAACCACAGACCTGAGGGACCACACCCAGTCCGGATTCTGCTTAAGCTGTACTACAATATCTCTTCCCACCGGATAAGGTAGTTCTTTTGGTCCAGGCAGCTTCTCGGACTTGGGCCCCTCGACGTGGGCCACCGGAGCCGCCGCCTTGCCTGAAGCTGCCCCTGTTGTCTCTGCTGTAACCGGGGCTGTTGCTGCCGGCTTTTTCTTCCAGAACATCTTCACACTCCTTTCCATCTTGGGAGAATACGGGTTTCGTCTGCGTTCTTCCCGCATCGATATCGGTTAGTACGTGCGTTTGTGATGGGCCTCCTTGACCCACTCTGCGATTTCTTTCGGTTTGTCCGACTCAAACAATTTTTGTCTGGTAGTTACGGGTTCCATGCCAATCACGTTGGCTGTATAGATGAAGTATTTCTTTCCCTTCTTGCCTGGATAGTTCGGGTTAAGCTCAACTATGGCCGCTCCCCGCCCTAGGGGGCCTCCGGCTGTCCGCCCCCGTGCCTGGTAGAAGAAGACAGTGCTACCAGGTTCGCTCAGCGCTTCGATCTTTCGCTGTATCTCCGCTTCAGTAAATAAGGGTACTTCGGAGACGAGCTTCTTCATCTCCTTCAGTTCAACTCGCTTAGAGTCCTCGTCGAACCACCCCTCGTACAGCACCAGCTCTGGATGCCCATCAAGAGATGAATAGTCTCTGATTTGTGTCTCGCTTGCTTCCGCCTCGGCTTCGTCAAAAATGCGGCAGTCAAACGCCCTTTCCGCCCCTGGCCTCCGGCGCACTACCGCCTTAAGAACCGGCACTAAATCGGCATCTATTTTGTACTGAGCTATCAGATGCCTTTCCACCAGCCCGGGTATTAGTCTCGGTCCTGGCAATTTCTCGACTTTGGGTTTTTCCACTTTTTCCTGTGACGGCGCCGCCGCCTTTGTCGCGGTTAGTGTTTCCCCCACACCCGTCGTTGCACCTGCATCGGCAGGGGCTGCCTTTATTTCCTTCTTTTTCCAAAACATTTCTGACCTCCGGTGTATTGTTTCCCCGCCTCAAATCTTTAACTCTCACAATAATCGGCTGGGGCCATCGTAGAGGCATCCGATGCGAACTGCCCGCAGCCGCAATCTCTGCGCCTTCCCAGCGGTGACTTTCAGGGAGCCTCCTTTCTTGCGTTTCTTGAGCCAGCTTAAACCTGGCGACCTCTGATTTGGCCGGGTGACACTTCAAATGTTCACAATTCCGCTCATGACCGTTGTCTAACCACCCCTTCTGGGTATGACATCACCCGCCGATCAGCTAGATAGACTGTTCCACTGCTATCAATACATCCTTCGAAGAACAGCACCTCCGGGTGTTGCTCCAAGTCTGGGCTCGTCTTTATCGACAGGTGGTACTCCCGTGCCCTGTCCGGACTAAAAATGCGTATGCATCTTACCTGCTGCCCTTTGGCCACTGTGTCGTACTCGAAGCACCTCAACATGTCAAGATACTCGGGTAAGAGATCAAACTTGCGCTCCATGTGAGCACGGATAAGCCTTGGCAGCTTCTTGACTCCATTGCCGGGGGACTTGTGAGTGAAAAACATTTTTAGATTTTTCCTCCGTTTAGGGGTTGCAATCAATTTCAATTTATGTTATAAAGGCAACAGGTGACACTTTTAACATGACATATTTTTCATGATTTATCATAGCACCAATAGGCGAAATTGTCAACAGGTTTTTCTGGCAAATGATAAGAAATTTTTAGAAAAAGGAGTCTGATGTTATGCCAGAATGGATGTTTCTCACCAAACATGCCCTGGTGCTTAGTCTGATCGCCAACCATCCTCGTATCACCGCTCAAGAGCTGGCCGTAGCCATAGGCAGCACTGAGAGGCAGATACGCAGGGTAATCGCCGACCTGTTTTCTGACGGATACATTGACAAAAAGAGGACGGGCCGGGGCGTCAGGTACCGGGTGAATCCTGACCTCTCACTTCGGCATGATATACACCAGGAGATTGCTGTTGGAGATTTTCTCAAGGCGCTCGGCTGGCAGCAACGCCGGAGGAGGTCATCAGCTACCAACCCGGCAGACTAGGAGCCCGGGCGTGGTGTGGCAGTTTCTGGATCGGCAAGCGCAAAAGCTCGTGGACGTTGGCCTCAAAGATGGCCTGATTTTCCTCAGCCATGATATCCATTTTCTCAATTGACTCGATGGTTTTCCTGATCGAACCCTAGCCAGCCTGGCTATCACACGGCATGTCTGTCCCAGACAGGATGTGCTTGGCACCGAAAAACTCGTAGGCACGCACTACCCATTACGGTACCTGTTCTGGGGTGATCATGATTCTCGTCGGTGCTAATGTCAAGATTTCCGGTATTTGGTTGGGGGACACTTCAGAGAGTTGTGGTCTTTGCTTACGACATACATAAAAGGTTATAATAGCACTATCACGGGGCAGGGCATTGCCCTTTGCTGGTGGCTCTTAGCTACTTGTAGCGTAAATGCTGACGGCGCTCGCTTTGAGGATCGCGGCAATTTTTTTATCGCCCAAGATTAATTAACCTATCAATCAGAGGACTGGAGCGTATATGGAGATATTACGGCAGATTAGATATAAACCCGCCGGAGTTGCAGGTGGATACACAGACCGGATACTCAGGGTCGATCTGGGCACCCAGGAAATCACGGTCCAGGAACTGCCGCCTCATTTCAAGAACAAATACATCGGTGGCCGGGGATATGCCCTCAAAATAATCTGGGACGGCACAACGAGGGAAACCCGCTATGACAGTCCCGATAATACTCTGGTGATGGCGAGCGGGCCGCTGGGCAATGAGCCTGGATTTCCGGGAACCGGCAAATTCATAGTCGGCACTATTTCGCCTCTCACAGATACATTTATCGATTCTAATGTCGGCGGTCATTTCGGGCCGCTTTTGAAACTTGCCGGTTTTGACGCATTGGCTGTTTCCGGAATATCCAGGGAAGAGGTTGTCATTCTGGTTGACGGCGATGCGCAAACCATAAGTATTGCCGTTTCGCCTGCCTATGATAAGGAAATCGATGAGGGGGCACTTTCCTTTGGTCAGAGACTGTTGAAAGATGTTAACGGCGGAGAGTACAGCGATTCTGTGGCTGCGGTAACTGCGGGGAAAGGCGCCCGCCATGCCCGGTTCGGGATTGTCAACAGCCTGTTCTTTGACAGAAGGCGGAAGCGCATCCGCTCAAAACAGGCGGGCCGGGGTGGTACCGGGACCGTCATGCGGTTCAAGGGGCTCCGGGGCATTGTTGTGCGCTCCAGCCTGCCAAAGACGAATGGTAACAATGCTATAGATAGGGAAGGTGTGCGACAGGCAGGATCCCGGCTAAAGGAGGT
>CAZNSC010000056.1:0-18681 GCA_964575695.1 uncultured Dehalococcoidales bacterium
TGCCTACAGAAAACATTTCCCTCAGCTCATATCCCATGCAGGAAGACCCGGGTTGCTTCTGGATGTTTGATTTGGTGGCCATATTTCCCCTCCGCCTTTCCATCTGGCATTCGTGCACCTGTTATCGCCTGCGGGCCTTTGTACTGATAGTGTCCTCCCGTCCGCCGTATAATAATAGCTGTCCCACCACCAACCTCAGAGACCAGCCTCAGACATATGCCATTTCCGACATTTTCAAATCTTTGAAGTTGAGTTTAGTGCACGACACAGGCTTTGTCAATACCCTTATAAGACCTGTTCAATTATCAACTCTCAGCGTGCCCGCCCAGCGAGAACAGACTGCACAGTGGAGGAAGGCTGCTATTTGCATCCCCACAAAAACATCCAGCCAGGCCCGGGCTTAATTCTCCACTGTTGAAATGGTAGTCCAGCAAGGAAAGCCGCCGACTCAACCGGTGTGTAGCTTGACAAAGCCGAACCGACCGGTTCATTGACACGTCTTATCGCTGCCGGCACAACGAATGTCTTGGCGAAGCCAAGGAGCCAGTAGAAACCGCGGCGGGCATCCCTTCTCAAATCAAAGATAAGAAATTGTCCGCCAGGCCGCAAAACTCTATGAATTTCCTCCAGGGCCTCCTTTGGATTCGGCCAGTGATGCAGGGACAGCGTGCTCACCACAAAATCCGCGGCGTTATCTTCGAAAGGCAGCCCTTGGACATCTCCCTGCCGAAAGCTCACCCGCTCATTGAAGCCGAGAGAGGACAGGTTGTCGGCGGCAATCTGTATCATTTCTTCCGCAATATCTACCCCGATGACATGCAGGCGCGGGAATGCCCTGGCGATATCGGCAACAAGGTAACCCGGGCCGCAACCGACGTCTACCATAATTCCGTCGGGATTGTGTTTCTTCAACTCACCTGCGATCATGCGCCGCACGAACCTGAATTGAGGCCAACGGTTGACTCTGCCGTATGCCGCCGCTAGTGCCGGGTCTTCCAAACCTTCAACACTGGTCTTGCGGGAAGGAGTAACCCGACAATAGCCCAGTATTGAAATTATGATCGTTCGAAAAGCGTTGGCTAAGATAATCCAAATCAACATATTGTTTTTGCTTTAGTGTGATTTTGCCACCTGCCATAGTGTTTGTCAAGGTATATGAACCCTAAGCAATCTGCCGCACCGCATCCAACCTGCGGTACCGGAGATTCCAGACATAGTTTGCGGGTTTCCCAATCTTACGGTTTGCTTGTGGCTACTGGTGATGGCTGGGATAGCGGACTGTGATTCTAACTTTATTATCAGTATCGGCACTGAGGGCAACTCCAACTTCATCCTGGAAAGAGACCTTCTAATGCTTCAGACGCCGCTGCGGTGGCGACGCATATGCTCATAACACTGGTTAAAGAAGGCTTCGAGCCGGATGTCCTGGCCGGACTCCTTGGTACCCTCCACCGGGAGGGTGAAAACTGGCAGGCCATAATCGTGGTGAAACTGGTGGAGGAGCATGCTGGCGACAGTTCCCGGCATACATCCGAAAGGAATAACGTTTACAATTCCATCGAACCCATGCTCAGCGAATTCCACTACCCGCCCCATGCTCAGGACAGCCTCCCCCTCTACTTCCGGAGTTATGTAATTGCGGCCGCGCTTCAAGATTTCCGCCGTTGGCAGTTCACGGGCGAACTGCTCAATGGCCGGGTCAAACTGCCTTCTTAGCGGCTCAGCAACCCTTTCCTGGACAAGCTCAGTCAGCTTCTGCTTAGCCCAATCCTTCCAGCCCCCTTCGATATGAAGCCGGTTGCGACGTTTTCTCTGGTAGTCAATATAATCCAGCCATTCCTCAAGGGGTGGTAATGAGCATTGAGCACCGAGTGCCTCCAGCCTGCGCACGACAAAATCGTTGGCGAACTGGTTGCTGCGGACAAATATTTCGCCGACAACACCGATGCGGGGTTTGAGAATGCTTCGGTCAATTTGCACGGCTTCAAAAGCATCTCTAACACGGCGGGCAAACCGTACAAAGCCATCATCCTCTTGCTCCACCAGCTTTTCCAGCAGCCCCAGCCACTCTTGATAAACAGCATCAGTCTCGCCTTTGTTCACCTCGTAAGGACGTCTTTCCAGGAGCATTTTTTGCATCGAATCGAGAATAGTCATACCACGCCAGGACTGAAGCCGGAAACCTTTCCCAAGAGCCGCCGTATCCTGGTAGTAGTTTCTGGTCTGATCAAAGACAAGGACTGGCACTGTTTGCAGGCCAAGTTCATCGAGGATGAGCCTGTGGAGTTTGTTGTACTGTCCAAACCGGCACGGCCCGCTAGCCCCGGGCATAAAGAACGCCGCGTGGTCCGGGTCAAAATCCGGAGCCAGGGTTTTCTTGACAATGTCACCGGTGGTGATAATGCTTGGAAAGCACTCCTTGCCACTGGTGTATTTCCTGCCTAACTCCAGGGTCAAATCATCTGAGTGCGGCAGGGCTTCGGCCTCTGCCCCGCAGTGCCTGACGGCGGCTGCCAGAACATAGCCGTGGTCTATCATGTAGGGTACATATATTCGTCTCCTGTCAGCATAGCTGGAGGCTATGCCGACTACCGGAATGGACTTACTCGTGCCACGAGTCTTGGCATGGCGTATAGTGTCAATGAATGCCTCGCAACGAGTGATGATACCAGCATCAGCAGAGTGCTCATCAATCTCTATTGTAAGGAAGGGCTTGCCCTCGGTCTCTTTGCTGAAGAACCTGAGCAAATACGAGTCGGGGCCACAGCTAAAGTTGGTCAAATAGAGTCCGAACAGGCGCGGGTCTTTGGCAATCATTCCGGCGGCGCACAATATCTTCTGCCCTGACTTCCAGTACATATTGGGGTGGGTCGAGCTGACCTCCTTGGCCAATGACCTGAGGGGCAGAAAATCTAACGGTATCGCCAGCACATTCAGGTCCCGTAGCTTCTCCGGCAGGTTGAGCGTCATCTCCGGGTCACAGGTATTATATACTCGACCGACAATAACGATAGCCTTTTCATCAGGCTTCAACCGGGCTAGAACCTCCTGACCGCGTCTTTGCTGCCAGTTATCGAAAGAATCTAACGCCTCAAAGCCAGCCTGAATGGCTTTATCAATTAGGGTGGCCGGGGAGATTCGCAGCTCCCGGCCCACCTGCTTCAAGACCTGTTCTATCCAGGGACGACCTCTGTCAGCATAAATGACCGGTCTCAGCACCCTGGGCGTTTTACCGTCATTCGTACCCAGAGACTCCTTGATTCGTGCGGAGCTATACATGATAAAGGGCAAGCTCTGCGTCAGCGGACAGTTCCAGGACTTTGCAAAATCATCGGTCAACTTTTCCATGGTACACTGGACCGGCAGGAAAAGGAAATCAGGTTCTTTTTCCAGAACGTTGAGCACGTGACCGTGGGCCACTTTTATGGGTAAGCACGGATCTTCAATTACATTCTCCACGCCCTTCCGTATAATGCGGCGGCTGGTGGAGTCAGACACCACTACCCGAAAGCCAAGCTCGGTGAAAAACGCCTTCCACAGTGGATAGAGTTCGTGAAAGAATAAGGCTCTGGGGATGCCCACTGTCTTGCCGTTCGGAAGGTCTGGAATGTCCTTGGGGTAGGCATTCATCAGGGCTTTGTATCGCTCGTCAAAAAGGCGCGGGATATTGGAAGACCGGCGCTTTTCTTTCTTTTCAGGGCTATCATACTTGCCGCAGCGGGAACCGTAGAAGAGAGGAGTTTCTCCCTCAAAAACGACTTTATGAATTTCACACTGATTAGGACAGTCCTGGCATTCGAAGGAAGATAGCTCATACTTTCTACTCCTCAAGTCAAAGCCCCGGAAGCGCGTTTGCCCGGCATCAGCCTCCATGCTGTCCTTAGCCAACATAGCGACACCAATAGCCCCGATAACATCGTGATGAGGTGGAACCTGAACTTTCTTGCCGAGGATGCTCTCAAAGGCGGCTTTCTCGGCTCTGTTGAAGGCAACACCACCCTGAAAGAGGATGTAGTCACCGATACGGCGATCCTCCACTACTTTAGTCAGGTAGTTCTTGACAACGGAATAGGAAAGGCCGCCAACCAGGTCTTCCTTGGCTGCCGCCCTCTGCTTGTAGAAGTTCAGCTGGGATTCCATGAACACGGTGCAGCGCTCGCCCAAGTCCAAGGGGTGCTTTGAAGATAGAGCCAAGGCACCAAACTCCTCCTTAATATTGATACCCAGTTTCTCCGCCTGTTCTTCAAGGAAGGAACCAGTCCCGGCGGCGCATACTTTATTCATGGCAAAGTCAATGATAGCACCATCTTGGAGACTGATATATTTGGCATCCTGCCCGCCGATTTCAAAGATAGTATCCACCTCGGGGTACATGAAGGTCGCTGCTTTAGCATGACTCGTAATTTCGTTCCGAATTACGTCAGCTCCGAAAAACTCCCCGGTCATATAACGCCCGGAGCCAGTTGAACCAGCGCCCCTGATACGGACACTGTCGCCCAATTCTTGCCCGACTTCGTAGAGTCCCCTCTTGACAGCTTCAATAGGCTGACCGGCAGTCATCAGGTAGCGCCGCGCCAGAACATTGTTGTCCCGGTCTATCACCACGATATTGGTGCTTATGGAACCTATATCCACCCCAACATAGGCTTCGATGGTCTGCGCCCCGCTCACTTTGACCGGCTCAGTGTTTATAGGATAGTTATCACCATGAAGACAAGGAAGGCTGACGAAATTGTACTCCCGATGGGCGATATACTGCTGGATACGGGATAGAGCATCTTGGGGTAGATTAGCCTCTCCGTCACGGCCTTCACTTCTTGTCTTTTCCTCGGCTACAAGAGCTGCCCCCAAGGCACCGAGAACAGCAAAATACTCCGGGACAATCAGTTCTGACTCCTTAAGCTGCATAACTTCAAGTAAAGCTCGCCTGATGCCTTTGTTGGCAGCCACACCGCCCTGAAAGGACACCGGTGTCTCTAGAGCTCGACCGCGCACGACTTGGCCCTTGAAGTTGCGCACCATAGCGAAGCACAAGCCAGCAACAATGTCAGGTAGCTGGGCACCCGCCTGTTGCAGGTGAATCATGTCGGTCTTGGCAAAGACACTGCAACGTCCGGCTACCCGGGAGGGGGTAACTGACTCCAGAGCAACATCGCCAAACTGTTCGATGGGAATGCCTATCCGGGAGGCTTGCTGGTCAAGGAAAGAACCCGTGCCCGCCGCGCAGACACCGTTTAAGGCGAAATCGGCAACCCTGGGGGCTGTGCCTGTAGTCTCCCGTCTAACTACGATGAGTTTAGAGTTCTCACCGCCGATCTCAAAGATAGTGTTTGCTTCTGGACAGAACCGCGCTGTCCCGGCGGCCTGGGCGATAATCTCATTTACAAAGGGCACCCCAAGAAGGTCAGCGATAAGTTCTCCACCCGTGCCTGTGGCAGCAGCAAGTCTGAAACCACCGGGGGAATACCTGGCTAATATGTCTTCAAGGATGGCAAGAATTGTCTCTACGGGCTGCCCTTTGGTGCGGGTATACCGGGATTCAATGATATTATCGGTCCCGTCTATTACTACAACCTTGGCAGTGACCGAGCCAACGTCGATACCTAGTTTCATCTACGAACTCACCAGTGTAGAAAGCCAGCACCTTGCATTCGCTAATTCCGACGAACCATTAGTTTAATATTATAACCGTAGCCGTCGGAAATGTAAATTCCAGCGCAATTAGCGCGGTTTAGAATCAGAGTGCCTTAACCATCCACCCCAATGCTCAAACCACGGACCTGATAGAGCGCAAAGACTTTCATGTGGGTCTTTTTGACCGGCATATTGAAATGTGACCCTCCTGGTGGTAGATTTAGTAAATGCAGTCCACCAAAATGAAACAGAGAAGATAAACATCGAATACCTTATGAGACAGGCAAAATACCGAGGGGGTGGGATATAGGATAGATTGGGCAGATAACCCGTGAAAAATTGCACAAGCAGCAGAGGAGGTCAACAAAGTGAAAGCAATCCAGACTATCCACATTTCTCCGGAGAATGCTATCCTCGTGATCGTGGATATGCAGAACGAGTTTTGCAAACCCGGCGGGAAGTTATACTCAGAGGCGAGCGCCCAGATTGTGCCCGGGGTTATCTCCGCCATCCATGGAATCGCGGAGCAAGCTCGCAGCGTAGGTATCCCCGTCATATATATTCAATCGGTGCGCACTCTTCAGGAACCCGAGTTCACTATTTTTGGCAGCGAGCCAATCTTGGAGCGGGGAAGCTGGGCCACAGATATTGTCGAGGAGCTAAAGCCTCACAAGGGAGACATCATTGTGCAGAAATCCTGCCATGACCCATTCTATAATACCGACCTGGAACGGGTATTGCAAACGCTGGTGCCTGACCCCACCCGGTACTACGCTGTTGTTACCGGCGGCGCCATCCATGTTTGCGTTTACCATGCCGTGATGGGTTTCCACCTGAGGAACTACTGGACTGTAGTCCCAGTTGACAGCATTTACTATATCAGCGATTCTACGAAGCAGAGGGCCCTGGAGCAGTTCTCTGAGGGGCACCCCTACCCTAACGTTTTCCTGTCTCGCTCAGACCTCATCGAGGTTGCCCGGGTCCCAGCAACGGCCTACCCAAAGCCTATTCCAGGGAGCTGACGCCCATAATCCATGAAAACCACTTGGGCACTTCTCTCTGTCCCGATATTGCAGATAAACTGAACGTCGTCTTCGGTGACGTTTTAGACCTGGCCAGCATTATTCGCGTTTTGAAAGAACATAAAATCAAACGCATCATACACCTGACGGCGCTGATGCCCGGTGCGGCACAGACAGCCTCTCTATTTCTCGATGCCAAGCTCTGCCAACAGTGAATCGGGGGGATTGCCCGTTGCCATATCCCAGCCCATAGCTCGATAGTAATCGTCCTTTAATTCCTCAAGAGGCACCACAGCTCCCTTGGTCGGCCCGTCCGGCTTGGGCTCATTCAATAATCTCCCGGGCAACAAATCATCCTTTCGAGTAATCCCCTCACGCATATTGAATAATCGTTCCAGAGAAATCACCCTCATGCCCACTCTGTTCAAATCATCGGCTGAGTATGTCTCGCCGAGTAAAGCCGACACAATCTCGCCAATGGTTTCAAAATCCAGTATCCAACCGACAAATGTGCAGACTGGAATAGAGTCACGGACGATGTGGTCGATAGCCAGGTTCTTCACAAGCTCGCCTTTGCCGGCTACATTCATACCCGTGCCGTCAAATGCCTCTACTCTAGCAGGCAACCCGTTGGCGTGGTGACACCCTCCCCGGTTACTGATGGCAAATTGCAGAGCCTGGCCCATGAGGCCCCGGCATTCGTAGCCGCCCAGCTCCATACCCTTGGCGTGCATGGCAAATGCATCAGACCCCTTGATCTCTTCCGATAACCTCTTGGTGCCCTCGGCCAACCGTCGCCCAAAACCTTCCAGGTTGACAATTTTCCTCAGCATTGTCATCATTGCCTTATCATCACCAAACCTGAGTTCAACCCCATCGGTATCCTTCGGCCCTATCAGCCCTTTCTCAAAACACTCCATGGCGAAGCTGATGGTTATCCCTGCCGACATCGTGTCTACGCCCATTTCATCACATATCTGGTCAGCGGCAACTATGGCATCAAACTTGTCAACCCCGCAACATGAACCAAAGGCATATATTGTTTCCCACTCCGGGCCGTCACAGTGTGCCCCCTGGTACCGACCTTCTTTGATCTCAATATAGTGCGAACAGGGAGCAATGCAGTAGGGGCCACAGGCACGATTGGTACGCGGCCATTTTTGTGCGTTGGTCTCGGTGCATATCTCAGGCCACCCCTCAAACTGCCCTCCCCTCCAGTTCCTGGTAGGCATCATCCCCAGCTCATTCATTTCTTTGAGGTCGCCACCAGTCCCATATTGGCGCCACCAACCAGCAAATTTATCCTTGGCTCTTCTTGTCTCGACGATAGCCTTCTTGACCTCCCGAAGCCTTTCCTCATCGCCAATGGCGACTTCTCCATCCCCGGCGACCACAATCCCCTTCAGCTTCTTCGAGCCCATCACGCAGCCGGCACCGCCCCGGGCAAGCGACCGGTAGAGATACCCCTCACTGATAATGCAGGCGTACCTTATTAGCTTTTCTCCTGCCGGCCCGATAGCCACCGTTCCCGCTTCTTCCAGGCCCAAAGCTTCACGCATGGCCTGCTGCGTTTTCCCCGTTTCCAGTCCCCACAAAGAAGAGGCGTCCCTAAACTCGATATTCTGATTTCTCACGGCAATGTAAACAGGAGAATCAGCAATTCCCTTAATGTCGATAGCCCAGAAGCCGGCCTTTCTAACCTGATGACTGAATGTGCCGCTACCAACCGAAAATAAATAAATATCAGTCAGTGGCGATTTGGTGGTGACAACTGTCTTGGAACCGAAGAACAAATCTGTGCCGTTGGCGGGGCCCGCAGTGAATATGAGGTGATTGTCGCTGCTCAAGGGATCAGCTTTAGGCGGTACCGAGCTATACAGGAGGTTAGCGCCCAAACCTCTACCTCCAATATACTGCCCAATTATTTTGTCCGGGACTGTATCAACCTCATAAGACCTGTTCGACAAATCTATTCTCAGTATGCGACCTTCCATAATCTACCATCCTTTCAGTCTTCGTTGGCAGCTTCGTACGGGCTCTGGGGCTGTCGCTGAATCAATATCAAAATGACCACACTTGACCAAATGACATGCACACAAGCTAAACTCTAACAGGAATATCCTCGCTACCAGCGTCAACCAGAGACTCCAGCAAAATAGTCTTCAGAGCATTATCGCCCCACCATCAACCGAGATGGTCTGACCGGTGATGAAGTCGCTTTCTGACGAGGCCAAGAATATGGCAGTACCCACAAGGTCCTCGGGGTACTCCAGGCGCTGGATACATCGCTCGGGTATGGCTCGCTTCCTGAATTCCAATGCCGCCTCATCCTTAGGGTCTTCAGTAACGATCGAACCGGGAGAAATGCAGTTGACATTTATGTTGAATTCTCCCAGTTCCCGGGCCAACGCCCTGGTCATGCCAATTACCGCCGCCTTGCTGGCAATGTAGTGTATATACTTAACCTTACCGCCGCCAACGTAAACCTGCCCCGAGGTAATATTGATAATTCTGCCGCCGCCCTGGCGTTTCATATACGGGAATACAGCCCGCGAACAAAAGAGAGTCCCGTTGACATTCACCGCCATGCACCGATCCCACTCGTTCAAGTCCAGCTCATAGAAAGGAACACCACGGGATATGTTAGACCGGGACAGAAAACCGGCATTGTTAACCAAGATATCAACTCTGCCAAAACGCTCATCAGTTTTCTTTACCATGTCCTGCACATCTTCCATATTGGCAACATCTGTCTTGGTGGCCAGCGCCTCCGCTCCCATTTCCTCCAGATTCTTTACCGCCGTCTTTGCCGCTTCAAAATCAATATCAGCAATGACCAGCCTGGCGCCTTCATTAGCATAGCCCACGGCATAGCTATAACCAATACCCCAGGCGCCGCCGGTAATGATGGCAACCCTATCTTTTAGTCTCGCTCCTTTATTTTGTGCCATGTCCACTTACTCCTCGGACCTAAAATTCTATTTGAAAGAAAGCCCGGTATTCTGACTCCAGACATCTCGCAAGGTTCGGTTGCCCACCTCACCCTGTATCACCGACCTCACCCCCCCACCTTCGACTACAGTCTCTCACCTCCTTCCATTAGATATGTATCCAGTCCCGGTGGCGGCCTCGTCTATAGGGGAAAGCCACGATTTCTAGTTATTCTATCAACTTACTTCGCCAGAAACAATCTCCCGGCGCAACACGCACCTAACTTCACCTTGTTCACCATTTCCCTTAACCTTACTTAGCGGCTTCTTCTTTTATATCTGCTCCACAATAAGGACATGTCTTCTTGTCCCGCGGCACGGCTTCACGGCACTTCGGACAGTAGAAAATTTCAACCTCACACGCCTCACAGTAGGGGAAAGTCGCTTCGGCTATCTCCTCATCGCAGTAGGGGCAATAACGGGGCTCCTTTGTTGGCTCACGGTTATCGGCCATTTCTTAACTACCTCCCTTCTTCTGCTTGCCCAGATAATCCTCTATGGCTTTGTGCAGGGCCTGAGCGCCCAGATTCGAGCAGTGGAACTTGTTCTTGGGTAGTCCCTCCAGTTCATCGGCCACGGAGCGGGGCGTGATTTTCATCGCCTCCTCCAGTGTCTTGCCCTTGGCCATTTCGCTGACCATGCTGGAGACCGCAATCGCCGCCCCACAGCCAAAAGTCTTAAACTTGACATCCTCGAGGCGGTTGTCCTTGACCTTAATGTAGAAGGTCATCATATCCCCACACACGGGATTGCCTTCCTCACCCACGCCGTCGGGGTTCTCAATTTCCCCTACGTTACGGGGATTCATGAAGTGTTCCATTACCTTCTCGCTGTATACCGGCATTTTACCTGCCTCCTTTACTGGCTTTAGTGAACTTGGCGTAAAGCGGCGACATCTGCCGCAGCCTGTCAACGATAGGCGGCATAGTCTCCAGAACGTAATCAATGTCTTCATTGGTGTTATCTATGGCAAGGGTGAAGAGGATAGAGCCCTGGGCTATTTCATGAGATAGTCCCATGGCAATGAGCACATGGGAGGCTTTGAGTGCCCGGGAAGTGCACGCCGAGCCGCTGGAGACAGCAATCCCCTTGCTGTTTAGCAGCATGAGCATGGACTCGCCTTCGATAAACTCCACGCAGAAGCTGGCATTTCCGGGCAGGCGGTTCTGCGGGTGGCCGGTGATGACGCTGTGTTCAATCCTACCCGGTAGCTCCTTGAGCAGACGGTCGCGCAAAGGGGTCAGTTGCCTGGCCCGCCCTGCCATATGAGTCTTGGCCAGTTCTACGGCCTTGCCTAAGCCGACAATAGCCGGAACATTCTCGGTGCCGGCGCGCCGTCCTCCTTCCTGGACACCGCCGTCAAGAAGCGGTATAACCCGCACTCCTTTCTTGATCCACAGCGCCCCGACACCCTTGGGACCGTAAAACTGGTTTCCCGCCAAGCTCAGGGCATCAACCCCCAGATCCGACACGTTAACGGGTATTGTCCCCGCCGTGGCCACGGCATCGGTATGAAAGGGAATCTTTCGCTCCCTGGTTATCATGGCTATCTCATGTATGGGTTCGATAGTACCCACCTCACCATTGGCATGCATGATGGACACCAATACCGTGTCTTTCCTTAAACTGCGGCGCACATCATCGGGGTCAACCACACCATACCTGTCCACCGGCACCAGGCTCAGCTCAAAGCCCCATTTCTCCAGGGTTCTCGCCGAGTGCAGCACCGAGAAATGCTCGATAGCGGAAACGACCACGTGCTTGCCCTTAGTTTGCTGCGCCAGTGCCAGCCCCTTAACGGCGAAGTTATTGCTTTCTGTGCCACTGCCAGTAAAGATTATCTCCTCGGCGTCAGCCCCGATGAGCTGAGCTACCTGGGCACGGGCAGTCTCCATGGCTTCCCGTGGCTCATCTCCCCAGCCGTGAAGACATGATGGGTTGCCAAAGGTTTCTCCCAGATAGGGCATCATTGCTTCACGGACTTCAGGAAGAAGCGGTGTGGTGGCTGCGTTGTCCAAATAGACCTTTCTCATGTTGATACCTCCTTAGCTAGCTTCCCAGGCTCAGGGATATAACTGGTTACCATCATCATCCTCAACGATGATGGCGTTCTCAGGGCAGCTTTCGACTGCTTCCATTAAAGTCTCCTCATCAACAGAGTCGGGGGCAAGAACTACAGCCCTGTTTTGGTCATCAAGCCTGAAGACCGTGGGAGCGATAGCCACGCAGTTACCGACCCCGATACACAGCTCTCTATCTACCTTTACCTTCATTTAGTCCCTCCAAAGTGTACTAGAACGGACAGGTTCCGTAAAGGCAACCACCAGAATATTCTAATTCGGTGGATGTAACTGGTGTAGTTTAAAAGGCCAGGCATTCAAAAGTCATAAAATGGTAGCCGGAAAAGTTACAAAACTATATCATTTTGCCACGAGCTGTCAATTTGTGAAAAAAAGGGGTACACCTCTTCGGCCACAACGCCTGCAAAGTCTACCCCCTAGCTCCGCTCCATTACTCCTCCCCTCTGGTTACCTGCGCCAGATTGCCCATTTTACTTTGAGCCTTCACAAAATCATGAGGAGCTCAGGAACCTTCAATTCTTCCAGAACTTTAATCGGCGCATCACCTCCTTCTCTATCGTATAATTCTATACTCACGGGCAGCCTGCGTCTGTGACTTTTGTCTCAGCGATTTGTGCCACTGTTGAATGGCCGTGAAGCCAAGCTGTATCTAGCCAAAATGTCACAGTTTTGTAACTTTTTCGGTTTTGATTTTATGACTGTTTTATGGTTCATCCGCTAAGGTATAAGCATATCCGGTGAGGCCGATAGAAGCCAGGAAGGAGAGCAATTTGGGGGAGCTGCAAAGGATCACTATTGATGAAGTGAAGAAGAGGATGGACAACAGTGAGCCAATAATTTTTATTGACACACGGAATCCCCACGATTGGAGCGAATCAGGCGTGAAGTTACCGGGAGCGCTGCGCATACACTATAGTGAACTAGAGCAGCATCTTGATGGGCTACCTCATGACCGCTTAATCGTCACTTACTGTACCTGACATCACGAGGCATCTAGTGCCCGTGCGGCGCAGATACTACTAGACCACGGCTTCAAGAATGTGTACCCCATGGAAGGCGGCTTCAATGCCTGGCGCGAGGCGGGCTATCCCCTTGAATCGAAGTTTCAAGAGTGACCGCAACTGTCCAGGAATCGAAATATGCGTTACGAGTGTCAGGGAGTGTTAGTATGATATTCGAAAGAATAAAATCAGCAGGCATAGCCCATAATTCATACGTTCTCGGCTCTGGCAGTCATGCCGCCGTGATTGACCCGCGTCGTGACTGCCAGATTTATGTTGATTCGACTCAGCAAAAAGGCTTAAAGATCAAGCATATCTTTGAGACCCACCGCAACGAGGACTATGTCACCGGCTCTATTGAGCTGAATAATATTACCGGGGCTGACATCTACCATGGGCCGGGGCTTGACTGGAAATATGGTAATACATTGAGGGATGGGCAGGAGTTCCAGATAGGTAATCTTAGGTTGACGGCCATCCACACGCCAGGTCACACTGATGAGAGCATGTCCTATGCTATCGCCGACTTAGCCACTGGTGAAGCCACGGTAATTATCTTCACCGGGGATGCACTGTTTGTGGGTGACGTCGGTCGAACCGACCTGTACGGCCCGGAAGAGGTGTCCCGGCTGGCATCAAACCTCTATGACAGCATTTTCAACAAGCTCCTGCCGCTGGGTGACGGCGTTATCCTCTGTCCGGCTCACGGTGGTGGCTCGGTCTGCGGGTTACACATTGCCAACCGGGATGAAAGCACTGTCGGCATCGAAAGAGCCCAGAACCCGGTGCTTCAGATAAAGGGCAAAGATGAGTTCGTAGAATACAAGGTGGCTGAAAAACCAGAAAGGCCGCATTATTTTCGGCAGATGGGAAAATACAACCTGGCCGGGCCGCCGCTGCTCGGCTGTATGCCGTTGCCAGCGCCGCTTACCCCCACCGAGTTCAGAGCCGAAATGGACAGGGGAGCAATCGTTGTTGACACCAGCGAAGAAGGTGCCTTCGGTGGAATCCACATCAAGGGTGCCTACAGCATCTGGCTGGAAGGGCTTCCCGCCTTTGCTGGGTGGGTAATACCTTATGACAAGCCCATCCTGCTCGTTCTGGAAGACCAGGCTCATATAGACAGAGCGGTGCGTTACCTGATACGCGCTGGCTATGACAAGATTGCCGGTTATCTTCACGGTGGCATCGAGAGCTGGTACAACGCAGGACTGCCCCTGGAAAGCCTGCCGCTGCTTTCCGCGCATGAGCTAAAAAGCATGCTTGACCGGGGCGAAGAACTATTGATATTGGATACACGGGGTCAGGAAGAATGGGAATCAGGCCACATAGAAGGGGCACTGCACATATATGTCGGACATCTAGAGCAGAGACTGACAGAAGTCCCCAGAGATAAGCCGGTGGCCATATACTGCCGAACAGGACACCGTGCTGGTCTTGGTGCCAGCATCCTGCTCCGGGCTGGCTATCCGGAGGTTTATAATTTCCCCGGCAGCATCAAAGCCTGGGTGGCGGCTGGTTTTCCGGTCACTACTGATTTGGCTTCATAGTAATGCGCAGATGGGAGGTATGAGTATGAAGAAATATGATGTCATTGTCATCGGTTCGGGGTGCGGTATGAACATTGTTGAGGAGGCCCTAGACCACAGCCTAGACGCCGCCCTGGTTGACAAAGGGCCACTCGGGGGTACCTGCGCCAACCTGGGCTGCATACCATCCAAGATGCTTATATTCGCCGCTGACAGGATAGCCGAGATACAGGAAGCCAAGAAATTGGGCATTGCAGCGGAGATAAGGAATATTGACTTTGGTTTCATCATGGAGCGTATGAGAAGGTTCATACACGAAAATCACGCACACATGAAGCAGGGTATTGCCCACACAGAAAATCTAGACTTCTATGAAGGCGAGGGGCACTTTGTCGATGATTACGAAATTGAGGTCAACGGTGAAAGAATAAAGGGCGATAAGATTTTCATCGCCTCAGGCTCACGCCCACTAATACCACCAATAAAAGGCCTGGACAGTGTGGACTTCCTGACCAACGAAACCGCACTGCAATTAAAAGAGAGACCGGAAAGTCTCGTGGTTATCGGTGGTGGCTATATTGCAGTGGAATACGGCCACTTCTTTGCTGCCATGGGCACCAAGGTCACCATCCTGGAAATGGCTGACCGGCTTGTCCTTGCCGAGGAGCCCGAGATATCTGAGGTTTTGAAGAAGGAGTTGAGCCGGCGCATGGATGTTTATACCGGTGTCCAGGCTGAGGAAGTGAAGGGGAACGGGCGTAGTGCTAGCGTCATTGTCAATGACTTAAAGGCAATCAGGAAAGAGGAATTCACGGCGCAAAGAATTCTGGTCGCGGTGGGGCGTAGGTCCAATGCCGACCGGCTGGCGGTAGAGAAGACGGGTGTTGAGCTCGACAAAAGAGGTTTCATCAAGGTCAATGAACACCTTGAGACCACCAAGAAGAACATCTTTGCCGTGGGAGACGCCAACGGTCAGCAGATGTTCACACACGTTGCCAACAAAGAGGCAATGCTGGCAGCGCATAACGCCATACACGGCAACAGACTGAAGATGGATTACGGCGCCGCCCCGCACGCTGTCTATTCCCATCCACAGATTGCGTCTGTGGGTCTGACCGAGGAGAATGCCAGAAAAGCGCACAAGGTTCTGGTAGGCAAAGCCCACTATTCAGATGTTGCCAAAGGCGAAGCCATGATGGAGGAAGAAGGTTTCGCCAAAGCTGTTGCCGAGGCGGGTACCGGGAAGATACTGGGTTTTCACATCATCGGCCCTTACGCACCCATCCTTATTCAGGAAGTGATAAATGCGATGGCATCTGGCGGTGGAATTGACCAGATACAGGCGGGTATGCACATTCATCCCGCCCTTCCTGAGTTGATATTGAGGACACTGAGCAATCTACACGAGCACTAGAGGGGCACGTGGGTAAGATAGACCGCCTAGCCTAAACCCTGACGTCGACTATGCCGAGCAAATCTAACCGCCGGACGGTCATAATAATCGCTATTGCAGCCAGTGGCAGGGTAAAGACAAAGTGGGGCTGGATTTACCAGCCCCACTCGTTCCTCCTCCCTTACTTCATCTTAACCTCAATGTCCCTGGCCTTATCTTGCGAGCATGTTAAGGCCCCTTCCCTAAGTGCCTGAAGTCAGGCAAGATCAAGCTCAAGGCATTTCGTTCAAAGGGACTGCGTGCTCGATAATCTCCAGGTTACAGCTCTCATGCTCCTGGCACCATTCTTGGCATTTCTCTGCCCACTTCTTTTCTTCATAGGCAAGACCGCATACCTCACAAACGTATAAGACCTCCCCTTTTCTCTTTACTTTTTTTACCATTCGTTTGCCCTGCCCTTCAAACCGACTACAAGACTTCTGTTCTGGTCATAGCCCGGCAATAATCAGGTAATGATAAGGGCCAGCGTTCTTAGCCGTTACTACCCTGAAGCCGCAATCCTCGATAAGCTTGGTTGCCTGCTTCTCGGTAAACCTGATATGCATCGGGGGCCCAAACTCCATAGGCTCCTTCTTCCAGTCCAGATTGACCAGTATTCCACCAGGCTTGAGCATTTTCGCGGCATTGGCCAGGACCTTGGTCGGCTCTTCGAAATCATGCAGGACGATGCCGAAGAAGACGAAGTCGGAACAAGCCTCACAGAACACCGTATCCTCCGCTTTGCCAACTCCCAGTTGCAGATTGGTTATGCCTTCGTTAGCAGCCTTTATTCGCAGGCGCTCTATAGCCTGTGGGCTGATGTCCAGACCGTAAACCCTTCCACCTTCTCCGATCAGCCTTGCCGCCGGGAGAGCAAAGAAACCTTCTCCGCAACCCACGTCAATAAACGTTGCGCCCGACTTCAAACCTATCTCCGTCAGGACAGCATCCGGATCCTGCCATCTCCTCCGGCTCTCCTCGTCGTAGGCTCTACGTAAGTATTTTTGTTCCTTCAAAGCAAGTAGCCTCCTCCTTCTTAAAAGACCATTATAACGCCATAATGGACTTTAGCAAGCTAATCATTGAAAAGTTATAAAATGGGCAATAAAAAAGTTAAAAACATATGACATTTTGAAGCACCGGAGGTCATTCTTCAGCCGGGGAAAGGAATTGTCGAGATGGATTCAAAGCTGCTCAATAACCCGTGAGACCTTTTTATAGTCTTTCAAGTTTTCAAACAGATAGTCCGGTCCCGAGGCTGCGAGTCTTGCCCTGGTCCGTCCATAATCAGTCGCAGGCACCATAGCTCGTAGACGCTTTGAGACCTGTATAGTAAAATACAGGATAGGATACAAGTCCCAATGCGAGAGGTAAAGGCTATGGCAGAGCATGTAAAGCAATTGACCATTAACCAGACAAAGCTAACCGTAACCCGGGGAGACATCACCGCCCAGACTACGGATGCCATTGTGAATGCGGCCAACCCCAGTCTTATGGGTGGAGGAGGTGTTGACGGTGCCATCCACCGGGCTGGAGGACCGGCGATACTTGAAGAGTGCAAGCAAATCGTATCCGAACAGGGGCGCCTACCCACCGGAAGGGCGGTCATCACCACCGGGGGGAATCTAAGAGCCGGGTATGTGATTCATACCGTCGGTCCCGTCTGGCATGGTGGTGGCAGCAATGAGGCACAATTGCTTGCCAGCGCCTACCAGGAGAGCTTGAAATTAGCCGTGAAGCATGGCCTGACCAGTGTCTCTTTTCCCTCAATAAGCACCGGCGCTTACGGCTACCCGGTGGACGAAGCCGCCAGGGTAGCCGTAACGGCTGTCGCCTCATTCATCAGACAACACGCTACTCAGCTCAATGAAGTCGTCTTTGTGCTCTTCGATTTGAGAACCTATCAGGCTTACAGCTCGGCGCTGGATGAAATAGCCACCCAAATGACATGAGCTATCTTTCCGAGCTAAACGTTGGGAACAGCCGTGCTTGAAGGGTGAGGGGCTGGCAAACAATATCGCAGGGTGCACTTTATAGACAGTCTCTATTCTGATAGAATAGATGTATGAGAGTCGGCGCCTTCGAGCTTCACGAGCCGGTTCCTGAGCTAAAAAGAGCTCAGGCACTTGTCATGCTCTCGCCATGGATAGACGTTGGTGAAATCGGCAGCGCCAGCCTTCAGGTACTGGAAGAGCACCACCAAGCCCGTGAGCTGGGGAAGTTAACAAGGCCGGGAATGTTCTACGACTTCACCCGTTACCGCCCCGTGATCTCCCTAGTCGAGGGACAGCGCATGATAGAAATCCCCAACACTTTCATAAACTGCTCCCAGTCAGGCGACCACGGTGATTTTGTCTTTTTTCATTGTCTGGAACCTCACGCCATGGGCGAAACATATGTCGAATCAACCCTCAAACTGCTGGAGAGGCTCAATGTGACCAGGTACTGCCTCCTTGGCGGAATGTATGATGCTGTGCCTCACACCAGGCCGCTAATGGTGACCGGCGGTGCCTCTGAAACCAGCCTGCAACACAAGCTAAAAGAAGCCAATGTGAAAGCCAGCGGATATCAAGGGCCAACAACGATCAACATCCTCATTTCCGAGCAGGCGCCAAAGCATGGCATCGCCACCATGACCTTAATCGTCCACCTGCCCCAATATGCACAACTGGAACGAGACTACAGTGGACAGTACACATTACTCAGCCTGCTCTGCTACCTGTATGACCTGTCTCTTGACCTAAGTGAGATAAAGCGCCGGGGTGAGGAACAATACCGCCGGATCAGTGTCGCCGTTGAGGCCAGCCCGGAGGCCACAGAACTAGTCAAGACAATGGAAACAAGCTATGACGAAGGCCTGGAAGAGGGAAAGGCACCAGAAGCAAGGCATCACCTTTCCCCAGAAGTGGAAAAATTCCTCAAGGAAATGGAGAAACGCCTTGGCTCAGATTGATGAGGTTGCTGGTCGGCTCTTAATAGGGCACTGAAAAAC
>CAZNSC010000057.1:0-18432 GCA_964575695.1 uncultured Dehalococcoidales bacterium
GAGGAGCCGGGCTAAGGGGTGTCTAAGAGGGGGCGAAGCCCCCTCTTTTAAGAACTCCCCCTCTCCTTTCAAGGAGAGGGGGATACAGGGGGTGAGGTCACCATAGAAATAATCCCGGCGGTGGACCTGAGACAGGGGAAGTGTGTTCGCCTGTACCAGGGTGATTATCAAAAGGAGACGGTATTCTCCGATGAACCGGTGGAGGTAGCGTTAAAGTGGCAGTCACTGGGGGCATCGCGATTGCATATTGTTGACCTCGATGGTGCCGCAACCGGTGAGCTTTATAACCTGGGTGCCATTACCGAGATAGCGCATTCGGTGCTAATCCCTACCCAACTGGGAGGCGGTATCCGCAGCCTGGAAACAGTGGAGCAGGTGCTCAAGGCAGGTATCGAGCGTGTCATTCTGGGCACGGCGGCTGTGGAGGCCCCCAAGCTGATTGAAGAGGCGTGCTATAAGTTCGGTGAATCTGTCATTGTCAGTATTGATGCCCGGGAGGGAAATGTTGCCACCCGTGGCTGGCGGCAAGAGACGCAGCTGGAGACGGTGCCATTGGCTCAAGCCATGATACAGCTTGGGGTGAAGCGCTTTATCTACACCGATATCGGTCGAGATGGGACTCTCACCGAACCTAACTTTACCGCCATCGCCGAGCTGGTGGAGGCTATTAGATTACCAGTCATCGCTGCTGGTGGCATCTCCTCACCTGTCCATCTTAAGATATTGAAGCAGCTTGGCGTTGAGGGCGCCATAGTCGGCAGGGCGCTTTATACCGGGGACATTAATCTAAAACAGGCGCTAGCCACCATTAGCCAGCTGTAAGAAAGAAGTCATTCATCATAGGAGCTTAAAGAGGCAAATTATAACAGCTAAAGGAGAGGGAGGATAAAGGGGGTGAGGTTGATAGATAATCTAAAATTTGATGAAAAAGGCCTTATCCCGGCGATAGCTCAGGATGCCGATACCGGCGAGGTGCTGATGCTGGGCTATATGAATGAGGAGGCTCTACGACGAACTTTCTCCAGCGGCGAGGTATGGTTTTACAGCCGCAGCCGGCAGGAGCTATGGCACAAGGGAGAGACCTCCGGCAACTGTATCAGGGTACATTCAGTGTGGAAGGACTGTGACAGCGATACTATCCTGGTCAAAGGAAAAGCCACCGGCCCCGTGTGTCATACCGGCAATAAGACCTGCTTCTTTCAGCAACTAACCCTGCCGGAGGTGGCGGAGAACCGGCAGCCGGAAGCCTAAGCTGTCTCCTCAGTCTGGTCAAGCTCCACTACCTTCCTTAATGCTGACAGGGCAACCTCCAGTTGATTATCGTCAGGCTGTCTGGTGGTCAGTGCTTGTAGCCACAATCCCGGGGCAGTTAAAGCCCGAACGATGATGTTGCCGGCGTGATTGGCCCCAAAATAAATGATCTCGTAGCTGAGGGCGGCAATTGCCGGGAGGAGAAGAATCCGGGATAACACCATTAACCATAGCGATGGTCGTCCGATAAGGGCGAAGACCAGGATGGCAATAATCAGCACCACGAACAGGAAGCTGGTGCCGCAGCGCCTGTGGGCGGTATCATATCCTCTGGTGGCTTCCACCTCCAGGGGAACACCGGCTTCATAGGCGTTTACTGCCTTGTGTTCGGCACCGTGATAGGCGAATACCTGCTTGATGCTGGGGACCAGTGTTACTAATTTCAGGTAAAGAATAAAAATGGCTATCCGAAAAAGACCCTCAGTCAGGTTAAATACCAGAGATGAGTGGATATAGGGGTCGAGCAGCTTGGTGAGCAGGAGGGGAGCAATGAAGAACAGGGCAACCGCCATGACTATGGAACCGGCCACTATAGCCCAGACTAGTCCGCCTGATATTTGCTCCTCTTCCTCCTCCAGAGACACGTTGGCTGAGTAGAGTAGAGACTTGATCCCGAGGGCCAGCGCCTCAATCAAGACGATGACACCCCGGATTAACGGGGTTCTTCGCATCCAGCCGGTATAGAAACTGGACAGCGACTGGATACCCATGGTCATCCCCCCGTTAGGACGGCGGACGGCGGTTACCATTGCCCTCTGTCCCCGTATCATCACCCCGTCAATAACCGCTTGCCCTCCGTAGTGGAATCTGCTGGTCATCAGCAAGTTACTCCTGATAAGTAAAAAGGAGCGGTGGTAAGCCGCTCCTACCCTCACCGTATGTGTGGCTCAGTCCTCTATCTTGTAGCGCCGTTTAAACCGCTCCACCTGTCCCTTGGTATCCACCAGTCTCCGCTCGCCGGTAAAGAATGGATGGCACTTGCTGCACAGCTCAACCTTAAGCAGCTTCTTGGTGGAGCCGGTGGTAAAGGTATTGCCACAGGCACAAACAACCTTGGCATCATTATAATACTCGGGATGAATCTTATCTTTCATTTGGGCTTCTTTCTAAGGAGGGGGTAACACGGTCTCAAGACCTCCTGGCCCCTCCCAATAGAATGGTATTCTAGCTTGTGTGGACGCTGACCTTCCTGCGGTTATTACTGGTTGGCTCAAATTTAACCGCACCGTCGATAATGGCGAAGAGGGTGTGGTCTCGACCGACACCGACGTTGCTGCCCGGGTGAATTTTCGTTCCCCGCTGCCGAACCAGGATAGTTCCGGCGCGCACCTGCTCCCCGGCGTACCTTTTTACCCCAAGCCGCTTGGACTTACTATCCCGACCGCAGCGGCTGCTACCACCTGCCTTCTTATGCGCCACTTGCTGTCACCTCTTTCTTAGCTCGGCGTACCTTCTTCACCGCCTTCTCTTCAACAGCTCCAGGTTCGATAATCTGATCAATAGTCAGCCTGGTGTAGGGTTGGCGGTGTCCTGTCTTCTTACGGTAACGCATCTTGGGCTTATACTTGAAGACAATAATCTTCTTGCCCTTACCTTCTCCTTGCGAGGTGGCAACCACCCTTGCCCCCTCAACAGTGGGGGTGCCTACCGTTACCCTGTCGCCGTCGGCAATAAGCAATACTCTGTCCAGCTCAACCGTGGCACTTTCCGCCACATCAAGCCGCTCGACATCTATGGTCTGACCGCGGGTCACTTTATATTGCTTGCCACCAGTTTCAATGATTGCGTAAATTTCCTTACCTCCCAAGCCTACACATTCTACCAGTTATCAGGGCAGGGTGTCAAATGCTAGCTTCTACCTCCACGGGTGTTAAGCCTTTCCCATTGCTCCTTTATCTTTGTCTTCACCTCATCAAGGCTACAATCAGTGTTGAGCACCACATCGGCATGCTTTGTCCGTTCCTCTAAAGGCAGCTGGGAGCGAATGCGGGCCGAAGATTCCTCTCTGGACAGGCTGCTTCGCTCCAGCAGTCGCTTGAGCACCGTCGCCTCCGGGGCCACGGTAACCCAGACCTCGTCCACCAGTGGAGCCCAGTCAGCCTCAATCAGGAGGGGGACTTCCACAACGACTACCTCCACGCCTCGTCGTCGGTAGTCCTCAATCTGAGCCTTTACCATGTCATAAATCCGGGGGTGCATTATCTGATTAAGGCGTGATAGTTGCTCGGGGTTGCCAAACACCATCTCGCCCAGCTTGTGGCGGTCAATCTCACCGTTCGGTTTAAGAACCTCCGTGCCAAAAGCGGCTATTACTTCACGCCACAGGTCGGTGTCAGGCTGGAATGCCTCATGTCCCACCTTATCGGTATCAATAATAACCGCCCCCAGCTCCGCCAGAAAGCGGGATACTGTGCTCTTGCCGCTCCCGATACCGCCGGTAAGCCCGATGACTTTCATTGTTTCGCCAACTACATCAGTCTAACCAGTGACAGCTCCGTAGTCAAGAAATCCTGTTTCACCCTGCCTCACCCGGCTTCTATGTATCATATCGCTCCATCCCCGGCATCCCCTGCTCCTTACTGAGATGATGTGAATGACCATTGCACGAGGAGAGTCATCTCTTATTCGGGTGTTGACAATCCTATCGGCAAGGATTAGACTCAAGTTACGACATATGACATGGCTTCCAAAGATGCTGTAGTGCTGCTCTAGGGAAGCGATGAGCATGAAAGAAGAGCGCTCCACTGACTGATATGGCGGTGGCTAGTGCCTTTAGTTTGAGATTTATGAACTGAGAAGCCGAGGGGGATGATGCCCATGTTGAATTAAACATGGCTTGCTCCCCCCGTGGGCAGTAGGAGGTTAACTTCGTTCCACTTGAATGGACTGACAGAATTAATAAAAGGAGGTTATGAGCCATGAAGTTCTTGACCATTAGCCGGTTGAAGGACTCGTTTTTCACGCTTTCCCCTGAGCTACAGATGCAAATCGTGGCTGGAGTGACTGCCTTTGCTAACAAAAATCGGAAGTCAGGCAAGTTAAAGGAGATTTACAATGTGCCTGGCCTGAAAGTGAGTGTGGGTATCTGGGAAGCTGAGTCTGCTGAAGAGTCAACTCAACTCTTCCTTGAGAATCCTTTGTTTCCCTTCATGGATGTGGAGACCTATACTCTCTCGGACTGGGGCGTCATGGCAAAGGCATGGAGAGAGGCTGTGAAGCGACGGGCTGCGGCTATGAAGAAGTGACCATGAAACCCGCGCGGTGGGGCGGGGAGGCAGGCAGAGTCTGCGGCCGCTTTGCTCCTTTGCCGTGGCTGTCGGAATAAAGTTGTAACTATAGACATCCGGGCTGGAACGAGTGATCGCGTTAAAACGATTACGAGTGTGAATTTGTCCAGCTCGTGATGTCGGCTAACAAACTTTCTGCAATATTATTTTCTGTAGATTAATCTCTAGTGCTGCCCTCAGATGGCAACGAGGGAAAGGGGAAGATATTTAATAAGAGAGGCGGAGCCTCTCTCTGATACCCTGGGCCGACCAAAACAGTGGGCCGTTGAAGAGTGGCATAGCCGTGGAAGGAGACAACGATAATCAGCTTGTTTAAGAGGGGCGCTAGCCCCTCTTTTAATATTCCCATTCCTTTGAAAGATGTTATCTAGCGGGGTGTCTAGGAGGGGTGCCAGCCTCTCTTTTTGATCCTCTCTTTCCTTTGAGGGAGGTTATGGAGCGGGGTGTCTAAGAGGGGCGTAACCCCTCTAAAATCTCCTTCTCTCTTGGAGGAAATTAACTCAAGGGGGTGTTCAACAGGGGCGTCAGCCTGGGTATTTCTGGGGGTGTCTAAGAGGGGTGCTAGCCCCTCTTCTTAATATCCTTCCCCCTCTCCCTTGGCCGAGAGGTACGAAAGGTAAAACTTTTGTGCACACTTTTGCTCTTGGCCAGAGCAGCAGCCTACGACTAGGGCCTGCCAAGAAACCGTGTTCTCCCAACGAATGATTATATCCTACATCTCATGTCGAGCCAATAAATCTTTGCTTGTCAGCGGGGTCAAAGTGGTCAATAATTCGGTCACACCGGTCAATACGGTCAAGAGGTAATGACCGAAACGGGCTGGCAGAGCACAGTAGGAGGTGAGGTTCAGAATGAACGGAATATCAAGGGCTAAGAGGCTTGAAGTAGCCAAATATTACCTTCTTGGTTATTCCTACGAAGAGATCATGGAAAAGACCGGGGTCTCTCACGGAAGCGTGGCAAACATCGTCAAGGAAATCGAAAGTGGGAAATTGACCATCCCCGGTGTGGCTTTTGACCAGGTCAATGACCTTCGTCAGCTATCTTTTGACCTCAATAAAAAAGGCCTTGAACCGTCTCAGGCTTTGCTTGGAGTTTCCTTTTTCGAAAGGCTTCAAGAACTAGGAATCGGCCCCGAAGAACTTGGTGGGTGGTCAGAGCTTGTTAAAACACTCGCTCCCGCTGACTTCCCAGCTAAGGATTTCTTTGAATCGGCAATGAGGCTTCACGAACTTGAAGAGAGGGAGGGGAAGCCCTTCGAGGAATTGGCTGAGCAATACAGGACACTCAGCGAAAGAACTAAGGAGCTAAAAGCACAAGCTGATTTGCTGCAGAAAAGGAAAGGGGAGCTTTCGCAAGAAGTACAGTCTCTTTCATCGCAAGTAGTCGCGCTGGAAAGGACGACAAAGAATCTCCGAGGCGACGTGGACATACAGGAAGCCAAGTTGCAGGAGCTTAGGTCCAGAGTGAGGGAGGCCGGGGAGGAAAGAGCCGAGTTGAACAGTGAAATAAGGGAATCTAAGAGAAGAATGGCTAGACTTTCCTCAGAGGTCGATGGAAAGGAAGAGTCCCTGAGACGGCTCGGCGACATCGGCTTCGCTGATGAAGATCTCTTGCGCCTAAGAAGCCTTCTTGAAAAGATTGCTAAGAAAGAAGGAACTCATGCAAATCAGGTCAGACAGAACTTCTTCCGTGCTTTGGACTATTTCGGTAGTCTTTCTGAGCTTCAGAAGATGGCCGAGAAAGAGACGGAGACTATAAAGAAAATGAGAAACGAAAAGTCCTTTCTAACTGGTGAAATAGCGGAGCTTGAGAACAGAAAAACTGTTCTTCAAGGCGAGATTCATGAAAGTGTCTCCTTAGCCTCACAGAAAATACGCGATGCCTCGGAAGAAGCAGTCTCACAAATACAGCAAGAGGGAGAGGCGATAAGAAAACAGTTGAAAGCCATACTGACCGACATTTTGATAGCCGGAGGCGCAGTCGCTGAGATGAAGGCAGTGGAGAGAAAAGGCGAGGAGTCGTTCAGAGAACTGGAGAATTTTCTCAAAGAACTGAGAAGCAGAGTGGAGGGGCATTGATGTCAAAGAAGGACTGGGAGCAAACCCTAGATGGATTGAAGCAAGAAATCGCGTCAATCAAAGGCAGAGCCGGAATGTTTTCCGTGAAGTTTGAAGAGGTACGTAGACAGGCAGAGTCATTTAAAATCAAGGTCTTAATCCATCGACTCGATGAGCGGAGAAGGTCCCTGGCTCGGACTAGAGGATACACGTCGATTATAAGAGATAGTAAAGGGTTAGGTATTAGCCTGGGCGCGGCCGCGGCCGGATTAATTTTCGGAGGGATAATCAGCAGAGACAAGTTTGCTGCTGTCGGCACAGGGCTATCAAGCTTTGATGCGGCTGTCCAGGGATTGGGGGAGACCACCTGGGCTGTGTCCTTGGGAAAGGATTTGACAATTCTACCTGGAGACAACACTACACCCGGGAAAACCAGGGTGACATGGGGAAGTCTGAAAAGTGCGCTGGCTCAACTAGAAAGGGAGGCTCTCCGGGGAATTGCATTGGGGAATCTCGATAACGTCATATCTAGATTACAGGAGCGCAAGGAACTCGTGTATCTCGGTCTATTAGAAGCCAAGCCGATTTTCCCAAAAGCAAGAGAGCCGTAGCGGATTACGCCTCCCCATTGTTCGACCCGGTTTACCGGGATAATGGAGGAGCAAATTTCAGATATGACTAACAGTCATTGCTAGACTGCTGGGATAGGCGGGTTAGAATAGCTTCACGCGGGTTGCCTCCGGTAACCCGCGTCTCTCCGGGATGAGTTGGGGTGTAAGCCACCGTGACCCACCTGCCCGCAGCATAGGATACCTGTGGGAGATATGGTTATCAGGGCCTCGGTAAATTTGAAAGGTGAAACGGCGTTGCGCAACAGCCTCCGCAACATCGTTGCAGGCGTAATATACCTGTTATTGTTACGAAAACTGGACTGCTTGACCGAAAGTGGAAAACGGTTGGACTCAGCTGGACTAGTTTGACTGATAGGTGTAAGCGATGTCTTTGCGCTCAGAAGAACTCAAGGCTTCTCAGTACTCGCTGCACGAAACGATGGAATGTTACTGTCCAGATGAGCACCTGTAAATACCGTGGCATGCAAAAAAGCGATGTCTTAATTCAGGCCTTGTCTATCGGGGTATCCTTTGCAGTGCTCTGTTCAGAGCAGTGTTTCCCAGCCAGTTGCATATCGAATAGGTGGCTAATAGTTCCTCTCGGTTACGAATCTCATTCAATATAACGTCAGTCTACTCGCTTATGGCCGCTTGAAGATGTCTGTTCTAACGAACGATGTATCATGCTCTTCGCTTTGCTTGGATTCCGCTATCTTATCTAGCCTCTGGGCTGGCAATATAACTTGAAATCGCATGACCTACATCCCACACTCACACGCTTGGTCAAAAACCTGCACTCGCGGATGTTCTCAATCCACTTACGCAATTCGTCACGGAAGTTAGCCACTTTACTCTCATCTTCTTCCACTGATATACGCCCACCATTGTCGGCATTGAGGTCATGGATAATCAACCTTACAGGATTCATTCCGAGAATTCGAATAGCTTCTGCATAAAGACGCAGTTGATTCTGGTGTTGCAAACTGGGTGGCCTCTCAGCTGCTGTCTTGAAATCTACAAGTTCCACGTCTTGAGGCCCACCCTTTTCGGCCTGGAGCAAGAGGTCAATGCGTCCTCGCACGCGGGCAAGCTGGAGTGGAACCTCAAAGGGGCGCTCCGGTTCTATCGTTCGTACTAACTCTTGCCCGTAATTCTTTACATAGTTTTGCAGCCTACGCTGTGCTGCCTGGTAGAGTTCTTGATGTTTTATTGGTCCCGCGAACGGAAGGTAGAATGCTTTTGAAAGGGTTTGTTCAACATCAGCCAAGCTCGGAGACTGTTTACTCATCGAATAGCGGGCTAGTTCAGCTACGACGTGATGAAGCACTTTGCCGTAATTAAGCGCTGGAGCTATCGGCGGCTGGAAACCGCAGACGTAGCGGAGATAGAATTTATAGGGGCACTCATTAAAGGTGAATAGCTCACTGAAATCAGTATCTAGAAGTGGCTTACCAGCATCGGATTTGTGACACACTATAGGGGAACACTCGCCTGATTTCTTAAAGAGTCCTCGATCACAGATTTGTGCCAGCTCGCTGATAAAGCGAGAAATGCGGGCGTCACCACCACTTTGATATTTATTAAACCAGCTAAGCACTAATAACTCGCGAGCACGGGTCATAGCTACGTAAAAGAGACGACGCTCATCATCCTCTCGGCCTTCATAGCGCGCTTGTTCAAATACGTCGTCTGGTATGTACCATGGCTCTTTCTCACTCTCGGCAGGGAAGCGTCTATCAATCAAGGCCGGAACGAAAACAATGGGAAATTCTAGACCCTTGGCTTGATGGACAGTCATTATATTTATCGCATCAGGGTCTAGCGTCGGGCTCATTGGAGTCTCCTCAGCAGCCCGGGAAGAGAACTCTTCAAGGAAGACGCGCAATCTGGTTAAGAATATTTGCGCTAAGCCTGGCATCTGTCCGTAAGACTCCTTCTTACCTTCTTCCGGCACATTGGATGTTATAACCAAATCCTCAGACACCTCTTGTGAGGCCGATGGTATGACCGTCTGAAGCCATTCTTTGGGAACAGCCCGCCTCTGCGAGTGTTCAAAGTCAGCCAGTAGTTGTGACAAACGCCCGAGTCCCTGTTCCTGACGCTGGCGGTCGGGGCCATCAATCGGAAGGCCTATAATTTTTAGCATTTCTTGATAAACATGGATTAAATCGTATACGCCATTATTGACCAAATCATCCCCTAAATTACTCAATTGGGCAAATACCTTGCTTGCTTCGCCGACACTAATCTTTGTAAGGTCGGCAATATCCTGAATGAGGCGCTCAGGCGTAATTACCTCCTGCTCTTCATCAGGTCTCCAGCTACCACCCGCCCAAAAGACGAAAATTCGGGTGAGCAAAGCCATCTCAGGGCGATCCAGCAAGGAGAGCTTCCCGGTTAGTGCAAATGGAAAGCCCTCTCGCCGTAGAGCATCCACTAATGGTTTGGCCGATGTCCGCACCGAGCGGAATAATACAGCGATATCTCCAAACTTGTGTCCACCACTCACCAGTAAACGGATACGCTTAACGACGAGCTTGGCCTCATCATCTGGATTATTGGAGCCAATAAGCTCAAGAGCCGGCGTAAAGTCTGAGCGGACGGGCGACATCGACTTATGTTGACGCTGTTTGATAGTTCCGGCAAATGCAGAGGCAGCTGTAACTATGGCCGGTGTACTGCGATAATTATCTGCCAGCATCCGACGCTGGGATTGTCTGTGCCGCTCGACGAATTTGAGGAAAAGCGAAACGTCACCTCCACGCCATTGATAAATGGCCTGGTCATCGTCTCCGACCACTGTCAAATTAGCACCCAAATCAATAAGTCGCTGCAGTAGGTTCTCTTGAGCTCGGTTCAGGTCTTGATACTCATCCACGAGCACCTGTTGCACATGTCCACTCAAAGCCTTTGCCAGTCTTCTTTCCGGTGATAGTTCCACACAGGCTTTCTCAATCATCTGGTCAAATGAAACTAGCTGCATCCCTGAAAGAAGTCTCTCGTAGTTACTAATTACGTCAGCGAAGGCTGAGACCCTTTCCATCAGCGTTGGGAAAGGAATAAGTTCATTGTAGTAGACCGCCAAGTTACGTCTAAAAATTTCTACAGCACGTTTTACCGATACTGGTCGTCCTCGCCACGTTTGAGTCATAAGGTCAACCAAACCGAGACGCCTGGCAAATCTATGTAGCAAAGCCCACTCCCCTCTGTTCACTCACTGCGTTCAAGATCGCTAATTATTTAGAGCCCGACTTATGTGCCGAGTCCAGCAATAGCCACTTATTTCTTCCTGCCTATAGGTCACGGCATGATGTTTCCCCCGCCCGGCGGGACCGCCGTTACCGCTATCTGTTTGATTGTCATTCTCACCGAGCAATGCTATACTTTGACATATAAAAGTCCGGGGGATTTTGGATGAAACGAGCTGACGGGCGCACCTATAACCAGTTACGACCGGTGAGAATAGTACCCGGATTCCAGAGCTTTGCCGAAGGCTCCGCCCTGATCGAGCTGGGACAGACCCGGGTGCTGTGCACGGTCAGCGTTGAGGAAAGAGTACCGGCTTTCCTCAAGGGGGGTGGCGGCGGCTGGCTTACCGCCGAATATGCCATGCTACCCCGCGCCACCGTCACCCGTACCCCTCGTGATTCATCACTGGGCAGGGTCGGCGGCAGAAATCAGGAAATCCAGCGTTTTATCGGGCGCTCACTACGGGCGGTAACCAACCTCGCTGCCCTTGGGGAAAGAACCCTTATCGTAGATTGTGATGTGTTGCAGGCAGACGGCGGCACCAGGACGGCAGCCGTCACCGGCGCCTATGTGGCACTGTACCAGGCCTCGCAAACTCTGGTAAATATGGGGGTACTATCAACGATACCGCTGAAGACTGCCGCCGCGGCCACCAGCGTTGGCATTGTCCACGGTTATATGATGCTGGACTTGTGCTACGACGAAGACAACAATGCCGCCATTGACTTCAATGTGGTGATGACCAGTCACAACGAATTTATTGAGATTCAGGGCACGGCGGAAGGCAAGACCTTCCCCAAGGAGACAATTGACTCAATGCTAGCCCTGGCTGAGGTTGGCATCAAAGAGCTATTTGAGGCTCAGCAGCACGCCCTGGAGAAGCTAAAGACAGGATAAATACCTAAGAGCGCACCTGACCGCTGCCGAAGATAATCCACTTGTAACTGGTGAGTTCCCTTACCCCTAACGGACCCCGGGCATGCATTTTCTGAGTGCTGATGCCAACCTCAGCCCCCAGCCCGAACTGACCACCATCAGTAAACCGGGTGCTGGCATTAACATAGACACAGGCAGCATCCACCTCACTAAGAAAGCGCATTGCCGCTCCATAGTCCTCGGTGACAATCGCCTCAGAGTGCCCCGAACCGTAGCGCTCAATATGCCCCAGCGCCTCATCCAAAGAATCCACCACCTTAACCGCCGCCACCAGTGACAGGAATTCCTTGCCCCAGTCCTCGGCTATGGCGGGGACAAGCTTCACAGACGGATAAGACCTGAGTACCGCCAGGGAGCGCTCATCGCAGTGCATCTCCACCCCCGCCTTAGCCCACTCCACGGCCACCAGCGGCAGGCAACGCTCAGCAACTTCAGCATGAACCAGCAGCGTATCCAAGGCATTGCACACCGTGGGTCGCTGCACCTTGGCATTATAGGCAATCGCCGCTGCCTTATCCAGGTCAGCGCTCTTATCCACATAGATATGGCAAACACCAATGCCGCCACTGACCACCGGCATCGTGGCATTTTCCTTGACCGACTTTATCAGCTCGGCGCCGCCGCGAGGAATCATGAGGTCAATAATATCACCCATCCTGAGCATGTGACTGACCAGCGCCCGGTCAGTGTTCTCGATGAACTGCACCGCCCCCTCAGGCACGCCAGCCCTGGCTGCCGCCCCCTGAATTACCCCGGCCAGGGCACCGTTGGAGTGGACTGCCTCCCTACCACCCCTAAGGATAACGACATTGCCCGACTTCAAGCACAGGACAGATATATCGACAGTAACGTTGGGCCGGCTTTCGTAGATAGAACCAATCACCCCCAATGGTACCCGTTTCCTGCCCACCTGCAAGCCGTTGGGCAGGGTGCGCATATCAAAGACCTCGCCCACCGGGTCAGGGAGAGCTGCCACCGCCAGCACATCCCGGGCGATAGCCTCAAGACGGCCGGAGTCCAGCAGCAACCGGTCAAGCATGACGGCACTCATCCCCGAGGCTTGAGCCTCCTGATAGTCAATCTGATTGGCGGCCAGGACTTCGTCCCTCCTGGCTAACAGGTCAATGGAAATATTATGTAAAGCTTTGTTCTTGACCTCGGTGGACAGGTAAGCCATGCGCCGGGATGCCGCCTTAGCCGCCCTGCCCTTTTCTACTAATTCTTCAACCGCCGATTTCATATCTAAAACTCCTTAGCCAGATTGTTATCAACCCTATCCCCTGTATCCCCTTCCCCTATCTAGGGGAAGGGGAACTGGTTATATAAGAGAGGCTTCGCCTCTCTTTGACTCACCCTTGTTTAAATCCCTCTCGCTCTCCCTTTAAGAAAGGGAGAGGTTCTCCACCTTTGGCAAAGGGGGACTAAAGGGGGATTTCACTCAATGGCTTCGCCCCCCTTAGACTTCCCGTTTCTCTTTGGCTGCCAGTTGACGAGCTTTTTCAAACCCTTTAGAAGTCAGCCTGAATAGAATCCCGACATCGGGTCTGATATAGCCACGTTTACACAGGCCCTCGAATGTATCGTGATACTTTTCAGCAATTGCGGGGTCGCCCGCAATATCGCCAGGGAAATTCTTGCTTCCTACTCTTATCCAGTCTGGAGGTCCATCAACATGGATGATATAAAATTCACCATCCTTTGCAGCGGCAATCAGAAGTTCCTTTTCAGCTTCAGAGAGCTTCGTTTTCTTGTATGCTTCTAACGCTTTATTTCCACCCTCAATGGCTAACTTGCACAGTGCTGCCAGAGCAATAATATCAATCATAATAAAATATCCTGCTTCGCCTCTCTTAGACTCCCCTTGTTTTAAAGTCCTCTCGCTCTCCCTTTAAGAAAGGAAGAAGTTCTCCCCCCTTTGGTAAAGGAGGACTAAAGGGGGATTTCACTCAATGGCTTCGCCCCTTCAGAGTTCACTCTGATAGATGAGAGCTGACCCACAGCCACTTGCTCTCCCGCCGACCGGTCTGGCTACTTACCTGAGCGAGCTGTTGCCGGTAAAGCGATACACGTAGCGGGGTGGGACGCCTCTCACTACCCGATTGACCAACTTCCTCAGATGGCACTCGCCTTTGCGCCCATCCTCCAGCTCAATTATATACCGCTCGCTCTCCGGAATAGCCAGCTTCACACTAAAGGTTAATTCCCCCCACCACCGAGCGGGCTCCAATTCCACCTCCTCGTGGACTTGATAAATGATGGTATCCACAAACTGCTCGCTGCCGATTTGGTAGAGCTTGCCTTTACCCCGACTAATCTGTGTCCCCATATAACTCCTTAATCCAGCACAACTAGATTGTTACGGTGCACTACCTCAGAGCCGTAATCATAGCCCAGTATCGTAGCTATTACCCCGGAGTGGGCTCCCTTAATTGCCGCCACATCTCCAGAGCCGTAATTGGTGATACCACAGCCAACACGAACGCCCTCCGGGTCATAAATATCAACTATATCACCACGCCCGAACTTGCCTCCAACCTGCTTGATACCCGCCGCCAGCAGGCTGCGGTGCTGCTTCCTTAACGCCAGGGCGGCTCCGGAATCCACCACCAGCCTCCCCTTAATGGAAAGCCCGCTGAGCATCCAGCGCTTACGGCTCTCAAGCTTGCCCGCTACGGGCAAGAAAGAGGTGCCAACCGCTCCACCGGATGCCAGCCGCAGAACAACCTCTGGCTCCCGGCCATCAGCGACAATCACGGTCACCCCGGAGGCAGTAGCCAGCCTGGCAGCCTCGACCTTGGTCATCATGCCGCCGGTACCAAGTGGGCTGGAGGTATCCGCTGCCAGGTGTTCAACTTCTGAGTTTATACGCTTCACCTCCGGGATGAGGCGGGCATCAGGGTCGCGGCGAGGGTCAGCAGTATATAGTCCACCAATATCAGTGAGCAACAACAGCAAGTCAGCATCCACCAGATTAGCCACCATAGCCGATAGACTATCATTGTCCCCAAATCTGGCCCCCTCAATCTCGTCCACCGCCACCACATCATTCTCATTGACAATGCATAACACCCGTAGCTCAAGCAAGGCCAAAAGCGTATTGCGGGCATTAAGGTAACTGGCCCGGCCGGATAGGTCAGCCTTGGCAAGTAACGCCTGAGCGATAGTGATATCATGCTGGCGGAAAAGCTGCTCATAGACGTTCATCAGCAGGTGCTGCCCTACCGAGGCCAGCACCTGCTTAGACGGAATGCCTCTAATCCCCCTGGGCACCCCCAGTTTATGCCTGCCGGCAGCAATCGCCCCCGATGAAACCACCACCAGCTCCAGACCCTGATGGTGAAGCCGCGCCACCTGCCCCACCAGATTTGACATTATGTCCTCGTTCAGCTTGCCACTGCCACCGGTGAGCAGGCTGGTGCCCAGCTTAACCACTATCCGACGATAGGGCAAATTCGGCCGCCTCAAACCAGATTCTCTGCTCTTAACTTTAGCCACCTGCCACCATCCAAGCCCGGCTCCATTATAGCAAGCTAACATAAGTTGAACAAGGACATTCTACAGAGGTTGTCTAACAAGGGGATTTAAAGGGGCAAAGCCCCTTTAAAGAATTCCCGTTGTCACCTCCCTCGGCCTTCTTGACACCCATCGGCTACCACCAGTTATGGCTCTTTACGCCTCCAAACATCAGCCACGCTCAGGCATGCCCCGGTTTACTGAGCCGCCATCCCCGTGCTACAATTTTTACAAGGGCTAGTCCGTTTCGGCTAGCCCTAGGGGTGTTTGGGGGAGGAGATGGCACCAAGCTTAACTCAATTACTTCACCTCGTCGAGGAGCTTCCTGGCTACCACCAGCTAGTAGATGAACTGGCGGAACAAAGAGGCAACCCCAGGGTAGTGGTGGCTGATGCCGCCAAGCCGTATCTGATTGCGGCCCTCTACCTGAGGCTGGGACTGCCCTGCTTGGTGGTTACCGCACAACCGGAGAACAGCAAGCAGCTCTATGAGCAACTGCTGGTCTGGTGCCACGCAACACAGGTAAGACACCTCCCCGAGCCTGATGCCCTACCCTACGAGCGCATCGCCTCAGACACCTCCACCGAGCTGGAACGGCTGCGGGTGCTCTCTGCCCTGTCTGACAAGATTGAGACCCCGCTCATCGTTGCTTCTGCCCCGGCACTGGCATGGAAAACAACGCCATATAGTACATTCATCTCCACCCGTCATGCGGTGGATGTGGGCATGAATATTGAGCCGATGGGACTACTGAGCCGATGGGAAGCCATGGGCTACCAGCGAGAAAATACCACCGAGGTGCCGGGCACGATAAGCCACCGTGGTGGCATCATTGACATCTACCCCACAACCAGTGACCTCCCCGCCAGGCTGGAGTTCTTCGGCAACACCATAGAAAGCATCCGTCTCTTTGACCCGGCAAACCAGCGCTCGCAGACCAGTGTGTCATCAATAACCATAAATCCGGCCACGGAACTGCTTACCCCTCTATTAAGCAGCGAACCGGAGCTGGAGCAGGTCCTTAATGCCGTTGACCTGTCGGGCTGCACCCCTGAGGCAAGCCGACAGTTCCGCCAGGAAACAGCCATGCTACTTAACAGACAGAGACCCCATAATATCCAGTTTTATGCTCCCATATTTAACACGGATTCTATTCTGGACTACCTCCCCCAAGATGCCCTTCTGGTACTCGATGAACCGCGGAACATTGAACTAGCCATAGCTGACCTGGACACCAAAGGCAGTGAGTTACGTCTTGAGAAACTGGGGCGGGGAGAGCTGCCCCGTAATTTCCCGGCCCCATATTTCACCTGGCAGGAGCTTGAGATAGAGAACAGGCAATGCCTGCGGCTGAAGACCTGGGGCACCACTGATAACGAACCCGCCTACCGGTTAGACTTTACTCCCGCCCCCAGCTATGCTGGACAGTTACCCAAGTTCACCAGCAGGGTCAAGCAGCTACTGGACCAAGAACGCCGGGTTATCATCACCAGCCATGAGTCAAGCCGGCTGTCAGAGTTGCTCGATGAGCAGGGCATCATCGCCTCACCGGTCAGCGAAATCAAAGAAATACCCCTGCCGGGCTCGCTGACACTGGCCTCGGGCCTGGTGGCCGAGGGGTGGGTGATGAACAGCGATACCTACCTGTTCACCGATGCCGAAATCTTTGGCTTTGTCAAACAACGGCGGCAGGTAACAAAACGACCGGTGCCCCACCACAAATTCCTGATTGAGATAGCCCCCGGTGACTATGTCGTCCACGTTGAGCACGGCATTGGCAAATTTTGGGGCGTTACCACCATGAGCAATAACGGCAGCCAGCAGGAATACCTTGTCCTGCACTATGCCGCTGGTGATAAGCTGTACGTCCCTACCGACCAGATAGACCGGGTCAGCCGCTACATCGGGGGCAGTGACCAGCCACCGGTGTTGAACCGACTGGGCACCCAAGAATGGACACGAACCAAGGAGCGGGTCAGGGAATCGGTAGCGGATATTGCCCGGGAGCTACTGGCCCTTTATGCTAGCCGAGAGGTCATCCCCGGCTTTGCCTTCTCCGAGGACGTGGTATGGCAACAGGAGCTTGAGGCGTCCTTTCCCTATGTTGAAACGCCCGACCAGATAAAGGCGGTAGAAGAGGTCAAGGATGACATGACCAAGGCCAAGCCGATGGACAGGCTGGTGTCAGGGGATGTCGGCTACGGCAAGACCGAGGTCGCCATCCGCGCCGCCTTCAAGGCAGTAATGGACGGTAAACAGGTGGCGGTACTGGTGCCAACCACAGTACTGGCCCAGCAGCACTTCGCTACCTTCAGTCAGAGGCTGGAAGCCTTTCCGATAAGAGTTGAGGTATTAAGCCGATTCAGGACGCCAAAAGAGCAGCAGGCAATCCTTGACGGGCTGGCCGGCGGCACTGTGGATATCTGTATCGGCACGCACCGCCTGTTGCAGAAGGATGTCGTCTTCAAAGACCTGGGACTGCTGATCATCGACGAAGAGCAGCGGTTTGGCGTCACCCACAAGGAACATTTCAAACGATTGAGGCAGGAGGTGGATGTTCTCACCCTCAGCGCCACCCCCATCCCCCGCACCCTCCATATGTCACTGGTCGGGGTACGGGATATGAGCACTATGGAGACCCCTCCCGAGGAGAGGCTGCCGATAAAGACCTATGTCGCCGAGTACGATGAGCGGCTAATCAGGGAGGCGATACTCAGAGAGCTGGAGCGAAACGGTCAGGTCTTCTTCATCCACAACCGGGTGCAGAGCATCGCCTTCGCCACCGGCAAGCTCCAGTCAATAGTGCCCGAGGCGAAGATAGCCATCGCCCACGGCCAGATGCCTGAAGCCGAGCTGGAGCGGGTGATGGCTGAGTTCGCCCGGGGCGAAAGCGATGTCTTAGTGTGTACCACAATCATCGAGTCCGGGCTGGATATGCCCAATGTTAACACCCTGATTGTCAACCAGGCGGACAAGTTCGGGCTGACCCAGCTATACCAGCTCCGGGGCCGGATCGGGCGCGGCGCCAATCTCGCCCATGCCTATTTCGTCTATGACAAGGGGAAACACCTGACCCCGACCGCCGAGAAGCGGCTGAAGACCATCTTCCAGGCCACCGAGCTCGGGGCCGGCTTTGATATCGCCATGAAAGACCTAGAGATCAGGGGGGCCGGCACCCTGCTGGGAACGAAGCAGAGCGGGCACATCAGCGCCGTCGGCTTCAGCCTCTACACCCAGCTGCTGGCGGGGGCGGTTGAGGAGCAAAAAGCCAGGCAGGCAGGCATCGCCGTGACCAGGCCGTCACGCCTGCCGCTGCCTACGATAGACCTGCCCCTGAGTGCCTATGTCCCTGAGGAATATGTCGAGGATGTTGAGACCCGGCTGCACCTTTACAAGCGCCTGGCAAAGGTGGATAAAGAGGAGCAGCTAGACGATTTGGCCGGGGAGTTCAGCGACCGCTTCGGG
>CAZNSC010000058.1:0-18396 GCA_964575695.1 uncultured Dehalococcoidales bacterium
CCTTTCTGCATCACGGTTGACTTCCAATCACTGGAAGATAAGCAGGTCACTATCAGAGAGCGCGATAGCATGAACCAGATACGCGTCCCCATCAGCGAACTCAGAAGCACACTGCAAGCCAAGCTCTCCGGCGAAGACCTCTTCATCCTGCCCCCCGGCGGCAAGATATGGAGGGAAGGGGGATGAAAAAGTGGAACAACAATATTGGGATGTGCACGGATTAAATCGCAATGGTATTAAAGTGCCGATAAAATTACCAAAGGAGTTACGTTTAAGGATTTTAGCAGCGGTGTTATCTTATGAGATGGGTAACAAATCTATAGATTACACCTACAGGCAATGGAAAGAGGTTTGGGAGAAAGAATCTTCGTAATCTGGTTGGAGGGAGTCTAAGAGGGGCGTAGCCCCTCTTTTAAATATAATTCCCCCTCTCCCTTGAGGGAGAGGGGGATACAGGGGGGGAGGGTGAAAATCCTCCACTTTGCCGACCTTCACCTTGGAGTTGACAGCTACGGGCGGATTGACCCGAGCAGCGGACTGTCCACGCGCCTCCACGATTTCCTGAACGCCCTTGACCAGGTCGTGGACTATGCCCTGGAAAACAGGGTAGACCTTGTCCTCTTCTGCGGCGACGCCTACAAGAGCCGTGAGCCAAGCCAGACCCAGCAACGAGAGTTCGCCAAGCGCATTAAGAGCCTATCTACCGATGGCATCCCGGTCTTTCTTCTCGTTGGCAATCACGACCTGCCCAACGCCACCGGCGGTGCCACCACCCCCGAAATCTTCGACACTCTTCTGGGCACAGGCTATAACGTCTATGTCTCCAGCCGCCCTCAAATTCACCGTATCCCAACCGCCAGCGGCACCGTTCAGATAGTCTCCCTGCCCTGGCTCAGACGCAGTGCCCTTCTCGCCAGGGAAGAGACCAAGAACCTTACTGTAGACCAGATTAACCAGAGACTACAGCAGGCGCTAACCAATATCATCAATAGCTATGTCCGGCAGCTTGACCCGAAACTACCCTCAATACTCGCCGCCCATGTGTGGGTATCCGGTGCCCGGATAGGTTCCGAGAAGTCAATGACAATCGGGCAAGAGCACGCACTGTTGCCCAGCAACGTCGCCCATCCGGCTTTTGACTATGTCGCCCTGGGTCATATCCACAAGCACCAGGTCCTCCAACTTAGCCCGCCGGTAGTCTATGCCGGCAGCCTGGAGCGACTTGACTTTGGTGAGGAGGAAGATGACAAGGGCTTCTACCTGGTAGAAATAGAGCCGGATGAAGAGGCGGGCAGAAGGCAGGTCTCCTTCGATTTCCACCCGGTAAGCGGGCGCCGATTTCTCACCATCAGCGTAAATGTTGGGGCGGATGACGCCGACCCGACGACAACCGTGCTCAATGCCATCGCCGAACAAAGAGACAAAATCAGGGAAGCGATAATCCGCCTTCAGCTTAGCCTGCCAGTTCAGAGTGCCAACCAGCTCAGCGATAGCCAGATCAGGAACGCCCTGAGAGAAGCCTACTATTCTACCATCGCCAAGGATATAAGGCGGGAGGCACGCCTCAGGCTGGGGGGTTCAACCGCCGAGGGACTAACGCCAATTGAAGCATTGAAAAAATACCTGGAGTCAAGGAGAGATTTATCTCCGGAGCGAGCCAAGGTTTTGCTCCAATACGGTGAGAAGCTTATTCAGCAGCACAACGCTTGACAGCAATACGACAAGACTATAAAGTGGTACTGAATGACAGGTCGTTGGGAGGGGGAGCGATGATAAAGGTTATCATAGAACGGCACGTGAAAGAAGGTGAGAACCTCTCACCCTTGCTCCGGGAACTGAGAACCGCCGCTATGCACCACCCGGGCTATGTAACCGGTGAGACCCTGGTCAGCACTGAGGACAAGTCTATTATCGTGGCAATAAGCAGCTGGCATAGCCTCGAGGACTGGAAGGCATGGGTAACATCGGAGACAAGAGCCAAGATATACCAGCAGATTGAGCCACTTCTGGTGGAAAAGCCTAAGGCCAGAACATACCAGATAACGGCAACTGAGGAGAGAATGATATAAGTGGCATCAGCCACAAGCGAGCATCCAGTCTTCTTGGATGGAGCCGCATCTACGGAGAAAGGTATCCCGGTTAAGACCGCCACCGGGTGATAGCCGATGTCAGACAAACCAGCAGCTTCCGAGGAAGTCGTTATCAAGCAATACCCCAACTCGACCCACCTGCTAGAGGGAGATCAGGTCAGAGCCGCCGGCAACCTCATCCTGACCAATAAGCGACTCGTCTTTCTGAGGCAGACAGCCCTCACCGAGAAGGAGGTTGAGAACTTACAGAAGCTGTCCCAAAAGGCTAACACCGAGGAGTTAATCCAGTTTGCCCTTACTCTTCATAAAAAGAACTTCCAGATTCCGCTATCGTCAATCGTTTCGGCAAAGCTCGGCTTCTATTTCATCTTCCCTTCTCTGCAATGGTACATGCGTCTTTCCTACCGAACTGCCAGCAAAAATGTAAAGACCCTGAGTTTTCGGTTTACGCTCCCGCTTTTTAAGCGGCTGCTTATGTCGGAGTTCCCAACCCTTGGTTGGACCAGGGCAATCAGGAAAGCAGTAAAAGCCCAACGATAACTGCCAGGCAACAAGCCCGTCCAGTATAGAGGCATTGACAGAAGGAGGTATTCTAATGGCACAAAGAAAATCAGTCTCTAAGAAAGAGCCTCAGATTCTGGAGATGGCGCCACAAAAGATGGCCGTGGTCTTCGGCAAAGGTACCCCGGATAAGGTCTTCTCCGAACTCATGCCCGCCCTCTACGGCTCGGCTTACACCCTGAAGTTTGACCTCAAGAAAAAAGGGCTGCCCACCTTCAAGGTCAGCGGACTCCGTGCCCGCTATCCTGATGCCCACCTCGTCCCCAAAGAGGAATGGACACACATCATCGGTCTGCCTGTCCCCGAAGACACCACCTCCCTGCCCCAGAAAGTCCCGGGCATCGAGGTCAAGCTAGAAACATGGGAATATGGCACGGTAGCCCAGATTCTCCACCTCGGCGCTTATGACCAGGAGGAACCAGCCATTGAGCGCATGCACAAGTTCATTGAAGACAGCGGCTACGAGATAGCCGGCGTCCACGAGGAGGAATACCTCACCAGCCCCGATGCCAAAGTACCTAAGACAATTATCAGGTATGTGGTCAAGAAGAAATAACCAGACGCCACCCACTCCGCCACAGCTTAACTTTGAGACCGTCTGTCAAGGGAAAAGGGGAAGATTGAAGGGGCTTCGCCCCTTCAAAACCTATATCTCCCCCTCTCCTTCAAAGGAGAGGGGGATAAAGGGGGTGAGGTTGACTAACACAACCTCTAGCTTTGATGGAGATGCCGTGTCCGCCATTGCACCAGGTACCGGACTACTTCATCATCGGTGAGGTCATACCAGTGGTGATAAAACTCAGCTACAGCGAACCTTGGTATGAAGCTCGTAGCGCAGGTTATTACTCTATCAGCGACCTTCTCCAACTGCTTCACAGCCAGTGCTGAAGCACAGGGTACAGCGACCACTATTTCCCTCGGTCGCCGATGGCGCACCGATTCCGCCGCTGCCATCATGGTATAGCCAGAAGCCAGCCCGTCATCAACGATTATCACTGTCCGGTCACCTAGCCTCACCAGTGGCCGTTCTCCCCGGTAGAGCATGCTCCGTCGTTTAATCTCAACCCTTACTTTGCTCGCCTCATACTCTATCTGCTGCCGGCTCAAGCCGATCCTTTTCACTGCCTCCTCATTGAGAATGATTGTTCCATCATCAGCAACCGCACCGAAGCCAGCCTCAGGGCTAAGGGGTATCGGAATTTTCCGGGAAATAATAAGGTCAAGGTCAGCCTTAAGGGCGCCAGCCACCTCCAGTGCTACCGGCACACCCCCGTTAGGGATGGCAAGCACGGCGACGGACTGGTCGGCATATCCACGTAGCTGCGCCGCTAGCTGCCTGCCGGCATCGTGCCGGTTCTCAAAGATAGCCTGCTGTCTGGCGAAATACATGGTTATTCCCTTTGTTCACTATTCTAGCCTGATTCACCCGCTGAGTAAACCCTTCCGTTCATCTTACTAACTTAAAGGCGTTTACATCCACCAGACCCAGGTCGGTGAGCCGGAGTTCGGGGATTACCGGTAGCGCCAGAAAGGAAAGAGTAGAGAAGGGAGAAACCAGCGTTACTCCCAAATCTCTGGCTAACTGCTCTAGCTTCTCTAATGCCCCCGCCACCACCTCCAGCGGTTCATCAGATAACAAGCCCCCGATAGGTAAGGCCAGGCTGGCCAATACCCTGCCTCCAGCGGCAACCACCAGCCCACCATTCAGCCGCTCAACCTCTTTGATTGCCATAAATATATCTCCATCATCTGCCCCAATAGCGATAATATTGTGGGAATCATGGGCAATGGATGAAGCCAGCGCCCCCTGCTTCAAGCCAAACCCCGTAACCAGTCCCAACCCGATATTACCCGTGGCCCGGTGTCTCTCCACAACCACCAGCTTCAGGATATCGCGCTCAGTGTCAGGCAGAATAACCCCATCGGCGACCCTGACCTTCTCTACCCTTCTCCTGGTGACTATCTGGCCCGGCACAACCTCAATAACCAGCTCAGTCTCCCCCGAAGCCATAAGCTTCAGCGCCTCCACTCCAAAGGGCCTGACGCTTACAGTGCTGGTTAGTCCTTTGCCACGAGGTCGGTGAACAGGGAAGAGCGGTTTCCCCTCTCTGGCTACCAGACGGCCCCGGTGGAAAACCATGTCCATCTGAAACTCGGGCAGGCTGCCGAGCACAATAAGATCAGCAACATAGCCCGGCGCGACTGCCCCCAGCCCATCCAGCCGGAAATACTCGGCAGGATTGATGGTCGCCAGTTGAACGGCACGCACCGCATCAAGACCAAGACGGATCGCCTTGCGCACCACAGCATCGATATCACCATCCCTGAGCAGGTCAACACAGCTACGGTCATCAACGACCAACAGGCACCGTTTATAGGTCCTATCGGTGACCAGAGGCAGCAGGGCGTCCAGGTTTTTCTCCGACGAGCCCTCCCTGAGCATGACATACATGCCCTGCCTCAGCTTCTCTCTAGCCTCGTCAAGAGCCACAGACTCATGGTCAGAATTAATGCCGGCGGCAATGTAAGCGGTAAGGTCTTTCCCGGTAACCCTGGGAGCATGACCATCGACAACCTTACCTTTAGCCAGGTCAATCTTACTCAGGACGTTAGCATCACCGCTGAGCACGCCGGGGAAATTCATTACCTCTCCCAACCCGATAACCCTTTTCCATCCAAGAACCCGGCGTATATCCCCGGGGCCCAGGCTGGCACCTGAGGTCTCCAGGTCAGTTGCCGGCACACAGGAAGGAGCCATCAGAAAAAGCTCCAGGGGCAGGCGGCGGGCATAGTTCAACACATATCTTATACCCTGCAAACCGCAGACATTGGCCAGCTCATGGAGGTCGGTAACTACCGACAGAGTGCCCCGTGGTAACACTGCACGGGCATACTGACCAATATCGAGCATCGAGCTTTCAAGATGGGTATGTCCGTTGATAAGACCGGGCGCCAGATACCTGCCGGCTAAATCCAGCACCTCCCTGCCCCGGTGATAGTCCCCGACCCCGGCAATCCTGTCCCCGCAGATGGCGACATTGCCGGGCTCAACCTCTCCGGTAAACACATTAACAACCCGGGCATTAGCCAGAACCAGGTCAGCGGGAAGCTCCCCCCTAGCCACTGAGATCAGGGGATTTCTTGTCAACCTCACCCCCCCTTTATCCCCCTCTCCTCGATAAGGAGATGGGGAAGGGCAACACTATTCCTCATCTTCCAGAACACATATGTCCGGGAGATGGCGAAACTTCTCATCCCAATCCAGGCCATAGCCGACGAGGAACTTATCAGGAACAGTGAAACCCAGATAATCAATATTAATCGGAATCTGCCGCCGGGACGGCTTATCCGTCAGACAACAGAGCTTCAAAGAGGCCGGCTTTTTCTCTCGCAGGTAACCAAGCAGAAAGGCGACAGTAAGCCCGGTGTCAATGATGTCCTCGATCACCAATACATCCCTGCCCTCAATTGAAGCCTGCAGACCCTGCGCCACTTCAATCTTCCCGGAAGTCTCCTTGCCACCACCATAGCTGGACAGCCGGACAAACTCTAACTCCACAGTGAAGTCAAGGAGCCGAACCAGGTCAGCCATGAACATAAATGAACCTTTAAGAACACCAATCAAGAGGGGGTGCCTGCCGTGATAGTCCCGGTTGAGTTCGGTGGCCAGCCGGCCAACGGTAGCTTCTATCTCATGCCGGTTGAGAAGAATACGGGGTTTAGGTTGAGAACTCATAGTTACCTGAGATTATATTCCCTGGCCTTCAATCCTGTCCAGCCAATAGTCTAGCTACTTTTTAGTTGCAGGTAAAACCACTGCTGGCCTGCCGGGTCAACAAAAGTTAACTGTCTGCGAACAGTCTGCCACCTTTGGCGAGATTCTCAAGTCCATATTCAATAATGTCAACAGATACCGCCTCAGGCTCAACCCTAAAATTCTTCACGACCGCTTCGGTGATATCTTTTACCAGCCCCCTCTTTTGCTCGATAGTTCTGCCTGCTTTGGCTTTCACAGTTACCAGTGGCATGTCTGCTGATCCTCCTTTCAGATTTCACTCGGATGAATTTAGCAGCCTCCACACTGGCATGTCAACCCGGCGAACTAACTCTACTCACGTAGCATCAATCGATCCCACGTCTCTATTTGAAATCGTAACCATATTCCGCATACTCCGACCTCTGACTTAAAGCATTGACAATGACCCACGATAGAGCTACACTAAAACTCGAACATATGAAAGAGGCTCGAGAATAATATCGCAATAGTGCTGGTATAGGAAGTAAGGGCAATGAATAAGGGCGCTCAGACCAACTTTCGATAGCGGTCGCTAGTGCCCTTTTTCATTTTCAGGCGGAAGTGCTGAAAGAGGAACAAAATAATCGATAAAGGAGGCGAAATGGAAGAAATAATACTTGTCCCATTGGATGGTTCTAAAGCCGGAGAAACGGCCTTGCCGTATGTTGAGAGACTATTATCCAAGCTGTCACCAGAGGTAAAGGTGAAAATCACTCTGCTCCAGGTTTTATCGAGGATGGTTCATCCCGTAGTGGCCGGTGGTGCAGTCGCCGAAGTGCCCTACACTGAGGCAGAGTTGGAGATAATCAAGAATAAAGCTACGGAGTACCTTGATAAGATTGGCGAAGCTCTAAGGAGTAAGGGGGCCACAGTTACTGCAAGGGTGGTAATTGGTAGTCCCCCTGAGGAGATTGTCAGAGCGGCCGAAGAAATAAATGCCGACACGATTGCCATGTCCACACACGGACGGTCGGGGCTCAGCCGGTGGGCTTTTGGCAGTGTTACTGACAAAGTACTGAGGCATGGAGGGAAAATCCCGATACTGACCGTGAAAGCTCTACCAGAGGCAGAAGAAGCATAGCTACCGAACAATTGTGGAAGAGTTATCGATGGTTGTCCCTAACACTGATGTATCGGGCAAAGTATGACCCTGTGTTATAGGGGTATGAATGGGACGGTCTGCTGGTCGGAGTAAAGCGGCCTGGTTCTGGGTAGGAGTGGTATTGCTCTCCTTCAGCACACTGTTTTGGCTACTACTTATCCCCGTAATAGCCGAAGAACCTGATTTGGGGGGAATAATAGTCTTAATTGTTGTAACCGCCCCTCCTGTCTGTCTTGGTATTTATGGTATTCGGCGCGGCCTGAGGCGTAAACTCGTCAAAGAAACATCTGATGAGCCAATGCCCGCAGGCAAAGACCCTGAGACCCTTTTGCGACAGAAGGAGCGAACTGTTGCCCAACTTAGAGTAGGCCAATTCAGTAGATTGTCCTGGTTAATAGTTATTGCCTTTCCAATACTGGCTATCGTTGTTGCTATAGTATTTCAAATCCTCGACCTATCAGTCTGGCTATTGATATTGACACTATTAATCGTTTTCGTCATTGTCCTGTTATTACTCGGCCTGGTATCAAAACATCAGGCAATTTACTTTAAGAAATCGTCTTCCAGTGACCTGGCAATGGACGAACATGAAAGAGAAAAGGGCGCTGGAACCGCTAAGTAACAAGGCGGTGACCGCCGCCCTTTGTTATCTTGCCAGCCGCGCTTCCCTATCAACTGTTCGAACTGCTCTTTGCATGAGTGTATGTGCGGAATATGACTGTAATTAACAGGAGGAAAGCGGTGTTGGGCGGTAGGCAGGGTAGCTCTAACCTAATCCGCATATCTTATAAACCAGCTCCAGATTGAGGCTGTGGCGGACAATCTCAGCCAGACTATCATACCGCTCCTGGCTGGTAGGTATCGGCGGCCCTGGTATCGGCGACAGCCCTTTTCGTTGTCTCAGTTTGGACAGGAAAGCGCGGCGAAAATTGTTATTGTCAAACAACCCATGAAGGTAGCTACCTAAGATAAGACCGTCATCGGCCACCGCACCATCAATATAGCCAGCCTCCCCGCCCATTCTCTGAGTAATCAAGAGCAGCGGCCTGGTATTGTTGCCCAGGCTCTGACCCATATGGATTTCATAGCCACTGACCTCCTCGCCCTTCAGACCTTCCAGCAAACCATCGTTGCTCAGCACCTGTGCCCTGACCTGGCAGGTTGTCTTCTCGGGCTGGAAAATAGTAGTCGTATCCAACAAGCCGAGCCCGGCGATAGCACCCTCGCCCGACTCCACATGGCACGGGTCTTTTATGTCAATGCCGAGCATCTGGAAGCCACCACAGATGCCAACCAGTGGTGTCCCCTGCTTCACCCGCCGGATTATATCCCCGGCCAACCCGCTACTACGTAGATAAGCCAGGTCGGCAATAGTGCTCTTGCTACCGGGCAAGATAATCGCATCCGGAGAACCAAGCTCTCCGGTACTGGTCACATATCGCACCTGCACCCCAGCCTCCTGCTGTAACGGCTCAAAGTCGGTGGAATTCGACAGGCGAGGTAAGCGGATAACAGCAATCGTGATAATCTCCCCTTCATCCTCAGTGCCCGCCCCGTCCCCTCCGAATATTGAGTCTTCCTCCGGGATTAAGATATGGTGATAGTAGGGTATAACACCGATAACTGGCTTTCCGGTATAGCCTTCCAGGTAGTCCAGTCCCGGCTGGAGCCGGGCGAGGTCGCCGCGGAACTTGTTAATCACCAAACCCTTGACGCTATTCCTCTCCACCCCGTCAAGAAGAGCCAGAGTGCCCACCAGAGAGGCAAAGACACCCCCCTTATCAATATCCCCAACCAGTAACACCGGTGCCTGGGCTAATCTGGCGATGCGCATATTAGCAATTTCATTCTCTTTAATGTTTATCTCAGCAGGACTCCCGGCACCTTCAATGACCACGATGTCATAGGCAGAACGCAGGCGGGCTAACGATTCGGCTACCACGGAAAGAAGCTCATCGGCATGATGGCCGTACTCGCCAGCAGTCAGGGTCATGGCAGGCTTACCTAAGAGCACAACCTGAGCCTTGCTACCAGCCTCCGGCTTGAGTAATATCGGGTTCATATCAACACTTGGTTCGATGCCAGCCGCCTCCGCCTGCACTGCCTGCGAGCGCCCGATTTCCTCACCATTCCTGGTGACAAAGGAATTCAACGCCATATTCTGAGACTTAAACGGCGCCACGCTAAGGCCGTCTTGCCTGAAGATACGGCACAGAGCGCTAACCAGCACGCTCTTACCCACCGCCGAGGCAGTGCCCTGAATCATCAATGTCCTGGCTGCCAACTATTGCCCCCAAACATAACAGCTCCCCTGCCCGGCAGAACAGGGGAGCCCTACTATACGAAACCACTGCCCTTCGCCAGAGCAGGCTAGAAACCGTATTCCTTCCACCTCTCTTCCACCAGCGCCACAATCTCCGGAGTTGACTCACCGCATTTCGGGGGCAGCCGCCGGTTACCATACTCCTCCCGAACCGGAAACTTGCCCCAGTCAATAGTGGCATCAATGAGCATCTTATTGGGAGCACCTCCGCCATAGACCCATTCATCTCGCCCTTCCCAGGTCAGGGTAGGATCGAGAGGGGTGCCCGCCATCCCCGGGAACACAATTATGTCATCCTTGGGGTCAACCCGGTCCCTAACGGCGAGCTCGACATCCCTCATATTATGGATGTTCACATCCTCATCCACAACCACGATTCCCTTGATATATTCACCAGTGAGCCAGGAACCCCACAGGGCAGCGGCCACCTGTTTTGCCTGCCCCTCATACATCTTGTGAATCTTGACTATGGTGGTGGGTAACGGCACAATATCGAGAATCCCGGGTACACCCGCCGCCTCCAGGCAGTTCGTCATCAGGGCAGTCAGGGAGGCGAAAGTCATATAGCCAGCCTCGCTGATGCCCCCAACCTTCTGGCCAGTCACCTGCCCCCGGAAGATGGGGTCGTCCCGATGAGTGATGCAACTTACCTGTATCACCGGGCGAAGTCGGCTCCAGCCATAATAGCCAGTCCACTCTCCGAATGGCCCCTCTATTTCATAGGTGCTGGGGTCGGGAGAGATGGTGCCCTCGACCACTATCTCAGCGGAAGCCGGCACCTCCAAATTTACCGTCTCGCATCTGACCAGCTCTACCGGTTCCTGCCTCACAGCGCCCATGGTCTCGTACTCAAAGGGCGGGTGAGACAGGGGAGCACTGGCAACAAACGGCAACACCGGGTCCCAGCCGTAGGCAATAGCCACCGGCATAGCCTGATCCCGCTGCTGGTATTTAAGGTAGTGCTGACCCCAGTGCTGCCGGGGTATCAAGAGGACACCTATCTTGTTCCTTCCGGAGACCTTGCCCCGGTATAGCCCCACATTCTGCCCACCAGTATCCGGATCCCTGGTCACCACACCACATAAGGTGTTAATATATCGCCCCCCATCCAGAGGGTGCCACTTGGGCGCCGGAAACTGAAACAGGTCAACATCGTCGCCCTTCAGGATATTTTGCTTGACCGGACCCGTCTTAACCAGCACAGGTGGCACCGCCTCTTTAAATCTTTTCCTGACCACATGGACAACCTCCGGCCACGGCGTATCCTTGGGCAACCCCAACGCCATCACCAGCCGGGTTCTCCTGGCGAGGGCATTGGTAAGCAGCCTGGTGCAACGGGTGTGCTCGTGGTCCTTGATGTTCTCAAATAGCAGGGCCGGGGCGTGCTCTCTGATCGCCTTTCTCGCCACTTCAGCCAGCTCCAGGTCCCAGTCTACCTTTGCCTTAATCCTCTTCAGCTCCCCCTCAGCCTCAAGCCTGTCCAGCCACTCCCTTAGGTCTTTGTATGCCATGTTTTACTCCTTCCCTTTTCGCCACAGCGCGGGATGGAACAAGCTTAATCAAGCACCCCGCCAGCTACTATATAACCTTCTGCAAGTGAGCCTCCAGCTCCTTACGGTGAGCCTCTCCTTCCGCCTTAAGCTTGCGTATCTTCTCCTCCGAGTAGCCAAGAAGTCCAGAAAGCACCTCATCAGTGTGCTGCCCCAGCAGCGGAGGCACCGTATACTCTTCCTCCTTAATGCCCGGCATCTTTATCGGATTGCCAGTTACCCTTATCTCGCCACCCAGCGGATGCCTGAGAGTTAATATCATGTTGTCATGATTAAGCTGAGGGTCATCCACCGCCTTATCCAGAGTATTCACCGGTCCGGCAGCAATGTCCTCAACATGGAGAACCTCAAGCCAATCCTCCGCCTTTTCCTTAGACAGGAGGTCAATTAGAATCGCTGTCAGCTCCTCCCGGTGCTTTATCCTGTCCGCCTGGGTCAAGAACCTCGGGTCATCAATTAACCACTCCGCCCCCAGAGCCCGGCAAATCCTGGGCCAGGAAGCGCCTAAGGTGATATAGCCCTCCTTTGTCGGATAGACCCCGAAGGGAATAGTGCTGGGGTGTATGCCACCGAGTGGTGGTAACGGCTCACCGCTCAAGGTGTACCAGGTGACATGGGTGGTCATTATGGCAAAACAGGAATCCAGCATAGACACCTCTATCTTGTCACCAGCGCCGGTGACCGCCCGGCCAGCCAGAGCGCCAGCAATCCCCAGGGCGGCAAACATGCCGGCGAGAAGGTCGCCAAGATTGGGGCCAGGCTTTACCGGCGTCCTCCCCGGCTCAGCGTTAACACTCAGAAAACCACTCATCCCCAGCGCAATCGGGTCAAAGCTGGGCCGATCCCGATAGGGCCCCGAGGAGCCGTGCCCCGTAATGGAACAGCATATAATCCTCGGGTTAATCTTCTTAAGACTCTCGTAATCAGCGCCCAGCCTCTCCATAGCCCCGGGTCTGAAGTTGTCCAGCACGACATCGGAAATCTTGACCAGGTCACAGAATGCCTCTTTGCCTGTTGCCGTCATTATGTCCAGTTCCAGGCTTTTCTTATTCTTATTATAACCCAGGTAGTGGTAACTCTCGCCCTTATGATTGGGGCCAGCCGTAATTCGGCTGGTATCGCCGCCGGGCACCTCAATCTTGATAACCTCAGCCCCCAGATCGGCTAGCAGCATCGCCGCAAAAGGACCCGCGGTTACCCGGGACAGGTCTAAGATGCGTACTCCTGACAGCGGACCGTGCATCCCTCACCTCCATAAACAGCCGAGCGCTTGTAAAAAATATACTCCACTGTCTGTCGCCGTGTCAATGGAAGGTCATCAGGTATGGATGCGGATGTAGTAGCCAAATGACACGACAAACAGCCGTCTGTATTTGACAGGACGCTCCATACTATGTTATTACAATTCCAGACAGACTACTTTGCTACAGTGAAGGAGGAGCACCATGCCATCACTAACCGAGAGAGCGGTACCAACTATCTGTGGTTTCTGCCATACTAACTGCGGCATCATCGCCTATGTCAGCAACGGTGAACTCCGCAGCGTCAAGGCAGACCCAAGCCACCCCGCCAGCCGGGGTGATATGTGTCCCAAAGGCGCCGCGGCAAGTCAAGTGGTCTATTCCCCCGACCGCCTGAAGTATCCCCTGCGCCGGACAAGCAGCGGCTTCGAGCAGATCTCCTGGGATGAAGCCCTGGATATAGTCGCCACTCGCCTTCTTGAAATAAGGGCAAAGCATGGTGCCGAGACTCTGATACGATGCCACGGTGCCCCGGTGACGCAGGCAGTCTTTGATGCTTTCAGCCAGCTTCTAGCCGCCTATGGCTCGCCGAATGTCGTTGATCCCGCCCATCTCTGCCACATACCGCGGGAGGTTGCCTTCGACACCGTTTATGGGGACATGACAGACCCTGATTACCGAAACACCAGATGCATGCTGATATGGGGCGCTAACCCCGCGGATTCCAGAAGAGCCGGGCAAGCTGCCTACGGCAGATTCATCCGGTTGATCCCGGAAACGAAACGCCGGGGTGCCAAACTCATCGTCATCGACCCCAGGCACATTAGCCTGGTTGATATCGCCGACAAGTGGCTCGCCATCGAGCCGGGTAGGGATGACGCCCTCGCCCTGGCGATGCTCAACGTAATCATCAACGAAGGGCTCTATGACAGGGAGTTTGTTGCCCGGTGGACGGTAGGCTTTGAGCAGTTAGCCGAACACGTGGAACGGTTTACGCCAGAGTGGGCTGAGGCTATTACCAGGCTCAGGGCAAGTGATATTCGCCAAGTTGCCAGAACATATGCTACTACCAAGCCAGCCCTTATCCATGAAGGCAACGCGATTGACCAGTATCCTAATGTGGCACAAACCACACGGGCGATCGGCATCCTCTGTGCCATTACCGGCAACCTGGACGCAGAGGGAGGCAACGCTTTCTTCCCCCGCACTACTCTATCCCCGCAAGTCAGCAGGCGCCCGACAGCAGAACGCCTGGGTTCTGATAAATACCCGCTATTCCCCAATGTTCCTTTCCCTTATATGCTGGACGCTGTCCTCAACGGAGAACCCTCGGCACCCCGGGCAATGATTGTCTACCACGCCAATCCCGCCCTGATCAATGCCAACAGCACCAAAACGAGGCAGGCATTGGAGAAGCTTGAGTTCCTGGTTGTCTGCGATGTCTTTAAATCGGCAACGGCTGAACTCGCTGACATAATTCTACCCGAGGCGTCTGTCTTCGAACGGAATGGTTTTCGGCGTTATGCCAGCACCGAAGGTGGCTTCGTGGCGTTGAGACGGAAGGTTATTGAACCAATAGGCGAATCCCGCCCTGTATTTGAGGTCGAGTACGACCTCGCCAAAAGAATGGGGCTGGATGCAGCCTACCCATGGACCAATACCGAGGAGTGGATCGACCACAGGCTCAAGGCGAGCGGGGTTACCTTCGGCGAGCTGCAGAAACAGTCAGTCATCTATACCACGCCTCCGTTGGAATACAAAAAATATCTGAAGGATGGCTTCAAGACCCCGTCAGGTAAGGTCGAAATTTATTCGTCCAAGCTAAAAGACTACGGCTACCCACCCCTGCCGGAGTATAAAGATTTGGATGCGGCATTCTCCGGTCAACCGGCCATGCGTGAGAGCTACCCGTTGATTGGCACCACCCGAAGACCGGGGGCATATGTCCATACCCGCTTCCGCAATATACCGGCGTTACGAAAGCTGGAACCAGAGCCTCTAGTAAGGTTATGCCCCGATGATGCTCAAAGCCGGGGAATTAAGGACGGCGACCTGACCACGGTGACCTCGCCAACGGGAACGGTCAAAATCAGGGCTAAGGTCACCGATGAGGTATCTCCGGGGGTGGTAATAATAGATTTCGGCTGGGGAAACCCCTGGGATCAAGGTGCCAACGTTAATCTCCTGACCAGCGATGAAGACCGTGACCCCATTACCTGCACAACCCCCAACCGAAGATTTCATTGCCAGGTTACCAGAGCAACTCCCTGAGAGGCAACAGCAAGCGGTCATAATCCTTAACTTCACCTGCAAACCAGCCTATCGCGGAGCAAAGCCACACCGGCCTATCGAGGGAAGTGGGGAAACCCCTGGACACCTGATTGAACCATTTTCCGGCTCGGTGGTATAATTCTGACTGCCAGAGGGGCAGCCAGCCAGACTGCTGATTCCCATTAAGAATTGGAAATAGCTGCCGAAGTGGCGGAATAGGCAGACGCGACAGTCTCAAAAACTGTTGGGGGGCGACCCCCGTGTCGGTTCGAGCCCGACCTTCGGCACCAAGATGCCCTCAGCATAGTCCAAAGCACTTCCCGACACTAGCGGTATATATTCACCGGAGACACTATGCAGGTTGTGCTATCTTCAGCGTCAGCTGAATTTTATCCCCCTGCTTGACCACGGCCTGCACGACCGGTATCTGTTTAAGGATACTAATGACAGGAATCGGCTTGGTGAGGTCAACAATCACCGAGGCTCCAGTGCTGTTGGCGCCACCCACCGATACCGGCTTCACGTCAGGACGAATGGTCAGCCAGCGCCGCAACTCCTGTATCTGCGAATAGTCTATTGGCGGGGTTATCGTGAATTCCAGTCTCCCCTCATAGAGTTCCGAGTCACCGTCTGCCGCGGCAGCGACATGAACCTCCGTCTCAGCAGCGGCATCAACCATTCCGGCACTTTCCTCTTTGGCATCTGGCTGCGCCACCGGAGCCTCTTGCTGCGGCAACTCGCTCTTAGGTTCGTCGCCAGTTGCGGCAGCAATCCTTTCCAGTCTACGCCTGGCTTCAGTAATAATAGTCGCCGACTCTTCAAGTTCCTGCTGTACCGCCTTCTTGGCCTGGCTGATAATCTTTTCTGCCTCTCGCCTGGCCCCGGCAATGATCTCAGCCGCTTCCACTTCTGACTTCCGCCTGGCGTCACTCAATGCCTTGGCCATCTCTTCCTTCCCCTGTTTTTCCCCTCGTTCTATAGCCTCGGCAATAAGCTGCTCTGCCCGTTGTTTGGTCTCGGCGGTGAGCTGTTCTGCCCGCTGCTTGGCCTCGGCAATGAGCTGGATCGACTCCTCTTCTGTCTCCTTCCTGCCTTTCTCTCTAGCCTCATTTATATCCTGTTCCGCCTTCTCTCTCAGCTGAGCGGCAGCCTTCATTGATTGCTCTACTTGCTTCCTCGACTCCTCGACGGCCTTCTCAGTCACTCTCTGTGCTTCTTCCTTAGATTCAGCTATCATCCCTCTTGCCTCTTCCTCGGCCGCCTGCCTGGCTTGGGCAATAATCTTCGCTGATTCCTCCCTGGCGTCACCAATGATCCGTTCTACTTCCCCTTTTGTCTTCTCCTTGGCCTCCTTCTTTGCCTTCTCATAAAGCTCATTGGTGCTCTGTTCCGCGAGTTTTGTTGCCTTGGCAACAATCTTCGCTGACTCCGCCTCGGCTTTCTTCTTAGCTTCCTCTGCTAATGCCGCCGCAGCCCTCTCAGCCTCCTGGCTTGACTCGGCTTTGATCCTAGCCGATTCCTCCTCGGCCTTAGTACTGGCCTGATTAACAATCTGCTCTGCCTCTTGCTTGGCACCAGCTATGATTCTGGCAGATTCCTCTGCCGATTCTTTCTTTCCTTTCTCCTTCGCATCCAGAATAACCTGCTCCGCGTTTTTCTGGGCGGCACCAATGATAGCAGCTGATTCCTCGTAGGCCTTAGTGATGATTCGCGTGAATTCCTCTTCAGCCTGTTGTTTTCGCTGCTCACATTGCCTTTCAATTACCCGGGCCATTTTTTGCTTGTATTCATCAACAATCGCTGCCGCCTCGTCAACACCCCACTTGTCTACTTCCGGTATTTTCTCCACCTCAGGCTACCTCCTTTACCGTACTATAGTAATAGTACCAGCAGCCGCCACAAGCATCCATCCCCCATTCGGGTGATTTTTGGTCCTGCCCTTGCCTGACATCTCTTGACAGCTGACTTGCCACCGATAAGCCGTCTCCTATCCGAATTTGACTGAGAAAATCCAAGTTTCTAATCAAAGTCTACCCTTTTTATAACCTCATTCTAACCAAGAGGGGATAAACTTAGAATCGGGAGGTTGTTACCGCGAAAAGCAACTGCCACTTTGTTTTTGCCGATCGTCCTGACAACCTTTAGAGCGCTAATAAGGGGCGTAAGCCCGTGGAGGTTCCGATGACAATCGAAGCCGCATTCAAGGAGGCCGTCAATTGCCCGCTGAAGCTTGATTGTTTCCATTCCTGTTTCTGGTGGAAGAACAGTAAATGCTCATTTCCGAAAGAGGTTAATCGGGAGACAGAAGTGAAAAAGAAACGCAGGCTGAATAGAAGCAAGAATCCATACCCAAAGTTCTTGATTGACGAAGCATCAGGGATAGAAGTGACCGATATCAGGCACAAAATATGGGCCGAGGGTTACATTGCCGGTAGGAAGGAAAACGCAGATACCTAGGGTATCCTAAACTGTGTTGCGCCTTCTTCGCTGACGATTTACCTGAGGCAGCCAGATTACGGGGCGGCAGTACTAAGGAAAAGCTCCGAAGTGGGGACTGCATGCCGCACGCACCGGGGAACCATCTCTAGTGTACAGGCAAGCTCTCACAATCAGGCAGGTTGGCTCCTTCTCCTTTAGAGACGGATTGCCCCTCATACTCGGGTGTGCTCCTCAGCTCATTGCGACATGAGCACTGGAAACACTGCTCATACCAGCCATCCATGTCTCTATCAACAAAGACATCACCCCCGCACCGGGCACACAACCTAAGCTTCCACAACACCATGTCAATCACCCCCCTCCCCAAGACTTCAATCTATTCCGATGTCCACAATCTGCTATATTAGCTCGGCCACAATGCCTGAAACGCGATACCGCCGAAAGTGCGGCTTCCATGTGAGCGTCATTCCAAGGGAGCGGGGCCTTGGGTTTTACCTCCAGCCATCGCCAGTTAAGCAGCACATAGCCCGACCTTTTTTCAAGGTCTCTTTTAAACTCATACCATGTAGTATATGGCGAAACCTGCCTGGCGCGTTTAGCTACTTTCATGTCCAGCCCCTTTCCTATAACTAAGCTAACTTTTATGACACTAAGCTAATTATAGATAACCTAAATTGACTGTAAATAGCTCAATAGTCATACATGGCACGGGTAATAAAGTAATGGCAGATACGAGCCCCTGTATGCCCCTAGTAGACTTCCTTAACTCTGTCCCGTAGTGTCTCATCTGGATGCAACATTGGAATTACTACCGATAAGCAAAACGATGTTGCCCGAGATATCGCTAGATGCTATAATCTCAATGTGATGCCGAGTTGTGTAGTGGTAGCACGGGGGACTTTGGATCCCTTAGCCCTGGTTCGAATCCAGGCTCGGCAGCCAAATGGAATTAAATAATCACAACATTCCCGAGTAGCTCAGTGGTAGAGCGGGCGGCTGTTAACCGCTTGGTCGTAGGTTCGA
>CAZNSC010000059.1:0-18030 GCA_964575695.1 uncultured Dehalococcoidales bacterium
CCTCAAGATCGACGACGGCGTGGGTAGCACCACGGGTGATTACCATACCGGTGGGGGCGACTGGGAGTTGCTTACTGTCACCCGCACAATTGATGCTGCCGCTACCCAGCTATACCCGGAGCTTGAAGTCATCAACGGGGATACCAGCGTCAAGGTGGACTCGATGATGCTGGTAGATGGCCCCTCCGTGTTTCGAAAAATCAGCAAGGGTAGTACTGGTATAGAATCCAATATCGATGAGCGCTCCACCGCAGAGTTCATCGTGGTGGATACAGCCGGAACGCTCATTTTCTACGACAGCCAGCCGGTCGAGATATACGACGATGATTACGAACTCCAGTTCGGCGGCTTTATAGATAACCCTGGCCGGGCCCGCATCGCACCCTCTGGAGGCCTCTATCATGATATCGCCTGTAGAGACAACCACTATCTAGCCGATAAGCGTCTGGTCGTGGAATCCTATGCCGATAAGACCCTCTCCCACATCGTAAACGATGTACATACCAATTACCTTGCAGATGAGGGCGTGACCATCGGAGAGGTACAGACCGGCCCCACAGTCGCCGAGACCATCATCAATTATGCCTACGTGTCCGACGTCTTCGATGCCCTCAAGGAGGCGTCTGGGTTCACGTGGAAGATTGACCAACACCGCCGCCTGTACTTCATAGACAGGCTCACTAACTATACATCCTGGAACCTCGACGGGTCTACTCACCAAGCCATTAAGGGCACCATGCACCTATCGGGGGCGAATCCGTCTTACCGTAATCGCCAATACGTGCGGGGAGGCACAGGAACCACAGCGTTACAAACAGAGGGGTTCACGGGGGATGGAAGCAATGTGTCGTTCACCGTCGGTTTCCCGATTGCCTCCGAGCCCACTATCACTGAGGATGCCGTCCCCAAGACCGTTGGCATCAAGGGCGTCGAGACTGGGCATGACTATTATTGGAACAAGGGTGATGCTACTGTGCTTGCTTCCGCTGCACCAGCTAATGGCGTTGCCATCTCCATCCAGTATTATGGGCAGTATCCCCTGATAGCCATGTCCCAGAATGACGGCGCTATCAATTCCCTTGCCGAGCTTGAGGGGACTTCCGGCATCGTGGAGCATATTGTCACCGAGTCCGACCACGAATCTCAGGATGGGATACAGGAATCCGCCGTCGGTAAGATACAGCAATATTGCCAGTCGGCCGAGAAGCTCAGATACCGCACGGCGGAGAGCGGTCTCTCCCCGGGCCAGATGCAGCAGATTACGTCAGCATTGTTTGGGCTATCTGCACACGAAATGCTCATATCATCCGTGCGTGTTGTATCCGTAGGAGGGAAGCACTTCTATGAGGTAACGGCGGTGACAGGCCCGGTACTGGGTAGCTGGGCGCAGTTTTTCGCTAGCATCCTCCATCGTCAGGATAAGGCAATCAAACTTGGTAATGGTAAGCTCCTTGTGCTCCTACAGGCGATGGAAGTATTGGAACTGTCCGAGTCTACCTCCCTTAACGAGGATGACTTCTCTGGTGGCGAGGTAGGACGGTGGTTAAATTCAGCACCTATCACAGCGGGTTCCTTGCAGCACATTAAACATGAGCAGGTGGAGTTATCGGAATCCACCTCACTAACCAACCGCACCACAGAGGCTTATAAATGGGAACCGGATGCTACCACAGTCACCAAATGGAGCTTTTTCACGTGGAAATAACGGAGGCAGACATGAAACAGGTTGAGGTCAAGAACAAGCTGGTCATCGGCGGCAAGGGCATCCTGACCGCTACCGTGAAGGGCACCCGTAAATTTGATGAGCAAGGTCGCATGATAGACCCCGGTGTGGTCGTGGCCGAGATGGAAACGCCTAACATCGTCTGTAATGAAGGGCTGCAACTCTTCTCGGGTTTTATCATGGACGAGTCGGCGGTCTATGATGTCGGCTATACCTATTGTGAAATCGGAACTGACAATACGGCGCCTACCGCCACCGATACCACCCTTGGTACTTTCTCCCACCGGAATGCCATCACCAGCCGGTCACGGTCTAACTATGTGATTACCTTTGCTACATTCTTCACCGCCGCTGAGTGTACCATCGCACTTGAAGAAGCTGGTATCTGGGGAGGTTCGAATGCCGCTGCTGGCGAGGCTACGGGACTCCTTGGTGCACATTGGTTGGCATCATTTGATAACACTGGTGGCTCATACGACATTACGATTACCTACGTCTTGACGGTAGCGAGGGGGTAATAACATGACTGATATCGCATCCAGTGATGTCTCGGCTGGCGACGATGCAACTGCGACACAATATAATAACTTGCAGGATGACCTGGAGTTACTCGCAGGCGAATGCGTGGTGGCCTTTCCGATAGCCTACCGTTCTATTGGCCAAGGTACATGGGCATGGAACAATGGGGCTTATTATTTCTATGGCTTCTGGCAGAACTCAAGCGTAACTGATGGTGATAACTTCACAATCAATGTTCCATTGAGGGCAGGCACATACACGCTTGATCTCTATTGCTACAAAGGTTCGGCTTTCGGCATCGTAGATGTTTATGTTGATGCTGTTGAGATTGCCAGCTTTGACACATATGATGCTGGTGGTACTGGTGCTGTTATGACCGATGCTGGTAATGTAATCTCCGCCACTGGTCTAAAAGCCGTGAAGTTGCAAATAGACGGTAAGAATGGCGCCTCGTCCGGTTACGCCTGCTCCATCTCGGCAATTGTTTTCAGGAGGACAGCATGATAACGATACATACCCCGAAGGGGGCTTTTACGTTTGACCCCTCCATTACTACAGACAAAGAGTTGAAGAAAATGGGGACGAAGCGTGAGTATCTACCAGCCCCTATAGAGTTGTCATCGGAAGACAGATTTGTTAGCATAGAAAAAAGACTGGCAAACCTGGAGGGAAAAGACAACTAATAAAGGAGCTGAACATGAAGAGAAACAGGCTAATTAGTACGGTCATCATTGTCATTGCAATCGCTGTGATATTAGCAGGGATACTAAGTTTAGACTGTACTACCATTAGAACTGCCGCCACCACCCAAATAACGCAGACTATTGAGCCTACCGAAACCATTGCGGGGATAACCGATGAAGAAGAGTGGTACTACAAGTTACTCTGTGCTCTTACCAGCCCAAGCTTACAACATGTTAAGATCGGCAACTTTAGTTTTATTCCCACCGAACCGGTTTACTCTGCATGGAGGCAGTTAGTCAGATACGGGGGGTTGACTGTCAATTATGTAGACGTGGTATGGGCGCCGGAAGTATTTAATATGGTGAGTAGACATGAGAGTTCAGAGGGGGCTATTACTGGTATTGGTTCGCCCTCTAGTTTCTGGTATGTCAACGAATCAGATGTTGAAGCTATCAGTGATGCTAGGGACTTATGGTACAAAAGGCTGAAATGGATGTTGTCCACTAAGCCGACCAGATTATATGTAGAAAATATCCCTGCTGGTGGGAACTTGGGGACAGCATCAATAACACTGGGTGACAATGGCAGTATCGTTAGAAACATCGTCACATCGAGTTATCAGGCTGGCATCCGATGGACGATAAACGGGGATACTGGCTTTTTCGATGGTACTAACTTTAGAGGTGTCTACCGTGTTAGCGGTGCTGATTACGACCATCACTGGGTAAACGGCCTATTATACCTGCCCCTAAATGCCTCAGTAGATGGTAATTCTATATCATGGGATTTAGCTTTATACTCCTCTAACCCGACTCTGGGCTATACATCCTTCGCTATGATTGAAGTTTATGATATACCTTCCTGGTGGATGGGGGATTAGATTCAGGAGGCTAATCATGGAACTTACCCTTTTGCAAACAGCAGCCAGTTTCGGCGGGGGAATCTTCCTCGCCGTTATCATATTTATCATGTACCGCTCTGACAGGAAATCCAGCGAGGGTAAGTTGCGGGAGGACCGGAAGTTCATGGAGGACAGACTCACCAAGATTTTAGAAGAGGACTTGAAGAGCCGAGAAGAAAACACCAAGGTGCTGAGTGAACTTCGCATACTGATTGAGAGGCTAAATGGGAGGCACTGAGGGGGTGCTGAAATGGGCGAAGAGGAAAAGCGTGTTGTTGGGATAGTACTGGATGACGCCCCGGCCATTGACCGGTTCAACTATGAACTGGATGTGTTCCTAAAGAAAGCCCATAAAGAATTGCCCTGGCCCAAGATTACCTACTATCTACTTGAGAAGGCTCAGAAAACCATCTTTTTAGAAGAAATCGAACGGTGCCAGAAAGGAGAAGAAGTTACATGACGAATTCGGTATTTAAACAGAAACTAGCGTTCACCCTCATCACCCTCACCGTCTTTCTTGGGCTAATACTACTTGGCGTGGCTGTCAAGATTTATCTGCTTGGACTTACTGAGTTCGACCTGTTCGCTGCTTGTGGCGCTACTGGTCTGCTCGGCGCCATGATCACGTGGGATGCCCTAATTATCCAGCATTACTATCGCAAGAAAGGCGAGGACTCTACCCCCACCACGACAACCCAATAGCCATACAACGTATGGCATTATAGGAACGATTCCCCCTCCTTAATATATTATTGGTGATATATTATTACTGGTAATATATTTCGGAGGGGGAAGTTCTTTTTTTATCCGAACTTCCAGATGTAGACCAGTGCCAGGATCACTAGGATGGCAATTATCACCAGACAAATTATCCTGCTCATTTCAGAATCATAGAAACAAAACGGTGAATTGTCAAGAACTTCCTAAAAATTGTTGAAAAGGGTATTGACAAATGTGGGTATGCGGATTATAATATGTGGGAAAGTGTGGTGCTATGGCGAATATCCCTAAAACAAAACGGAATGCGAACATCATGCGGTACTGGAACTCCGGCCGATACACTCAAGCGGCGCTGGCTAGGATGTTTCACATGAAGGAATCAGCATTAAGTATGGTGATTCTAAGAGAAAATAGAAAAAATGGAGGTTACAATGGGAACTAAAACGCAACCACAGATCCACATGGAAGACAAGATTATCACGAATAAGGAGCTTGAGAAGCTTCTTGAAGAGCGCCAGGAAGCAAAGGCAAAAGCTTCAGAGTATCGAGCAATTGACAAGAAAACCAAAGACAAGATCAACTCACTTGCCGAGTCCCCACCCTATCGTATTGGCCGATTCATCATCACTAGGCAAGCAACCGAAGGGCGCTCAGTGTCATTCGAGACACAGCCGGGGAGCCGCCTCAGTATCAAAACCATCGAAGAGTGATGAACCTTTTTTATTGAGATAGGGCCGATGTGCTGGAGCTAGTGACTTCCGACCACGGCCCACAACGATCGGATCCCCGGTCAATACTTTCCGGCCGGGGATCCACCAACTAAGATTGAAGGGAGAAAGAACTATGACAATGCCGGAACAAGCCAATGAGGGGACTAACATAGAGTTAGATCCCGGAACTGCAATCCAAACAATCACTCCACTACCAGAAAAGGATATTGCTGTTACCTCTTTAGTAGAAGAGGTAAACCGGATCCACAAGTGGGCCGAGGATCTAAAGATCCAGAGTAAAGAAGACATTGAAGCGGCCACGAATGATCTTTCGATCTTGGCCAATCTGCGGAAGGCCGTTGCCACCAAGCGATTGGAATACACCGGCCCGATCAAGCTACATCTCGCAACCATTGAAGCTTCCTTTAAGGCTATCATTGAACCACTTGAGGGTGCCGATCGTCTTTACCGTGATAAGGTCACGGCATTCTATGTAGCTGAAGAGGCCCGGCGTGTTGAAGCTGAAAAGGTTGAGAGAGCTAAAGCGGAAGTGGCTAGGCTAGAGACTGAACTGAAGGCTAAAGAACAGGGCAAGGAAGTTTCCGAGATCCCGGCTACTGAACCTGAAAAGATGCCGTCCGTCCAGGAAGTCTCAAAGAGAACCGAGGCTGATCTCGGATCATCCAACATGAGGGATAACTGGACGTATGAGATCACCGACTTCTCAAAGCTCCCGGATGAATATAAGCTACCGAATACATCTATGCTGGCCGCCAAAGCCAGAACAACCAGAGGCACTCAGGAAGTACCCGGCGTCAAATTTGTCAATAGGCCAATAATGGTAGTGAGACCGAAGTAAGATGGAAAGTGCCAGAGTTAAAGAGGGTCAGTATTTCTACAAGGGCGAGGACATAACTAAGATGCAGATCTGGGAGTTGCTCGATGCCCTAGCCGAAATGTCCGAGGTTGTTAAGAAGATGCACGAAGATCATATCAAAGCCCTGAATCTTTTATGTGGAGAAGGTTAAGATGCCTAAGATAACTATTGCTGATTACTATGATCTACAATATCGTTGCCGAAGATGTGGGAAGACATTTAATAGAGAAGGGCCTCATAAAGAATACGGGGAGGAAATCCCCCCTTTCTCGTATGTCTTTGATGAATGGAACTGGACACGAGAACAAAGAGAACAGAAGCGAAGGCATGTAAACATGATAGCCGAGATAGACTTACCCGTTACTCCTTTACCAGACCAATTTGAGTTTCACAAATGTAATGAAAATGAGACAGGATTATGCGACTTTGTAGGTTGGGTAAATCATCGTAAAGTCAAAATATCAGGTCATAATCATCGAAAGGTTATTGATTAAGATGCCGTACTATTTCACCAAAGACTTCCCCAGGGATCAGATAGAAAAGAAACGCCGGGAGAATGTCTGTAAGGAGTGCGGGGAATTTCTGGCTATCTTTTACGATGATGATCCCCAGAGTGAACATCATGGCCAGTTCTATCTCGCTTGTAAGGATTATCGTCGTACTCACCATGAAGGGATCGAGCGCGAGGCAAGCCCGATCCGGCAAAGAGGAATGGAAGCCATGAATATTGAAGCAAGGAGGAATCTAATGAATGAACAATACGGAGAAGAAACAACCACCAAACTAGCACAATTCCAGGGAGTTACATCATTAACCACGGAAGATGCCATGATCATTCTGGACTCTATCTGGCCGAAGGCGCCACCCGAAGAGAAGACCAGGGCCGCTATGCTTTGTAAGAGCTATCATCTCAACCCACTTATGAAGCATGTTTACTTGATCCCCTTCAATCGAAAAGATAAGACGGGGCGAATCATTGAGACTACCTGGGCGACTGTTATGGGGATCGCCGCTACCCGGCTTCTCGCTTCCCGGAGTGGCAGTTTCAGTTACATTGATGACACTCCCAGAGTGATGACCGATGAAGAACAGAAAAGGATCTTTGGGAAAGCCTATACTAATAGGCTGTATGTTATCGTCAAGGGTAAAGATCCGAAGACCGGCGCCGAGGCCGTGGGCTATGGCTGGTGGCCGATATCTCCTGATGCGCCTGATGGCAAAGTATATGGCGAGGACAAAGGCAATACTGCTTTCAACATGGCTACCGTTCGTGGTGAGCGCCAGATGCTTGGTCGTCTGCGGCCGGGGGAGATGCCGGAAGATATTGAGGTCATGGATGATCGGATGGCCCATGCTGGCAGTATCAATGGTGTTGTGATTGAAGGCGATAGTCGGGTAATTGAAACGCCTGAAGAGATCGTGGAACCGGAAGAGGCACCCCCCATTGATGACAGTCTGCCGGGTACGGAGCCAGAACCGCCAGCCGAAGCTCAACCGCCGGCCGAGAAGCCAAAAGATGAAAGCCCGATCTCCAAAGACAGCGTGACGAAGATCATGGGGTTATCCAAAGAGGTTAGCTGGACGATGGCAGATCTCGGCAAGCTTATGTCCACAGATCTCAAGTGGAAGGTGCCGGCTAAACTATCCGAGCTTAAACAATGGCAAGGGGATGAACTCTTAGCGATCTTAAACCGGGCTACTGGCCGGGCCTAGTGGGGAAAAGTTGAGTTTAATGCAACCATATTACGAAGATAAGGATGCTGGCATAACAATTTACTGTGGTGATTGTCGAGAGATTTTGCCACAGTTGCCTAAAGTGGATTTGGTGCTGACTGATCCACCATACAATCTAGGCAAAAAGTATGGTCCAAAAACTTCCGACTCTCGAGATCCCGAGGAATATTGGCAATGGTTTTATGATGTATTCTCCCAAGTTTACCAAGTATCTGCTGAGTCATTTCTTTATCTATCTCACTCTGACAAGGGAATCTACAAGGCAAAACCATTGCTAGAAAGTATAGGTTTTGAATATATCCAAACATTGATCTGGTGGGGGCGAAATGGTTATTCAATGCAACTTCATCGCCAAAGTTGGTCGTATCGGCATGAGCCAATATTGTTTATGAGAAAAGATCAGCCTCGGGATCTCGAGGTGGGTGGAAAAGGCCAATGGTACACGAGTGTTATTGAAGCACCCAGACCACAATCTAACTTTCAAGATGGTAGGCATCATCCAACACAGAAGCCCACCAAACTTTATGACGTTTTAATTGCACGAACTCCTGGAGTACACGTACTGGATATTTTTATGGGGAGTGGTACCTCTGCACTAGCAGCGAAATACAATGGACGTCATTACACTGGCATAGAGATAGAAGAGAAATACTGTGAGATAGCAGTTAAGAGACTGGCTCAAGGGGTTATGAGGTTTGGGAACAAGGAGGAATGAAATCATGGCTGATGGCCGGATGATTAAGCGCAAGATCTGTGACAGTGAGCGAGTAAACTCTCTTTCAGATGCCGGGGCTTTATTTTACACTTGGTTGATTACCAAGCTGGATCGTGACGGCAGATATTATGGTGATCCAAAGATACTGAAGCGTAAAGTATTTCCTCTTCGTGATCATAGTGAGGAAGAGATCAAACAATGGCTTGATCAACTAGAGAAACTTCAGGATGATGTGACCGGAGAGCCCCTTCTCGAATGCTATGAAGTCAAGGGCAAAAAGTTTCTTTGGATGCCTGGCTTCAAAGGGGAACAAGGCCAATCTCGCGATATCAGTAGGGAACCGGCCTGGTACAGTAGGGAAGCCGAAAGCGAGTTCCCTGATCCCCCTCTATCCAAGAAAAAGAAACCGATAAAAGCCGAGCCAGAAAAGGTTGATACCAGTGAGTTTCTTGATCCTGTATTTGCCAAGATGATCACCCATTTTGAGCAAGAGGTTGGCCATCTTACTCCTGTTGGTGTAGAAAATATCAAGGATATGCGTGATCATTATCCTGAAGGTTGGTTTGAGAAAGCCGTGGATGAAGCCGTAAGACAGAATCATCGTAGTATGTCATACATCCAAGCGATACTCAGACGTTGGGATGAAGAGGGTATAGACGATCAACCGAAGGAAAAAGCAAAGGAAAGGAAGACCAGTGGTGACAAGCCTAGGACTTACGAAGATGATTGATGATAAGCTTCCACCACATAATCCTGAAGCTGAAGAGGCCGTTCTCGGATCCTTACTGATTGACGGCGAATTGATCAAGTCAGTTTATCTCCAACCTGGTGATTTTTATTATGAGGCTGGTGGTATAATCCTCAAGGCTATGCTCGATCTGAAAGAGAAAGGGACCGCCGTTGATCAGATTACAGTAGCACAAAAGCTCTCCGAGCAAGACAAGCTAGAAGCTGTGGGCGGTGCCGCTTATTTATCCTACTTGATCTCTATCTGCCCTACTTCTATTGATTGCAACTACTACGCCGATATCGTGCGGCGGCTTTCAGTCTGCCGGCAGATGGTGACTGTTGGCGATAGGATCACAGCTATGGCTTATGAAGCGCCTGAAGATACTACCGGCGTACTAGCCAAAGCAGATGCTCTCCTTTTGAAGCTGAGACAGAATGCCGGTGGTACATCAATAATCACGCCGAAAGATCGCGTTGATCTTCTCTACGATCGGTACACTAAACTATATCAAGAAGAACGTGGCATAGCATTAAGGACCGGATTTATAGATCTGGATTATCGGTTAGGTGGTGGATTATTCCCCGGAGATCTTGTCATCGTGGGGGCCCGGCCGAAGGTTGGGAAGACTACCTTTCTCCAGCAGATTTCCAATAACATCGGGCTTGATAATAATATCCTTTTTTGTAGCGCCGAGATGAATGTAGAATCTTTAAGCGATCGGGATGTGGCCAGTGAAATAGGCGAACCTATTGATGCTATCCGTTTTGGGGGTTTCTCCCATGAAGTAATGAGCAAGATTCAGGATGATGCCTTGATGAAACTCCAATCAATGAAGATCTATTTCATGGATATAACCAGAACTGGAGCGATCAACACGGCTAATATCTATCAAGCGGCTTATGAACTAAAGAATCGGCATGATCTAGCCATGATCGTTATTGATTATCTCGGTTTGCTAAATGACAGTTATGGGAATAACAATAACGATAGGCTTGGCTACATCACTAGGAACTTGAAGCAAATGGCGCTGGCCCTGGACGTGCCAATACTATGCGCTCACCAGTTGAGCCGCGCTCCAGAATTGAGAGAAGATAAAAGGCCAAAGCTATCGGATCTCCGCGACTCTGGCAATATTGAGCAAGATGCTGATGTGGTACTCTTCCTTTACCGGAAGAGCTATTACGATGATACTGAAGATAAAGTTACTGAAGTTCTTATTGGCGCCCAAAGACAGGGTGATTCTTGGAAGCGCGTGAAACTTGTCTGGGATATTGAACACCACCGATATCAGAACTATGCTCGAGATGATAGTGAATCACCGGCTAATCAGAAGATGCTGTAAATAAATAAAAGGTGGTGAAGGAAAGATGAGAGCCAAAACTCCGAAGGCAAGGAATAGGGGGAGTGAATACCCCAGACCAGAGAGGGGATGAATAAAGGAGTGAGATGAGAGAGGATAAACTTACCGGTTATTGGCAATCCCTACTAGACGAAATAGAGAAGGAGTCACCCAATGAACAATGAGCAGATAACCCCTGGGCAGATAAAAGAACTGTGGGGGGGGGTATTTGATGGAAAGGTCGAGTTTGGCGAAGATTTTGTTGGTGATTTAATTGTCTATCTACGAACATCATGGAATGAAGAAGATGGTGAATGGAATATCGGAAACCCTATAAAACTAGACCTCAACAATCTCTTCAAGTATGCGGTGCCGAAGCTAATCAATGATGGTTATACAATCTATATAGAAACAACAATAGCTGATGAAATTTGGTATTGCTGGCAATTTGAAAAGGGAGATGATGAATGGCATTATTCTTGGACTGATCCCGCCGAAGCCTTAGCCCTGGCGATATTGGAGGTGATACATGGACAGTGATAGTGTAATCTGTGACCATGCTCATAAATGTCAACACAAAGGTTACTGCTCTGGGAAAACCCCTCATAGATTCATGGGGGAAGAAGATACACCATTCGTTTGTGGTGGTGCAGGTGGGGAATTGGTAAGAGCTATTAGATTATGGAGAAGAAACCCTGATTCAATGGAGGTTTATCATGGACAGTCCTGAACTGGAGAAAATAGTGGATATTATTACTAAGTTATTACATCATAACTGCCCTATCGACCCCGCCTTTTGTAAAATAGCAGATAAGATGAGTTGTGATGAGTGCCTGGCCCTGTCCATCCTCAAAGCCATATCTCCTAACCTTTATGTGAAGGTGGAAAACAGAACTCCACATAATATTTTCCATGAACTATACACTGAGTATATGGCTATTGGCTGTTGTCGGGGAAAGTCAATAGCTTACTGGCCAAACTCATACCAACAAGAGTTTTGGGAGAGATTAAATCAATTACTAGATGAATCAGTCATCCCCCTATCTGATGTAATAAAGAATATGGAGGCGAAGAAGTGACAAAGAGATGCCATCATGCCTTAGAGACAAAAGACGGGTATCCTGATGATATAATCTGTCGTCTATGTGAAACAATCTGGCACATCTCAGAATGTAGTAAATTACCACCAAGTCAATTTATCCTCTTGCCTCTGGGAGTAAGACATATTGTATTAGAGCATCAAGCCGAGAGATTCAACAAGGAAAATCCAGACTATTATAAGGAGGCCACCAATGAGTAATAGTTTAAGGGAGAAGTTGGGATGAATGAGATAGAAGATATTATCTATGTGGTACCTACGCCGAAGGGTAGAGCGCGATCTAGAGTGGTCGGCAAAAAAGTTATTACCTATACGCCGTCCCAGACTCGCAGACAGGAAACCATGATCAGAGAACAAATGCTCAAGCATATTCCTTTTGATCCGGGAGTACCTCTGAAGTTATCGGCCACGTTCTATATTCCGAAACCGCAGAGTGCTTCAAAGAAACAAGTCTATCCGGTTAAGCGACCTGATCTGGACAATTATGAAAAGCTACTTATGGATGCGCTCAATAAGTACATCTGGCCGGATGACGCCCAGATCGTAGATCTCCATACCCGGAAACGGTTTGGATCTCCACCACGGATCGAGATAATTATATCGGAAGTATTGGAGTAGGTTCACCACCAGCCCCGGACTCTCCCCCAATAAGAAGGAGTGAGATGTTAAACAAAACAAAAGGTAATATGTATCCCTGGGTGACTCATACGTGGAATGTTATAAAGGGCAAGTGTCCCCATGATTGCTCTTATTGCTACATGAAAAGATACCCACAACCGGAATTACACTTCGATGAGAAGGAATTAAAAACAGATTTGGGAAGTGGCAATATTATCTTCGTGGGTAGCTCCTGCGACATGTGGGCTGAAGATGTAACCAAGGAATATATTTATGAGATACTCGCCAAATGCCGTGATTATGATAATACGTATCTGTTCCAAACTAAGAATGTCTATCGCTTCCGTCCTGCTATCTTGGGAGTTTGGGAAGTGCCCGACAAAACAGTCTTGGGGACAACGATAGAAACAAATAAGGATTATGGAATTAGCAAAGCTATGCCACCAAAAGACCGAGGGGAATACTTTGCACAAATTAACTGGTTACAACGCATGGTAAGCATAGAGCCTATCATGGATTTTGATTTACCTGAAATGGTCAGGTTAATACGAGGGATAAACCCTAACTTTGTCAGCATAGGCGCTGACAGCGGTCACAATCATTTACCTGAGCCATCGCCCCAGAAAATAAAGGCACTCATTGAGGAACTTCAAGCTATTACTCAAGTAAAGGTAAAAGCAAATTTATCCCGATTACTCCCCCAATAAGAAGGAGGTAGGAAAGATGGAATATACAATCAGGATGGAGAATGCTTTCTTTAAATCTAAATATCTGCAAGAAGTTGAAGGGGAGCCGTTCACTATCTATGGCTATGAAGAATTTAACTTCTTTAAGCGTATGGTGGATGGGCAAGTTGTCGTCTCAGAAGTCAGTACAGGTCTCCAAATAGGCGACTTCTATTGTGGGGAAATGGCAGCCCATGATGATATTAAAAGAAGAATTGACGCAAAGGGCGTTGAGGTATTACGCAAGCTAATAGCCGAAAACCAACTGCCTTCAAAAGCCAAAGCCACCCCCGAAGGCAAGGGGGAATGAAGAGGTGAGTATGCAAATCAAAGATGCAAAACAAGAGGCATTTGAAACAGCAATAGATAGCCTTTCAAGGTATAAATTTATGATGTTTGGTTATTGGGCAGCGATATGGATATACCTTAATCAACTGGACGACCAAAAAGAACATAATCCCTTTAGGGAACTCATAGTGATGGCGAGGGATATACAATCGAGAACTCAAGAGCCCACCCATACTAAGGGGGAGTGATGAACACCAGACCTTTGAAATGTAGGAATTGCGGGGCAGTAATGAAGGTGACTGGCAATGTCGCTAACTGCCCTAAGTGTGGGAAACGAACACGTATGGCGGGATTGTGTGCTAAATGCCAGCACGCTAATGAGGTGAGTAAATGAGGGATTACAGCAGCAGCAAAGATAGACCCCGAGTGACAGGTAGATATCAGATTGATAATGACACTTACTGCGCCTTTTTCACTAAGGGAGACTGGTTTGTCGAACTTACAGACCTTACTATCCGCAGTAAGGCCTACGGAGACAGCGACCAGATGGGCGACTATAAGGGCTGTATAGTAGCCGATTTGCGACCGGCTCTCGGAGTAGATACCGACCGTGATGTTGACTACCAGCACTGCGGGCGTGGTCATGCTTTACCGGAGACACTAGCTAACGCTACGTTGATTGCCTCTGCCCCCGAAATGTTCGAGGCGATAATGTCTATACATAAGGCATGCCGTAGATTCAACCAGTTGCTTTCTAAACAGTCGCTAGGTAAGCAGTCCGCCAACATCGGAGTTAAATCTGAGCAGGTATCAGATTACACAATCGTAAATGAACTTGATGGATTGCTCGATGAAGCGGGTGCATTAGCTGAGAAAGCATTGGATAAGTCCATGAGAAAAAACCTCTTAGGTGGTGATTAATGGATAAGACATTTAAGGAAGTCCGCCAATTAGCCCACTATCGGCTTTGCCAATTACTCTTAAATCGTGTTCCTGAAATGTCAACCGGAGACTTTGCAACCCGTATCTTAGGAACACTGGAAGAAGAATTTGGATACCGCATTTCAATGCCAGCCTTAGAAGATTCACTTCCCAAGATAAACAAGGCTGATTTGGAGATTAAACGTGATGGATTCTTCGACAACTAAAGAGTATAGAGAAACACCACGCCGGCGCATTTACAGACTAGCTAAACAGTTAGCCCACTAATAATTTTCATGGTAATGGATGAAGGTAAGTATCCCTTGACATACAGTAAGGAGGATGAAATGAAGATTTATATAGCATCAAGTTGGAAAAATCAAGAGGCAGTGTTTTGGCTAGCCAATAGCTTAGAGAATTATGGCTTTGAGGTAGATGCTTTTTGTAGGTCTACAGATAAGCGTTTTGCCTTCCATTGGTCTGAAATGGTTGATGATGAAATAGACTTGCTTAAATATGATGCTTTGAGCTTTCTTAATGATGCTAAAGTCCAAAGGGCATATAACGAAGATAAGAAATGGCTAGATTGGGCTGATACGGTAATAATGCTGATGCCCTGTGGTAGAAGTTCACATTTAGAGGGTGGATATGGAAAAGGGCAAGGCAAACATTTATTCCTATTCGGCGAATTTCCGAAGGGGGAATTTGATGTGATGTATGCCCTGGCTGATGGATTATTCAGAACAAATGAGTTTGAGGTATTGCTTAACAAGCTTAATGAATTACTGTAGATGAAGGGATACTTACCTGGATGAAAAGGAAGGAGATTATGTACAGAACATCGATCGAATGGGTGAAGAACCCTAACGGCACACAAGGTTATTCCTGGAATCCGATCACCGGATGCCTGAATAATACGAATGGACTCTGCAACGGCGGCGGCTTCCCCTGCTATGCCTGGAAGTTGGCTAATGGTCGGCTGCGGTCAAGATACTTGGCGAACAAGAATATCGCCTCTGTTCCATCTGGCTTGGCAATTCAGGTCTGCCTAGGTATGAGAGAGATGCCAAACGAGTATGAAGACCCCTTCCATCCCCGCTTCTGGCCGGAGAGAATGAGAAAACCCATAGATACGGGTAGGCCATCAGGTATCTTCGTCTGTGATATGTCTGACCTCTTCGGTATTGGAGTACCGCATAGCTGGCAGACTGTGGTATTCAAGGTTATTGAAGCCTGCCCCCAACATCGTTTCTATCTACTCACGAAACAATACGATCGTATGTCCATGTGGTCGCCCTTCCCTGATAACTGCTGGGTCGGGATGACGGCCACCAGTTCAAAGGAAGTCATTGAAGCTTGTAGGAAGATGCGAGATATCAAAGCTACTCTGAAGTTTCTTTCTATTGAACCGATGCTGGATGACTGTCTGGTAATGCCTTCAACCTTGGCTCTAGGTGGTATTGATTGGCTGATCTTCGGCGCGCAGACAAAGCCGCTTATACTTCCTGATTACAAATGGTTGAAAGATATGGTTACAACTGGAGGAATCGCCAAGTGTAAGATTTTCCTGAAGGATAGCCTCAAGCCACTATGTCCTGACCCGGATATTATAAGACAGGAGATGCCGTCATGCCAGTAAAGCCAAACAGATGCCCGATACCAAGCTGTGATCACAACGTCAATCATACTTCAAGGTGGGGACTATGCTCCGGGTGTACTCGTACTGCCGAGATCGTTCTGTTTGTCCTCAACCATACTCAAAAGAAACAAGCGCCTTCTAAAATCTGGACGCCCGGCCAACCGAGATAATACCTAGAAGGGATCTGCTATGATTATATGGGATCTTATTTCCCCGGAAACAAGGGGAGCATTAGTAAACTATAATCTGAAACATCATAGGAAGAAACTCCAAGATCCCCGGCCACCAGTAGAACCTATAGTAACAATGAGTCCTGAAGTGGAAGAGGATCATATCGCTGAAACAAATAAATTTATGGCGCAACCACCTAGCCGGTCTAGGGGAGGCACCAGTGATTGAATGGTACTCTTACGGCGAGATCCGGTTTACCAAGAAACAAGTTCTCTGGCTGATCCCGATCCTCTCCAGCATAGGAATCGGCCTCTGGCCCTCTCAACATAAGGAAACTGGATATGCCGGCAAGTCAAAGTCATCTCATAAGCATGAAGCATACTTCACCAAGCCGGCCGAAGTAGCGGCAGAATTGGAGAGTAGGCTGGAGAGATGCGGCGCTGATGGCTTGGCCCTGGAGTTCTGGATCTGTATGTCTGCCGGTGATGATCCTTACCTCAAGCAAAGGATCGCCAAGTATCTCAGGTGTTCCTACTCTCAAGCTTGTGAAAGATTAGAACTAGCTCTTAGATATTGTTGTGGTAAGGATCCAAAGAACAAAACATATTCCCGGTTCTGTTACATAACCCGGTGGCGCAAACGACAAAGGGAAGCCCGGCGTTCAAACCGGGCTTCCCGATGGAGATCTTTACCTGATCGGTAAGTAATGCCCTATTTTTTGGATCCTGGTGGCTCTGGTGCTAGCTCTAACGCTTTCTCCAAGATATCGGTGTAGGTTTTCTCCTTTACCATTTCGCTCAGGTGGCTATTGAGGTAAGATAGCGCCCTCTCAATATCCCCTCTTACCTGTTCAATAACATTACAAATTTCGGAAGAGTAGGTCTTTTTCAACCACTTCCCACTAGGATCATATTCCCAATCCGGCACTCCTATTCGCATGATCATCTGGTGCAAGATGGCCAGTTCTCTCTCGGCCTTTTCCCTTTCCCTATTATATTCGTGTCCCCACTCCCTTTGAAGATTCTCTGGATCCCGGAGCTTCGGTATAAAGATTACATGGTAGTAATAGGTTCCGTTCTGAAAGCCGCCGCGCTCGGTGTTAATCATGGCACCGACTTCTGCCAAGTACATAAAGACTTTCTTTAGTTTAAGATCATCTTCACACTTTGATTTCTGGAGTTCCTCAAGCCCCTTGGCGATCTTGTCCCTGGCTTCCTTGATCTGTCTGAGTTCGTACTCTATCGAGTCTTTATACTCTTCAAAAGTATTCTCAAATTCATTCAGGATCTCGTTGTGTTTCTTCTTGCTGATCCACGGCCACCACTTATTACCCACTTTTCTTTTCTCCTTTTCTGCTTAATTTTTCCCGGATTACTTCGCTCAACCATTGGCCGGTTGACATCCCGGCCCGGATAGCGGCTCCCCTGGCGCGTCTGTACTGCGTCTGATCCATCTTGGTGATCTTGACTGTTATCTCTGTCATATTTCCTTACCTCTTACTTAGATTCATATCTCTCGGCTTCACCTAGTAAATATTCCAGCATGTACTTGCCAGATTTCTCCCACCATTCAGCCTCGCCTTCCTTCCTCGCATAAGCTGCCCCGTGTTTCTTCCATGCCTCTGGCGTGTGTATCTCGCAGCCGATACGGATTTTTACCCCATCTTTTTGAGGAACAATATTCGCCCCGTATTTGTTCCATACTGAACTTAATATATAGTTGTTGACGCTGGAGTTGTCGACGCTGGAGATGTTGACGCTAGAGTTGTTGACGATGCGGGAGTTGTCGACGCTGGAGTTGTCGACGCTGGAGTTGTCGACGCTGGAGTTGTCGACGCTGGAGTTGTTGACGCGGGAGTTGTCGACGCTGGAGTTGTCGACGCTGGAGATGTTGACGCTAGAGTTGTTGACGATGCGG
>CAZNSC010000060.1:0-17577 GCA_964575695.1 uncultured Dehalococcoidales bacterium
TCGGTAAGGATGTCGCCAAACATATTCTCGGTGACAACAACATCAAAGTAGGCCGGGTTCTGGATAAGCCGCATGGCACAGGCATCTACCAGCATATTATCCAGTTCCACATCAGGATACTCGGCAGCCACCTCCGCCGCCACCTGCCGCCACAACCTCGACGATTCGAGCACGTTAGCCTTATCCACCGAGGTCAATTTCTTACGCCGGCCTCGTGCCAGCTCAAAGCCGACCCTGACAATGCGCTCAATCTCCTGCTCGGAGTAGGTCATGGAATCGGTCGCCCGCCTGCCCCGGGATGTCTGCCACCGCCTTTTGGGCCGGGCAAAGTAAAGCCCGCCGGTAAGCTCACGAACAAATATCAAATCGACCCCGCTAACCACCTCCGGTTTCAGGTTGGTCGAATCAACCAGAACCGGGAAGGTCTTGACCGGGCGGAGATTGGCAAACAGCCCCAGCCCCTTTCTCAGCGCCAGCAGACCGTCTTCGGGACGAACCTTAGCCAGGGGGTCATCCCACTTGGGACCACCCACAGCACCGAGCAGAACGGCGTCGCTGCTCCGGCACATCTTCAAGGTATCCCCGGGTAAGGCTGTGCCGGTCTCATCAATGGCAACCCCACCCACCAGCCCGTAGTGCAGGCCAAAATCATGCCCGAACCTGTTGCCGATTGCCTGCAACACCTTGACTGCCTCGGTGGCAACCTCAGGGCCAACACCATCACCGGGTAGAACCGCCAGATTAAATTGCACTTAAACCCTCCTAGATACTGTTTATCAACCTCACCCCTTTATCCCCCCTCTCCTTCCAAAGAGAGGGGGAGAGACTTTAGAGAGGGGCTTTGCCCCTCTCTTACTTACATTCCCCCTTCCCTTACCAAGGGAAGGGGGCCAGGGGGATAGGTTACTGGATAATCCCTAATCTCTTTTTGGTATATTCTATAAGCCCGCCGGCGGAGATAAGCTCCGCCATAAAATCAGGGTAAGGCTTGGCGGTAAAAGCCTTGCCATTGGTAATATTTCTTACCGTGCCCGTAGATAGCTCGACCTCCAGAATGTCACCTGCCTGGGTGTTATCCACCGCCTCGGCACACTCTAATAAGGGCAAGCCGATGTTTATCGCATTGCGGAAGAAGATACGGGCAAAGCTCTTGGCAATGATACAGGAGATACCCGCCGCCTTGATGGCCAGCGGGGCGTGCTCCCGCGACGAGCCGCAGCCAAAGTTAGTGGTCGCCATCATTATATCCCCCGGCTGCACCCGGCTCAAGAAATCGCTATCAATATCCTCCATGCAGTGCCCGGCCAGCTCATCCGGTTCAGACAAATTCAGGTAGCGAGCCGGGATAATAACGTCGGTGTTAACGTCAGCCCCGTATTTATGGACTTTGCCTTTTAGCATACTTAGCAACCCCTCACCCTTTATCCCTCTCCCCTTGATAAGGGGAGAGGGAAGGTTTTTGTTAAATGGGCTTCGCCCCTTTCAATCCCCCAGCACCGTGTTTATGTACGTTGCCCTTCAGCCCTCCACCTCTTGACTGCTTCTTCAAGTTTCCTGTCTGTCTCAGCAACCTTGGCTTCGGCTCTCCTAAGCTCCTCAAAATACTCGTCATTCAATGGCGCACAGACTATCTTTTTGCCCGGAACGGATTTTTTGGCTCTAAGCCGATTTGCGAGTTGCTCAAGTTCATCAACAGCTTGGAGAAACTCGCCATTCGCCTCTTCCACTCCTCTATCATACGAATTACTCATAAGTGCCTCCCCTTATTTACTCACAGTTCCACCAAAGCCTTCTCGAAATCCTTTACTCGGCGTGGTTTCTGGTTTTTGCCCACCTCAATAACGTGCCCTTCTTCTCTCAGGCGGGCGGCCTGTGCCTCAACACCTCCGGGGAATTTCTCGTTCAGTTCACCCTTGGACTTCAATGTCCGCCAGTACGGAGTGATATTTGTCTCGCCTTCGGCGGCGGCTTCATCGGCTGCACGAGCCGCTATCCCGGCAAAGATGCCGGTGGTTATCGGTCAGCCAAAGGTGGCCCCATGCTTCCGGGCAAGAAAAGCGCGGATTTCATTTATGGTAGTAAGCTTGCCTTCGGGCACCTGGCGCATAGCCTCATCAACTTCTATCGGTGCTGGAATACACACTGTGCCTGTCCCCCATCTGGTACTCATCTTGCCAGTTACTTCCACCACCCTCGGCAGACCTTTATCATCCGCCAGTTTTTCTCTCCAGCTTTTGCGCAGCTTAGCCATGAACCTCACCCCCTTAATCCCCCTCCACTAAAGGATAGGGGGATGAGTTATTTAAGAGAGGCGGAGCCTCTCCTGGACTCTCTCTATTTTACCATGCCATCTTATAAGAGGGGCTAGCGCCCCTCTTGAACACCTCGGCTTAAATTCAGGACACAACCTCTTTCGGGCTGGTAATTCTGCCCGTTACAGCACTGGCGGCGGCCACGGCGGGACTGGCCAGATAGACCTCCGATTTGGGGCTGCCCATCCGGCCAACAAAGTTGCGGTTGGTGGTGGAGATACAGCGTTCGCCATCAGCCAGCACCCCCATGTGCCCCCCGAGACAGGGGCCACAGGTGGGAGTGCTAACCGCAGCACCGGCTCTAACAAAGACCTCAATTAGCCCCTCAGTTAGAGCATCAAGATATACCTGCTGTGACCCCGGGATAATAATGCACCGCACCCTCGGGTTGATCTTTCTGCCCTTCAAAATTTGGGCAGCAACCCGCAGGTCTTCAAGACGACCGTTAGTGCAGCTGCCAATTACCGCCTGGTCTACTTCTATATGACCCGCCTGGCTCACCGGCTTGGCATTGGCCGGTGAATGGGGCAAGGCAACCTGAGGCTCCATCTCTGAAACGTCATACTCGATAACCTGCGAGTATTCGGCACCGTCATCTGGCTCGCAGACAACATATGGACGTCTGGCTCTATACTTTATGTACAGTTCTGTCTTATCATCAACCCGGAAAATGCCCGCTTTCCCTCCGGCTTCGATAGCCATGTTAGCCATAGTAAACCGCCCGTCCATGGACAGAGAGTCTATTGCCTCGCCGGCAAACTCCATCGCCGAATATAGAGCGCCATCAACTCCGATGTTACCGATAGTATATAGAATCAGGTCTTTACCCCCCACCCATCTCGGTAAACTCCCGTGGTACATCAGCTTGATGGTCGGCGGAACCTTCATCCAGATGTCACCTGTGGCCATGGCCGCAGCAATATCGGTTGACCCCATGCCGGTAGCGAATGCTCCCACCGCACCATAGGTACAGGTATGAGAATCAGCCCCGATAACCACCTCTCCGGGCAGCACCAGGCCCTGTTCGGGCAGGAGGACGTGCTCGATGCCCATCTGCCCCACTTCAAAGTAAATTACTCCCTGCTCACGAGCAAAGTCACGCATCAGCTTCGCCTGTTCCGCAGAAGCAATGTCCTTATTAGGTACAAAGTGGTCCGGCACCATCACCACTTTCTTCGGGTCAAAGACCCGCTTTACCCCGATTCGCCGAAACTCTTTTATGGCAATCGGGGCGGTAATATCGTTGGCTAGAATCAGGTCCACCCTGACATTTATGAATTCACCGGCACCTACCTTGTCCTTATCACTGTGAGCAGCGAGTATCTTCTCGGCTAATGTCACTGTAGTTTCCTTTCCGTGGAATCAACAATTTGACCTTTAGGACAGGCTTTCAACGAATAGGATGAGGCAAAAACAGCACAATCAATATAAGAGCTGTGGTAACCGCCGCTGCCAGGTACAGACCGACGCCCGCAGCCAGACCAATGCCAGCCGCCGCCCATATAGTAGCCGCAGTTGTCAACCCTTCAACAACACCTTCCCCACGACGTATGATAGCCCCGGCACCAAGGAAGCCAATGCCCGTTACTATCCCGGCAGCCACCCGTGCCGGGTCAGTGGCGGCACCAAACCCGTAAACAGAGGCTACCGTGAACAGGGCGGCGCCAACACAAATAAGAATATGGGTTCTAAGCCCGGCTGGTTTGCCCGCCCTTTCTCGCTGGTAGCCAATAACAGCTCCCAGGACTGCCGCCAGCAGGAGCCGCAGAATCACCTCTATCTCAATCGCCACTCCACAACCTCCAGTCCAGAAACTACCCGGCTGCTTTCTTAACGGCTAATAATCTATTGAGGGCATTCATATAAGCCTTAGCGCTGGCAACAATGACGTCAGTGTCAGCACCCCGCCCGGTATAGGTGATGCCGTCACTCTCAATCCTGATCAGCACCTCACCAATAGCGTCAATACCCTCGGTCACCGATTTGACACTAAACTCGGTAAGCACGTTGGTCACACCGACGAGCCGGTTAATCGCCCTATATACTGCATCCACGGGACCGGTGCCCAGAGCAGCATCCTCCAGAACCTGACCATCGGGAGCAACGAGTCTGACGGCAGCCGTGGGAATGCCTCTATCTCCGCAAGAAACCTGAATGCGGTCAAGGTGATAAGTCTCAGACACAGTGCGTTGCTCTTCAGCAACGAGGGATTCAATATCCCTGTCGGTGACTTCCTTCTTTTTATCAGCCAGTTCTTTAAACACCGAAAAGGCACGGTTAAAGTCTTCCTCAGGAAGGCTATAGCCCAGTTCCGCCAGACGTTCCTTAAAGGCGTGCCGTCCGCTGAGTTTGCCCAGTACCAGGCTGCTTGACGGTATGCCTACCGTCCTCGGGTCCATTATTTCATAGGTTATCGGCATCTTAATCAGACCATCCTGGTGGATCCCCGACTGGTGACGAAAAGCATTAGCGCCAATGATCGCCTTATTCGGCTGCACCACAAAGCCGGTCAGCTCGCTTACCAGCCGGCTCGCCCTATAAATCTGCCCGGTGTCAATATCAGTCGTCAGGTTAAAGAGGTCGCTGCGTGTCTTGATCGCCATGACAATCTCCTCAAGCGAGGCGTTGCCTGCCCTTTCCCCGATACCATTGATAGTACACTCAACCTGTCTTGCCCCTCGCCTGACTGATTCCAGGCTGTTAGCCACCGCCAGACCCAGGTCATTATGGCAGTGAACGCTGACCACAGCCCGGTTAATATTGGGCACGTTGTGGAGAATTCCCTCAATGAGATTGCCAAACTCATTAGGGATGGCATAGCCAACAGTATCCGGGATATTGACGGTAGTAGCGCCAGCGTCAATAACTGCTTCCAGAATCTGGTAGATATACTCCGGTTCGCTCCGGCTGGCATCCATCGGTGAAAACTCGATATCATCTGTATATTTCTTCGCCCGGGCGACCATAGTCCGGGCAGTCTCCAGAACTTCCTTACGGCTCTTTTTTAACTGATGAAGCAGGTGTACATCTGAAGCCGATAGAAACACGTGGATTCGGGGGTGCTCCGCCTCCTTGATTGCCTCCCAGGCCCTGTCTATATCATTAGGATGAGCCCGGGCCAGACCACAGATTGCCGGGGTGCGAACCTCCCTGGCGATAAGCCCGACCGCCTCAAAATCACCCGGAGAGCTGATGGGAAAGCCAGCCTCAATAACATCAACACCAAGCCTCTCCAGTTGCCTGGCTATCTCCAGCTTCTCCTGGATGTTTAGTGACCCCCCCGCCGCCTGCTCCCCATCCCTTAACGTGGTATCAAATATTATTACTTTATCCATTGTTTCCTCCTCGGGAGAAATATTTTAAGGTCAAGACGGTTTGTCCCCTCTCCATAAGGTAAGGAGAGGGGCGGGTAAGGATGAGCTTATTTCTCCTCAAAAAGGACTTCACATCATACTGAATGTTTATGCATTCGCACATTTTACAGACAAAATAGATTATTCTGCTATCCCCCCAATATCACCCATCCCCCTGACCCCCTTCCCTCAAGGGAAGGGGGAGGAATTTTCTTAAGAGGGACGAAGTCCCTCTTTAACACCCTATAGCCAAAAGGCTTCGCCTCTATTTAACCTCGTTTGACGACTCAGACCCTCTACAGGTGTTCAAGAGCTAGCTTCGCCCCCCTTCAAGTCTCCTCTAGGTGTCTAAAGCGGGATGACACTCCTCTTTCTCCCTCCTCCCCCTCAAAGGAGATTAAGTTAACAGGGCGTTTAAGAGGGGCGTCAGCCCCTCTTTCCTCTCTTTCCCCCTCATGCAAGAAATTACATCTCCCTCTTTTGGAGAGGGGGATTAAGGGGGTGAGGTTACTTCCCCTTCAGCCACGGCATCATCTGGCGCAGCTCTCTGCCCACAGCCTCAATGGGGTGTTCGGCATCCAGTCGCCTGAGGGCATTATACACCGGGCGACCTGCCTGGTTTTCCAGAATCCACTCCTTGGCAAAGCTACCATCCTGAATCTCAGCCAATATCTGCCCCATCTCCTCTTTGACCATTTCATCAATTACCCGCGGCCCCCGGGTATAGTCGCCATACTCCGCGGTATCACTCACCGAATAGCGCATATAGCTCAAGCCGCCCTGATAAATCAGGTCAATGATAAGCTTAAGCTCGTGGAGAATTTCAAAGTAGGCTATCTCGGGCTGATAGCCAGCCTCAACCAGCGTATCAAAACCAGCCTTTATCAGAGAGGAGATCCCGCCGCACAGCACGGTCTGCTCCCCAAATAGGTCGGTCTCTGTTTCCTCGGCAAAGGTCGTTTCAATGACTCCAGCCCGGCTGCAACCAATACCCTTGGCATAGGCAAGAGCAATGCCCTTTGCCTTACCTGAGGCATCCTGATGAACGGCAACTATTGCCGGTGGGCCGATGCCTTCAGTATGAAGCTGCCGCAGCATGTGTCCGGGACACTTGGGGGCAATCATGGTAACATCAATATCCGGTGGCGGGATAATCTGTCCGTAATGGATATTAAAGCCATGAGCAAACATGAGCATATTACCTGAAGCCAGCCCCCTTTCAATTGACCCGTAATAGATTTCTCGCTGCAGGTTATCCGGGGCTAGCATGACGACTATGCTGGCTTTCTTCGCCACCTCAGCGGCACTCAGCACCTCAAAGCCAGCCTCTTTAGCATTCTTCCAGCCTGGGGTGCCCTCGGCTTCCGCCACCACTACCTGGCAGCCGCTATCCCTGAGGTTTTGCGCATGGGCATGCCCCTGGCTGCCATAGCCGATAATACCTATCACCTTTCCGGAAATTAGATTCAGGTCAGCATCCTTGTCATAGTATATTTTGGCCATAGTTATCACCTCCTTTGACTTCATTAGAACTGATATGAATTGTCTCGTGGTTATCCATCGACCCTACCCCCCTTGAGCACCACAGAATCTTTAACTTTTTTGAGGGCCTGCTTTGCCCCCTTATCAAGGAGAAGGGAATTACGGTTTCCGAAGGCTGACGTCCCTTCCGGCCTCCCCTGATAACCCTTTCAGGACGACTTCTGCCTTCTGGTCTTAGATAGCTGCCCTTCCACCGGTAGCGAGCCAGAAGTGCCACGGCCCATAGCGATACGACCCGTCCTGGCTATTTCCCTAATACCAAAACCGCGGAGCAAATTATACAAGGAATCAATTTTGTCCTCATCCCCAGTAACCTCAATGGTCACCGAATCGGAGGCGACATCCACTATATTTGCCCGGAAGATATCCACAATCTGAATAATCTCGCTTCTGGTAGCCGATGTGGCCCTCACCTTAATCAGGGCCAGTTCCCGGGCAACAATGTCATCCCCGGTAATATCAGATACCCTGACCACATCGATCACCTTGTCTAGCTGCTTTCTAACCTGCTCCACCACGGTCGTCGCCCCATCGACAACGATGGTCATGCGCGATAGGTGAGGTAATTCGCTGTGACCGACAGCAATACTTTCGATATTGAATCCACGCCTGCGGAAAAGGCTGGCTACCCGGTTGAGCACTCCAGGCCTATTCGCCACCAGAGCAATCAGGGTGTGCTTCGTCGTGGCCATGTTACTACCTCTTTCTGCGGTGCCTCAATAATCTCCCCCAGGGCCGCCCCCGGCGGCACCATAGGATAGACATTCTCCTCGGGTTCCACCACAAAATCTATTATGAAGGGGCCCTCTTCTTTCATCGCCCGCTCAATAGCCGGCACAACCTCCTGCTTACGAGTAACCCTTAACGCCGGAATGCAATATGCCTCACCAATCTTGACGAAATCAGGGCAGGCTAACGGTGTCGCCACATATCGCTTACCATAAAAGAGCTCCTGCCATTGTCTTACCATCCCCAGGTAGCCATTATTGAGAATCGCTATCTTAACCGCCGCCTTCTCCTGAGCAATGGTAGCCAGCTCCTGTATCGTCATTTGAAAGCCACCATCACCGGCAACACACCAGACAGTCTCATCGGGACAACCCACTTTAGCCCCCAGCGCCGCGGGCAGCTCAAAGCCCATTGTCCCCAAGCCTCCGGATGAGATCAGGCCGTTCGGCCGGTTAAACCAGTAATGCTGGGCAGACCACATCTGGTTTTGCCCCACGCCGGTAACGATAATTGCCTCACCCTGCGTGACCTCATATATTTGGCTAATGACATACTGGGGCAAGAGATCCTCAGTGTCCCTGATAGCAGTCGATGGGTGTTCCCGGCGCCAACCATCAACCTGACGGACCCAATCAACACGTTCCGCAGAGGCGATCAATTTATTCAACGCCTTAAGAACCACCTTTACATCACCCACTATCGGGACATCAACACGCACGTTCTTGCCGATTTCTGCCGGGTCGATATCAATATGGACAATCTTAGCCTGGGGGGCGAAGGCACTTACCTTGGCGGTAACCCGGTCGTCAAACCTCATCCCCATAGCAATGATGACATCGGCAGCGCCAACCGCCATATTAGCGTAAGCCATGCCATGCATCCCCAGCATGCCGTAGCTCAGAACATGGCTTTCCGGGAAACAGCCGATGCCCAGAAGCGTGGTCACCACAGGAATTTGCGCCGCCTCAGCCAGTTGCCTGAGTTCAGCATACGCCCCGGAGATAATCACCCCCCGGCCAGCGATAATCAGCGGTCGCTGAGCCTCATTTATCACCTTGGCCGCCTTCTTGATCTGCGCCGGGTGCCCCTGTAATGTTGGCTTATAACCAGGTAAATCCACCCGATCCGGATAGTGAAACTCCGCCTGGTCAACAAACACATCACGAGGTACATCAATCAGCACCGGACCGGGACGACCCGTCCTCGCCAGATAAAAGGCCTCCTTCACTATGTTAGCCATCGAGCCAACATCAAGGACAAGATAGTTATGTTTGGTAATGGGCAGCGTAATACCCGTAATATCCGTCTCCTGGAAGGCATCCTTACCAATAAAGGGTCGGGCTACCTGACCAGTTATAGCTATTATGGGTGATGAATCAAGGTGAGCATTAGCAATCCCGGTCACCAGATTAGTTGCCCCGGGACCAGAGGTTGCCAGGCAGACTCCTACCTTCCCGGTGGCTCGGGCATAGCCATCAGCGGCATGGGCCGCCCCCTGCTCGTGCCGCACCAGAATATGGCGAAGCGTAGGATACTGGGGAAAGGTATCATACAGGGGTAAGACAACCCCTCCCGGGAAACCAAAGATAACCTCTACCCCCTCCTTGACCATGCTCTCACACAAAATCTGCGCCCCGGTCATCTTCATAATAGCCCCCTTACTGCACAAACACAGCTCCTGTACTTGCTGAACCCACCTTCTCGGCATAGCGCCTGAGATAGCCCGTTTCCACTTTCGGCTCAAACTCACCAAGGCGAGCCAGGCGACCGGATATCTCCTCATCACCAAGCTCTACATCAAGCCTGTAATTTGGAATATCTATTTTGATTATATCCCCATCTCTTACAGCAGCAATCGGTCCTTTGCCCGCTGCCTCAGGAGAGACGTGCCCGATAGCCGCCCCCCGGGTAGCTCCTGAAAAGCGCCCGTCGGTTATCAAAGCTACTTCTCTATCCATACCCATACCACTCAGAAGGGAGGTAGGCGTCAGCATCTCCCTCATCCCCGGGCCTCCCTTAGGACCTTCGTAGCGAATAACGATTACTTCGCCTGATTTGATGCTCCGACCCATAATTGCCGAGGTCGCCTCCTCCTCGGAGTCAAACACCCTGGCTGGTCCCCGGTGCGTCATCATCTCAGGAGCCACCGCTGCCCTCTTGACCACGGCACCCCCTGGCGCCAGATTACCAAAAAGAACGGCGATGCCCCCGGTAGCTGAGTGGGCAGTGGCAATGGAACGGATCACATCTCCATCCCTCACCTGAGCCCCGGCGATGTTCTCCGCCACCGTCCCCCCCGATACCGTCGCCGAATCCAAATTCAATAACCCACGTAGTTCATTCATCACTGCCGTGATGCCGCCAGACCGGTCCAGGTCCTCAATGCGATAGTCACCCGCGGGACTTAGCTTACACAGATGAGGCGTTCGCTCGCTTATCTGGTTTACCCTCGACAAGGGAAAGTCAACTCCCGCCTCATGAGCCACTGCCATCAGGTGCAAAATTGAATTAGTGCTACCGCCCAGCGCCATATCAACAGCAAAGGCATTGTGAATAGAGTCGTTATTTATTATGTCCCGGGGACGAACATCAGCCGCCAGTAGCTGCATCACCTGCCGTCCCGCTTTCCTGGCGAGCTGCATCCGCCGGGCATCAACAGCCGGAATAGTACCGTTACCCGGCAGCCCCATTCCCAAGGCTTCGGTCAAGCAATTCATGGTATTGGCGGTGAACATTCCGGCACAGCTACCGCAACCCGGGCAGGCAATCTCCTCCAGCCATGCCAGCTCCTCCTCGGTCATCTGCCCGGTAGCCACCTTGCCCACTGCCTCGAAGACGGAGTTGAGGTCAATCTTCTTCACCCCGCCGTCACTGCTCAGGCATCCCGCCAGCATGGGGCCACCACTGATGAAGATAGCCGGCAGATTTAGCCTTACCGCCGCCATGAGCATGCCGGGGATTATCTTGTCACAGTTAGGAATAAAGACCAGAGCATCAAAGGCATGAGCCTCGGCCACAATCTCCACCGAATCAGCTATCAGCTCACGGCTGGGCAGGCTATACTTCATCCCCGGATGATTCATGGCAATACCGTCACACACGGCGATGGTATTGACCTCAAATGGAACCCCGCCGCCACTCTGCACCCCCGCCTTAACTGCCCCGGCAATATCTCTGAGGTGGATATGCCCCGGGACAGCCTCGCTGAAGCTATTAACAACACCTATAAACGGCCTGTCCATCTCGGCGCCGGTAACGCCGAGGGCATGCCACAGAGAACGGTGGGGCGCCCGCTCAACACCCTTTTTAGTCGCATCACTTTTCATATCCTGTCCTTAGTCTGAGATTAAAAAAGCCGTCCCTGTGGGGACGGACTAACATCTCCGAAATCCCACCTTCGCTTCCTGGGACATAACATAACATAGTGCCTATATATTGTCAAGTTGTCCACCCTGAGATTATTTGGCAACCTATCCCCCTGACCCCCTTCCCTTAAATAAGGGAAGGGGGAATCTAAGTAAGAGAGGGGCTTCGCCCCTCTCTCAAGTCTCTTCCCTCTGAAACGTTTAAATCCATGTCCGGGGTGAGGTTGATAAACACCCTCATAAACAGCCTCTTCCAAAACACTAGGCCTTCTGTTATAATGAATCAGCACTTTACTCGTCTAACTATTGGTATCAAAGCTTAAGCCCGAAACAATCAATTTCCAATACAGACGACCCTCATCAATCAGCAGCTCTAATGTGCACAGGGTTTGAATAAATGCTGACCTTAAGTCAAATCCTAGCCATGGCTATCTTTGTCGCCATGTTCATCGTGATCATCGCTGGCATTGTGCACCGCTTCGTCCCTGCCATTATTGCCGCTGCCCTGACGATACTCATTGTTTTGCTTATTACCTTACAAAGCACCGACGCCGTAGTCAGGGTTCTCAATATTCAGCAGATAGGTCAACTGAGGTTCTGGATACCGGGCGAGCAACATATAGAATCCTACGGCATAAACTGGCAGACCATTATCTTCATTGGCGGCATGATGGTTATGGTAGAGGGCATGGGTGAAGTCGGCTTCTTCCGCTGGTTATGCCTGGTACTGGCCAAGATGGTCAACTACAGGGTTGTCCCCATCTTCATCACCTTTATGTTGCTCTCCGGCTTTCTGGCAATGTTCATTGACAGTATCACCGTACTATTATTCCTGACCTCGGTAACCATCGAGCTGGCTCGCCTGCTTAAGTTCAACCCCGTGCCCATGATAATTGCCGAGATTTTCGCCTCCAATGTCGGCGGCAGTGCCACCATGAGTGGTGACCCCCCCAATATAATTATCGGCACTGCCTTTGGCTATACCTTTACCGACTTTGCTCTCAATACCGGCCTCATTGCCTGGATTGGGATGATTGTGACCTTAGGCTTTTTTTATCTCGTCTTCCGTAAGACCCTTACCTCTTCTCAGGATAATACCGCAGCCAACCAATACCCAGAACCGAAAGAAGCCATCACCAACCCGACCCTATTCAAGATAGTGAGTGGTATCTTCATCCTGGTGATCCTTTTGCTGGTCACCCACGCTGAAACTGGCATATCGGTCGCCCTGATAGGTGTCATCGCTGCCCTGCTCACCCTGCTCGCCGCTGCCAGGGAAGCCGGACATATCATCAGGAGGGTGGACTGGCGCACTCTGCTTTTCTTCATCGGTTTATTCATCTGCGTGGGAGGGCTGGAGGAGACCGGCGTGTTACGCATGCTGGCGGAGTACATCAGCGAAATATCAGGGGGGAATCTCCTGGTAGTGATCCCCATTATCCTGTGGGTCTCCGCCTTTGCCTCGGCCATAGTGGATAATATCCCGTTTGCGGCGACGATGGTGCCCGTAATTGCCAACCTGTCACAAGCACACGGATTAAGTCTGCCAACATTGAGCTGGACACTAGCCCTAGGCACAGATATTGGTGGCAACGCGACCCCCATTGGTGCTTCAGCCAATGTTGTCGGCACCGCCATTGCCGAGAGAGAAGGCTATCCCATTAGCTGGGGGAAATTCTTGAAATATGCTCTACCAGGTATGATTATGGTGGTTGCCCTGTGCCATATATACCTGATCCTGAGATACGCCTGACTGGACTGTGCCCGCCATAATTAGGTAAAATATCGTAGACTAAGGTGAGGACGGAGTCTTGTCCGGGCAAGCCTAGTAATGTATGAAAGAATATTAGTACCATTAGATAGTTCCAACCTCGCCGATATGGTTCTTCCTTATGCTGAGGAACTGGCCGGGGCGCTTGATTCTGAGGTGACCCTGATATATGTCTGTGAGCCACAGGAGAAGCCATATCGCCGGGTGCACGAGTTTTATCTCGGGAAAATCGCCGAGCTGGTGAAAAGCCGTGTAAAAGAGCAACATGACGGGAAAAGGGACAGCGGCATAAGAGTTAAGTCGGTGGTCCCCTGCGGCAAGCCGTCTGAAGAAATCAGCGATTATGCCAAGAAGAATGACACCAGTCTCATTGTCATCGCCTACCGCGGCCGTTCGGGCATAATGGGCCGCCTAATGGCACCGCTGGCCGACAAGGTATTCCGTGCCACGGGAACACCACTGCTGCTGATTACGAGTAAACCGCAACCGGAACTAAGTCGAACACACCTGCTGGATAAGATACTTCTGCCACTGGATGGCTCGGAGAGCGGCGAAGCCGCCCTGCCCTATATCAGTGAGCTCACCAAGCGTCTATGGGCAGAGGTAACCCTCCTTCAGGTGATAACTCCCGTTTATCAGGCTCACACCATCCGTGGGCTGGAGACGGTCAGATTCACTGAACAACAGATAGCATCAACGAAAGTCAACGCTAAAGGATACCTGGAGAAGGTAGCCGGGAAGCTGACGGGCACAAAGGCCACGCTACAATATGAGGTGAAGGTGGGTGACCCGGCCACAGAGATTATCGGCTTCGCCACCGAAACAAAGGCCCGTCTGGTGGCCATCTCTACCCATCACTACCCCGGGACAAAACAATGGAAGGCGGAGGAAATCGCCCAGAAGATTCTGCAAGCCACCGAGACGCCTGTCCTACTGGTGAAAGCTCCAAGTTAGTCCAGATAGCTTATCCGTGACGACGGGCGGCTCTTTATGTCAACCTCTATGCCGGCTTCCTTGAACAGTTCCAGGAACTCCCTATCGTTATACTTGCCAAAGCTGATAAACCGTTTAATCCTGGCATTCACCAGCATCTTGGCACACAGCACACATGGCGTATGAGTGGCATAAATGGTGCTGCCTTCAAGGCTGACGCCATGGAGAGCAGCCTGAATGATGACATTCTGTTCCGCATGGACGCCGCGGCATATTTCATGCCGTTCCCCCGATGGTATACCCAGCCCATCCCTCAGGCAGCCAAGCTCAAGACAGTCCTTAGTACCAGAAGGAGCACCATTGTAACCCGTAGCCAGGATATGCTTGTCCCTCACTGCCACCGCCCCGATGTGGTGACGGCGGCAGGTCGAACGCTCTGCCGCCACCGATGCTATCTTCAGAAAATACTCATCAATATTTTGTCTTGCTGTCTTCTTTTTCATCCTAAACTAGAGATAATCCTTTCCGTTGCCTTCCTCAAATTCCCCAGAGAGGCTTCATTGATAAGGGTAAAGTCGGCCATAGCAATCGGGCCGCCCTTATTGACCTTCTCTATTTCCGCCCAATCGCGACTAATCGCTTCCTCTGCGGTCAGACTGCGGCTGGGCCTAGCCGCCAGGCGAGCATACCTCGTCTTCGGCGATGCCCAGACCGCCACCATATCGAGGCCATCTCCATAATAACTCTTGAGAAAGGTGTACTCCTCCCAGGAATAAAGACCGTCAATTACCACACTTGAGGCTGACAACGCGGAATCAATCCGGGGCAGATTCAGTGTGGCATAGGCTGCCATTCCATGCTCCCGCCGAAGAAGTTCTCTAATATAGCGCTCGTTCTCCTCGTTGGGGTCCAGTCCCCTCTTATTCATCTCCCGGTCGGTTAGATCACCAAACCTTATCCTGACAAAGCCCTTCTCCTCAAATACTCTGGCCACCTCCGATTTGCCAGCACCAGCCATGCCCACAATCGAAACCACTCTCACCATACACACCTGTTGGCAGTCGATATTGAGATTACTTTAACCTTAAAATCTTCTCTACCGCATCCCGTATCTTGACCCTGAACCGATAAGACCGGCTCTCCCCTTCGGCGGCTATTTTCACATCGGCAGGCACCTCAGAGCGAGAAAGCGCTCCCGGCGGTAGTCTGGAATGCTTTGTCCACTGCTTATAAAGTCTCTTCTGTCTTCTCCCCTGCCAGAATTTCATCTCACGACCTGCTTCAAACCAACACCAGGAACCCGATTGAACTTGAGCACCTTAAGGAAGCTGGTTAAGAAAGGACATCAGTCCATCTGCTGGAACTAGTTTAAATATGGAGTGGCATCTTTGTCAATACCTCCTCAACCGCCACAGAGCTTGCACTGAGAGTCATTTCACGTCATAATTGTGTGAAAGGAGGGATGACATGTCCTGCTACCTGCGTCACATGACGGACATCATTGATGAAGCCGGCATAGTCATAAGCCGCGAGAATAGGAAGCATGTTGACCAGGCTATTCATCAAATTGTCGGCGTTACCTACAAGAACTGTCCCGCCGCCTGGAGGAAGATCAAGGAGGCGATAACCAGCGACGAGCAGAAGCGCCGCGCCTTTATTGACCAGCTCCGAAGAGCCATAAGCTGAAAATCTGAGCTCATAGCCGCACCCTTGCCAAGACGAGTCAAGAACAGTCCTGGCGTCTTTAAGTTACAGGACCCGTGCCGCCGGCTTTGACATTCAGCGCCAAAGCTGGTAACTTGTAAATCTGACTGACAGATGATAACCGCTATTCTCGTTGCTTTTGGCGTAATCATTCTGAGTGGGGCTCTGGGAAGCACCCTCTGGTTTATCTTCTATGCCCGGCGTTCCGCTCAACCGAGAAAGACATCCCGAGAAGCCGCAAACGGCACAGGCTTGTCCTTTCACTGGCGCTACGTCATGTTGCCGATAGCCCTTCTCCTCTTTTCCATAGTCGTGGCGGCATTTTTCTATCACCGGCTTCCGGCCGAAGTGGCTACCCATTTTGAGCTTGACGGGACACCTGACCGATGGCTCAGCCGGAGAATGGCCATGCTCTGGGTGCTAGTACCGCAGCTCTTCCTTACTCTTCTGGCAATAGCCGTTGGCTGGGGAATAACCAGGCTAAGTTTCCTGTTCAAGCCAGCAACCGAAATATGGGTAAGACCAGAACAGGTGCTGCTCTTTATGGGTAATGCCATTGCTCTACCCCAGCTCATCCTGTGCTTTGCAATGCTTGATATTTTCAGCTACAATTCGTCCCAGAGACACATTATGCCGATGTGGCTGTTCGTGGCAATTATTCTTGGGCTGGCGACTATCACTCTGCTTGCGCTCTTGACCCTCACCTTCGCAAAAGCAAAACAGCGGTCGCCCAGTAAGACTTAAGGAGTAACCATGATAACACCAACACCAAGGGCGAGCATGGAAAAGATTGTCTCTCTCTGCCGGCGGCGAGGCTTTATCTTCCCCAGCAGTGAAATCTATGGAGGGCTGTCCAGCTGCTGGGACTATGGGCCGCTCGGGGTTGAGCTGAAGCAAAATGTCAAACAAGCCTGGTGGCGAGGTGTAGTCCAGGAACGGGACGACATGGTGGGTCTGGACGCCAGCATACTGATGCATCCCCAAGTCTGGGAAGCCAGCGGACACATCGAAGGGTTTACCGACCCGTTAGTCGAGTGTAAGAGCTGCCACCTCCGGTGGCGCAGTGATGATCCGACCGGCAATAAGTGCCCGTCGTGTGGCGGCGAACTGACCGAACCGCACCAGTTTAACCTGATGTTCAAGACCTTTATGGGCCCGGTTGAAGACGCCGCCGATGTGGTCTACCTGCGCCCGGAGACGGCTCAGGGCATCTTTGTTAACTTCGATAATGTGCTTGATACCACCAGAAAGAGGCTGCCCTTCGGCATTGCCCAGATGGGCAAAGCCTTCCGCAACGAGATTACCACCGGCAACTTTATCTTCCGTACCCGTGAGTTTGAGCAGATGGAAATCGAGTTCTTTGTCAAGCCGGGAACTGACAAGCAATGGTTTGACTACTGGACTCAGGAGCGCCTCAACTGGTATGTAAAGCTGGGTATCAACCGGGAAAACCTGAGACTTCGCCAGCACAGTGAGGACGAACTGGCTCACTACGCCCGGGAGTGTTACGACATTAACTACCTGTTCCCCATGGGTTGGGCTGAGCTGGAAGGCATCGCCAACCGCGGCGACTTTGACCTTGTTCAACACGCCAGCCACAGCGGCAAGAGCCTCAGCTACTTTGATGAGGAGACCAAGCAGCAGATTGTCCCGTACATCATTGAGCCATCAGCCGGGGTTGACCGCTCCGCCCTCGCCTTCCTCTGCGATGCCTATGATGAAGAACCCGACCAGGATGAAATCAGGGTGCTTCTCCACCTCCACCCCGATTTAGCCCCCGTCAAGGCAGCCGTCCTGCCTCTGAGCCGGCGGGAGAACCTGGTCACCGCCGCCAGAGAGATATATGCCGACCTGCGCCAGTGCTGGAT
>CAZNSC010000061.1:0-17411 GCA_964575695.1 uncultured Dehalococcoidales bacterium
ATGTCGGTGTCCCCCTCATCAGCAAAGCGGTCTATGGGGCGGGGACGGGCTGCCCCGTAGATTTCCTGACCCAAATAGCCTATGTTATGGCTGCCACCTATTGTCGAGGTAGCATAGCCGAGACCATTACGCTTGGCACCGCGCGGCTCATAGCCAGCCAGCTCTAGGCCCTTTACCTGCATGGCATAGACCTCGGCCCCCTTCCCGATATGAGAAGCTGCCCGTCTTGTCCCTTCGGCGAGAACATCCCCAAACCCTTGCCGATTGCCAATCCGCTTTACCAGCTCTACTGCCGCCTCGTGGTTGCCATAGGCAAGCCGCAGACCATCGGTGTCTTTGAGGCCAATGATACCCTTTTCAAAAAGTTCATAGGCGAAACCAATAGTGTTGCCCGCGCTAATGGTGTCCATCCCCAGGTCATCACATAAGGTATCAGCAGCTACTGTCGCTCCCAGGTCAGTGCTGCCGATTGAGCCAGTGAATGCCCAGACGCTTTCGTATTCCGGCCCCTCATTGGTTGCCCCGGCGTAGGGGCCACTAGCCACAAGGTGCACCTTGCCACACCGTACCGGGCAGCCGTAACAGCCGTGGTCTTTTGTCCTGATTTTGGCGTATTCCGCAGCCGAGATGTTCTCCCAGCCATCCAATATGCCCTCCCGGAAATTGCGGGTCGGGAATATGCCGAAGACATTAGCCGCCTGTACAGTACCGAGGGTACCGTCGACACGGTAACCTCGAATCGAAGGGTCAGCCTCGCTGCCCGCAGCCTGCTCCTTAATGAGCGCCCTGAATTCATCAGGGTTGGGCAGGTTTACCTTGCGGCTTGCCTTAATGGCTATCGCCTTCAGGTTTTTGGAACCCATCACGGCTCCGGTTCCTCCCCGCCCCGCCGTCCGACGGTCACTTAGAATACTGGCGTACCCTACCAGCTTCTCACCCGCCGGCCCAATACAGGCGGCTCTCACCCGCTCTCCGTGGACCTTCTTCAGTCCTTGCTGGGTGTCCGCCGTGTTCTTCCCCCACAGTTCACTGGCATCCCTTATCTCATAATGACCATCCTCGATATAGAGATAAACCGGCTCGGGAGCTTTCCCCTCGATAATCACCATGTCCAGTCCGGCAAACCTCAGCCAGGCCCCAAAATCAGCCCCGCATACCGAGCGAAAGTAGGTACCGGTTAACGGGCTCTTGGTGGTCACTATCCACCTTGAAAAGGAAAGAGCCCCGGTGCCCGCCAGCGGTCCTATGGTGAAAATCAACTTGTTGGCTGGGCTCAAAGGCTCTGTACCTGAACCAAGCTCCTGATAAAGGTATCTGACCCCGAAGCCGCGTCCACCAACGAACTGGTTGACTATGCTTTGAGGGACAGCCTCCTCACTGAATGCGGCTGAGGTCAGATTCACCCGGAGCAATTTGGGCGAATAAGAATACATAACTTGGACAGAGATTACACCATAATTCCTGTATTTGTCAAGAGGACGAAGGGTAACACTGCGCAACCGAGGCCGGCGGGTTACTTGCTGCCCGCAGAGGCGGTGCGCCTGCTTTCCGGGGTCTTGGACAGCACGTACTTGCCCAAGGCAGGTGCCACCGTTGCTGAAACGATAGCCAAGACAACAAAGATTGCAAAGAGACCCTCACCAATCAGCCCCAACCCGATAGATATGTCGGCGGCAGCCAGTATAAGGCTTAAGCGAGCCGTGTGGAATAAGCCAAAAGCCACACTTCTCTTCCTGTTCAGACCGCTCAGCCTAGCGGCAACGGCAACACTGACAGCTTTTGACAGCAGCCCAACAGCAATTATGGACAAGAGGATGGCTATACTGTTTACATCCGAAAAGACAGCCGCCAGGTTCACCTTAGCGCCAGTGAAAATAAAAAATAAAGGAATGAAAAAGCCGTATCCGAAGCTCTGCAACTTCTCCTGCTCCAGCGTAGCCTTGGGCAGGACTTCCGAAATCAGCAGCCCGGCTATGAAGGCTCCAACAATTGAATGAAAGCCGAGCCACATTGAAATTGCCCCAAAAAGAAAAATAAGGGCGAATGCCAGCCTCATCTCTATGTCAAAGTAGCTTTTCTTGAAAAACTTTGCCGTAATCCGTCTTCGGAGCCGCCTCTTGTTAATCAGCCACGGCATGAAAAAAAGAATAACAATAGCCAAAAGGGAGTAAAGATACCTAACCTCAAGTGAACCTTGTATAGTAGCCAGCACAAACGCGAGAAGGAACAGGCTTATAATGTCAACAAAGACCACGGATGCCAACAACATCTGAGAGAAGCGCCTCGTGGCGTCAAGGTCCTTCAGTAACGGGAGTATAAGACCCAGCGATGTAGTGCACAATATCGTGCCCAATAGCAGTGGATGTACACCTACCCAGTAGGAAAGCAGGATGCCACAAAGAAAAGGGACTGATACAGAGACAAGCACTATGGATAACACCTTCTTGAGAACCTTCCAGCGCATCTGGCCAAAATCCGTTTCCAGGCCAGCAAGAAACATCAGGTAAGTCAACCCAAAAGTCGAGAAAAAATCGATGATGGGATGCTCAGGAACTAGATTAAGAAGGGAATTTCCGATTATTATGCCGAACAGAATCTCGCCAACAATTACCGGTATCCCGGTTCTTCTTGCTAATGGCGGGAGCAAAACGACCCCCGTAAAAACAATAACCAGTGTGATTACTAAAGGCTCCATAGCTTGTCTCACATAGATTACGACACGTCAGCCGCCGCCGACAAGTCCCCCCGGCAGCTCCAGGTTGAGAGATAAACCCAGTTACACGTTCGGCGGCCAAGCACAAACCGCCCGGATAAGCGACATCGCCCCGCTAACGAGTGCAGGCAATCAATTTACAGAATTAAGCAAGGCGATTATAATAAGTCAGTTAAGTAGATAACAGGCCTCAGGATAGCAAAGATTCACGAATTAGCTGCGCAGCTACAAGAGGTACATGCAACAGAGGTATAGCCCAAAGCTCGGCAACAGGATATTTCGCCCTCTAAGACGCGCCGTCAGGCCGTGGCGGGTTACCCTCCCCGCAATGCGAAGGCCGCAAATCGGGGGGACATCATCACTGGTATTGATATATGGCTTTGCCGGTATAATAGCCCTGGGTACTATTTTGCTTGCTCTCCCCGTATCAGGCAAAGCCGGGCAGCCTACTTCTCTTATCGATTCATTGTTTACCGCAACTTCCGCGGTCTGCGTAACCGGCCTGGTTGTGGTAGATACTGCGGACTACTGGAGCTTATTTGGGCAGGGAGTCATTCTTATTTTAATTCAAATAGGCGGCTTCGGTTTTATGACCAGCGCCACGCTTTTTCTGCTGGCGTTTGGCCGTAGAATTGGACTAAGGGAGAGGCTACTCATCGGAGAATCCATGGGGCTTATGCGGCTGGGAGGTCTGGTAACAATTGTCAGACGAATGGCGATATTTACCATACTCGTGGAGATCGTCGGGGCTTTAGTTTTCTACCTCCGCTTCTCATCTGAAAACACCGTAGGGGTGGCGATATGGAAATCCATGTTTCACGCCATATCAGCTTTCAACAATGCCGGCTTTGACCTGTTCGGCAACTTTCGGAGCCTGTCGCATTACCAGGGGGATATCCTCATCGTACTGGTGACAGCAGCTCTGATCTTTCTCGGCGGTATCAGCTTCCTGGTGGTGGTAGATGTACTGAGAGCTCGAAGCTTCACCAAGCTTTCGCTTGACAGCAAGCTGGTTCTATCAACTACTGTGCTACTTCTAGCGCTGGGAACCGTAATCATTCTGGCCACGGAGTTTAACGATCCCGATACGCTCGGTGCACTACCAGCACCCCTGAAACTGCTCAGCGCCTTTTTCCAGACTGTCACCGCAAGAACTGCCGGTTTCAGCACAATCAGTATGGCAAATGCAGCCGACTACGCACTCTTTTTCACCATGCTTCTAATGTTTGTTGGTGGTGCCTCAGGCTCGACCGCCGGAGGCATAAAGGTCAACACTTTCGGCATGCTGATAGCGACAATCTGGAGCACAATCAGAGGCAAAGAACACCCCGGGGCATTTGGCAGAGAATTTGCCGCACAACAGATACATCGGGCACTGACAATAGTGATGACTTCCCTAGGACTACTATCCCTGGTAGTTTTCCTGCTTACGGTCACGGAAGAATTCCGTTTCCTCGACCTTCTCTTTGAGACAGTTTCTGCTTTCGGCACCGTCGGGTTATCAACCGGGGTAACCCCAGGGCTTACCTGGGCAGGCCGGTTGATCATCACGGTTACAATGTTCGCCGGTCGACTGGGCCCCCTTACGCTGATGCTGACCCTCGTGCAGCGTCAGCAACCGAGCAAATATCGGTTTCCTGAAGAAGTAGTGAGAATCGGATAGGAGGTGGACATGAAAAAACAAATTGCTGTCATCGGGCTGGGACGATTTGGCGTCAGCCTGGCTACCACCCTGTGCAGCATCGGGCATGATGTGCTCGCCATAGACAAGGATGAGACACGTGTACAGAATGTGGCATCACAAGTAACTCACACCATTCAGGCGGACGCTACCAGCGAAGCGATTCTCAAGGAACTGGGAATCGGCAACTTCGATATAGCCATAGTGGCGATGGGGTCGGCAATCGAGAGCAGCGTGTTGTCCACCATTCTGTTGAAAAAAGTGGGCGTGCCCTATGTGATGGCAAGAGCTAATGATGAGTTACACGGTAGCATACTTGAGAAGATAGGCGCTGATAGCGTGGTCTATCCAGAGCGTGAAATGGGAACCAGAGTCGCCCATGGGGTAACATTGACCGGTGTATCCGACTACATGGCAGTAGTGCCTGGATATGGTGTTGCCAAATTGACGGCACCGCCACAGCTCACTGAAGAGAAATTGTCGGAACTTGGATTCGGCCCCAAAGGGAAATGGGAGGTGGCAGTGCTCCTCATCCAGCGTGAAAAGGAGGTTATAGTCAATCCGGGCAGCCGGGAGACTGTCAAGCCTGGAGATATAATGATAGTATCCGGCAGTGCCGACAGGATAGAGAAGCTATTGGCCGAGGCTGCCAAGAACAGGACGAAGGAGTAAGCAGTCTCTGCCCACCGGCAACGAAACGGGCTCAAGGGCCACTCACTAAACGGATATCCGAGAGGTCCCGGCGGGCTGAGTCCAGGACAGAAGAAACAAAGCGAATTACCCGCCGCGAATTCACTGCTGAGGAAAAGTGTAGTAAGAATCAGAGTTTCCATTGACCAGAGCAGCCGATAGAGGTCACTCCCCTGTTCAAAGGGAGGGTGGAGAACACCGTGATGCACTCACATTCTGGTGTCCGTCTGCTACACCGACTGGCTAACGCATATGGTGTCCAGACGGCTTATTATGATGTCACCCATCATCGGCAGCCGGCATCTGTAGAGGGCCTGCTGGCCGTGCTGCAGTCGCTAGGAGCTCCGGTTGCCAAGCTTGAGGATGTTCCTTCAGCCTGGCGGGAGTACCGCCAGACTATCTGGAAGCGCCCAGCCGAGCCCGTACTGGTGGCATGGGACGGCAAGCCACCTGTGATAAAGTTGCGACTCCCATCCAGCGCAGCCAATTCCCGCATTACCGGCCACCTAACGCTGGAAACTGGCGAGCACCGGCGCTGGCATTGGGATGGGGGTGGTCTCACAGTCCTAGGGCAGACAGAAATAGAGGGCCAAGACTACATAGCCGCGCAACTCTATCTACCAGGCCCACTCCCCTGGGGGTACCACCGGTTAGTACTTGACGTGGCCAAAAAGTCTGAGGAAGCCCTTGTTGTTGCCGCGCCTCTCAGGGCCTATAACCCTCCACCGGCTGAAGCAAAGCAAATCTGGGGGGGCTTTCTCCCCCTGTACGCCCTGCACAGTGGCAAAAGCTGGGGAAGTGGTGACTTCTCTGACTTGAAAGTCCTCATAGACTGGGTTGCCGGCATGGGTGGGCGTGTGGTATCAACCCTGCCTTTCCTGGCAACTTTTCTGGACAGCAATTCCAACCCCAGCCCCTACAGCCCGGCAAGCCGCCTGCTGTGGAACGAATTCTATATTGATGTAATGGAAATACCTGAACTCGCCAGATGCCAGTCGGCTCAGGCCCTGCTGAAGGAATCGTCATTCCAGAAGGAGATTAAAGCTGCACGCAATTCAGGTCTGGTAGACTACAGCCGCCAACTGGCTGTGAAGCGCCGTGTGCTCAAAGAGCTATGCCGATGCTGCTTTACTGACAGCTCAAGCATCGGACGCCTTCAGCACTTCGTTAAGGCGCATCCCATAGCAGAAGACTATGCTCGTTTTCGGGCCACTTGTGAGAAACGCCACACACCGTGGTGGTCATGGCCGCAGCGTCTCCGGGAAGGTAGCCTGAAGGAGGAGGATTATGATGAGGAGATTAAGCGCTACCACCTCTATGCCCAATGGGTTGCTCACCGGCAGATAGAATCCCTCTCTGAGGGCGCTCGCGAGAAAGGCGTGTGGCTCTACCTTGACCTGCCCCTGGGAGTCCACCCTGACGGGTACGACGTGTGGCGCGAGCGCACCTCGTTTGTTCCCGAGGTTTCGGCAGGCGCCCCCCCGGACATCGTGTTCACCAGAGGGCAGACCTGGCAATTCCCACCCCTCCACCCTGAGAATATCAGGAAGGAGGGCTACCGATATGTCATTGCCTATCTGCGCCATAATTTGCGGCATGCCGGTATTCTCCGAATTGACCATGTAATGGGTTTTCACCGTCTCTATTGGATTCCCAAGGGACTTGACGCCAGCCAGGGTGTATACGTGCGCTACCCGGCTGAAGAACTCTACGCAGTACTGGCTCTTGAGTCTCAGCGCAGTGGCACGATTATTGTGGGTGAAGACCTGGGCACGGTACCCCCGCAGGTCAGGCCAGCCATGGCTCAACATGGCCTAAATCGCATGTACGTGGCACAGTACGAACTCAGTGGCGAGCCTCCGTCAGTATTCCGGCACATTCCCCGCAATTCTGTGACGAGCCTCAATACGCACGACATGCCGCCTTTCGCTGCCTTCTGGCAGGGCCTGGACATCGAGGAAAGGCTCGGCTTGGGTCTGTTAACTGAGACCAGCGCCAAGATGGAGCAGATGAGTCGCCAGGAGACCAGAGACGCTGTACTTAGTCTCTTACACGGCAAAGGCTGGCTCAGCAAACCGACGGCAGACACAGGCGAGGTTATCGAAGCCTGCCTGGCATTGCTGAGCGCCAGCCCGGCTCGGGTCGTTCTCGTCAGCCTGGAGGACCTCTGGCTGGAGACGAAAGCCCAAAACATACCCAGCACTCAGAAAGAGCACCCCAATTGGCGGCGCAAGGCGCGCTATGGCCTTGAAACATTTTGCCAAATGCCCCCAGTGCTTGATACACTTAAGCAGGTAAACCATCTCCGAAGGCAGGAACGGCACCGACGGTGACACGGGTAAAGAAGACCAGGCTGAACCAGGGCTCAAAGGCTCAAAGACAGGACATGTCGTCCAGGGTGACAGACCTGCCCCAAAGCATGAATGATTACAGCAAGGGTGTTTACTATAGCTCGAACGAAAGACTGGGGGCCACACACCTCGGCAATGGTCGCTGCCGATTTCTGGTGTGGGCACCCCCGGTCCAGAAGATTGACGTGCATATTCTGGCACCTGAGGAACGTTATGTCCCCCTGGAGAAAGAGGGGCAAGGCTACTACAGCACAATCATAGACGGCGCGGAACCGGGAACCCTTTATCTCTACCGGTTGAACAGCCAGCAAGAATATCCCGACCCGGTGTCCCGTTACCAGCCTCAGAGTATTCACGGCCCCTCCGAGGTCGTGGCCTCTGTCTTTCCCTGGCAAGACCTCAGCTGGTCTGGCCTTCCTCTGGAGAACTATATTATTTACGAGCTGCATGTGGGGACTTTCACCCCGGAGGGTACCTTCGATGCCATCATTCCCTGCCTGGATGGGCTCAAGGAGCTGGGCATTACGGCTGTCGAACTCATGCCGGTCGCCCAATTTCCCGGGAGCCGCAACTGGGGTTATGACGGTGCCTACCCCTTCGCCGTGCAGAACTCCTATGGTGGCCCAGACGGCCTGAAACGACTGGTGGACTCCTGCCACAAGAAGGAAATGGCGGTTATCTTGGATGTGGTCTACAATCACCTCGGGCCGGAGGGACATCACCTCGCAGAGTTCGGGCCCTATTTTTCCGACCGGTACCGAACACCATGGGGTGCCGCACTCAATTTTGACGGGCCTGATAGCGACGAAGTCCGCCGCTTCTTCATTGAAAACGCGCTATGCTGGGTTACAGAGTTCCACATCGACGCCCTCCGCCTGGATGCACTCCATGCCATACTGGATGTTTCCCCGCGGCCATTCGTGGCAGAGCTTGCCGCCTCAGTGCATGAGCAGGCGGAGCAGCTAGACCGGCATGTCTATCTTATCGGTGAAAGCGCTGCCAACGACGCCCGCCTCATTCATTCCCCCGGGCTTGGCGGCTACGGCCTGGATGCCCAGTGGAACGACGACTTTCATCACTCCCTTCATGTGCTCCTAACCGGCGAAAAAGCGGGATACTACCAGGACTACGGCAGTCTCCGGCACCTTGCCAAGGCCTTTCGTGAAGGCTTCGTCTATTCAGGCGAATATTCACCGTACCGTCGCCGGCGGCACGGGATGTCCTCCGGAGATATCCCGGCTCATCGCTTCGTGGTCTTTGCCCAAAACCACGACCAGGTAGGGAATCGAACCCGGGGCGAGCGCCTGAGTCAGCTCGTCACCTTTGAAGAGCTCAAGCTGGCAGCGGGTGTTGTCCTGCTTTCACCCTTTATCCCTCTTCTCTTCATGGGGGAAGAGTACGGAGAGACAGCACCGTTTCAATACTTCGTCAGTCATTCCGACCGATCACTTGTTGCCACGGTTCGCCGGGGACGCCGGGAGGAGTTTGCCGCCTTCCACCGGCGGGGGAAACTGCCTGACCCTCAGGCAGAAACAACCTTCCTGCGTGCGAAGCTTGACCACAACCTGCGAGGCGAGGGGCATCACCGTGTACTTTATAACTTCTATAAGGAACTGATTCGACTGCGCACGGAGATTCCGGCTCTCGCCTGTTTGAACAAAGAAACCCTAGAAGTGACCGGTGATGAGTCGGCGAAACTACTGTTTGTCCGCCGCTGGTGCGGAGACGATGAGGCTATCATGGCTTTTAACTTCGGCAATGATCAGGCACTGGTCGCCCTGCCGGTATCGGTGGGGCGGTGGCGCAAGCGGCTTGACTCTACGGACGAGCGCTGGTCGGGAAAAGGAAGCCGGGTCCCCGAACAGGTCAACTTATCACGAGACGCCACTTTCACTTTGTTACCGAAAACGTTTGTCCTTTTCACCCGGACACAGGAGATTTAGATGAAACGCTATGTATGCATTCACGGTCATTTCTATCAGCCACCGCGTGATAACGCCTGGCTGGAGTCCATAGAGCTACAGGACTCCGCCTACCCCTATCATGACTGGAACGAGCGGGTAACCGCCGAGTGCTATGCGCCTAACGGAGCCTCACGCATTCTGGACGGTGAGAAGCGCATTGTCCAGATCGCCAACAATTATGCCAAGATCAGCTTTGACTTCGGCCCCACCCTTCTCTATTGGATGGAACAGAATGAACCGGAGGTCTATAAGTCCGTTCTCGAGGCCGACCAGCAAAGCCAGAAGCTGTTCTCAGGGCACGGCTCAGCACTGGCCCAGGCTTATAACCACGTGATTATGCCCCTGGCCAACCCCCGGGACAAGTATACCCAGGCACTGTGGGGAATAAGGGACTTTGAGCATCGTTTCGGTCGGAAGCCCGAGGGAGTGTGGCTACCAGAGACGGCGGTGGACCTGGAGACCTTAGACATCATGGCAGAACTGGGGCTCCGGTTCACCATCCTGGCGCCTCACCAGGCTACCCGTGTGCGCAAAATCGGTAGCGATACCTGGGATGATGTGAGTAACAGGCAAATCGACACGACCATGGCTTACGAGCTACAGCTACCCTCAGGCCGTAAGTTCAACCTCTTCTTCTATAACAGCCCAATCGCCCATGCGGTAGCCTTTGAAGGGCTGCTGGCAAGCGGCGAACAGTTTGCCCATCGCCTGACGGAGGCTTTTTCGGCAGAGCGCACCGAGGAACAACTCGTCCACATCGCCACTGATGGCGAAACCTACGGTCATCACCATCGTTTCGGGGACATGGCGCTAGCCTTTGCCCTTGACTATATAGAAGCCAACAACCTGGCACAAATTACCAACTATGGAGAATATCTGGAAAGACACCCGGCTGCCTATGAGGTGGAAATTGCGGAGAACACCTCATGGAGCTGCACTCACGGGGTTGAGCGGTGGCGGAGCGACTGTGGGTGCAAGCCCGGTGACCATGCCGGATGGAACCAAGCCTGGAGGGCTCCGCTGCGTCAGGCTCTAGACTGGCTCCGTGATACCGTAGCCCCCAAATACGAAGAAAGTGCAGGGCAGTTCTTAAAAGAGCCGTGGTCTGCCCGTAACGATTACATTCAGGTAATCCTGGACCGCTCACCGGCCAACCTCCAGCAATTCCTGAGCCAGCATGCCGCCAGGGAACTGAGCGAGACTGAAAAGACAACGGTACTCAAGCTCCTGGAGCTTCAGCGCCATGCCATGCTAATGTACACCAGTTGCGGCTGGTTTTTTGAAGAACTCTCCGGCATTGAAACGGTGCAGATCATGCAGTATGCCGGGCGAGCGGTTCAGCTATCACAGGAGCTTTTCGGCGATACCATTGAACCTCAGTTTCTTAAGCTTCTTGAAGCCGCCAAGAGTAATATCCGCGAACACGGTAATGGCCAACGCATCTACGAAAAGTTCGTGAAACCGGCCACGGTTGACCTCACCAAGGTTGCCGGTCACTACGCCGTCAGCTCTCTTTTTGAAGAATATGGCGAAGAAGCAAAGATCTACTGCTATCATATAGATGTCGAGGACTACCAGACTTCTGAGTGCGGGAAGGCCAAGTTTGGTGCGGGGCGAGTCAAGGTTACCTCCGAAATCACAAGGGAATCTGCGGACTTGAGCTTCGGCGTGCTCCATTTCGGTGACCATAATCTGAATGCCGGTGTCCGTGACTATCAGGGAGAAGAAGCATATCAGACGATGACCCAAGAGACTGCCCAGAGTTGTGTTGTGGCAGACTTTGCCGGGGTTATTCGACTCCTGGACAAGCACTTCGGCACTTCCACCTATTCCCTCAGGTCCCTCTTCCGGGATGAACAGCGTAAGGTTCTGGACTATATTCTGGAATCCACATTGGCCGACGTTGAAGGCGTATATCGCCAGCTCTATAGTCAGCACTATCCACTGATGCGCTTCCTGACCGACCTGGGAAATCCGATTCCAAAGGCGTATCGCACCGCTGCCGAATTAATTCTGAATAACGACCTGTACCGGGCACTGAGTAGCGAAACCCTGGATGCAGAACGCATAGGAAACCTTATCGCTGATGTTCAAGTCTGGAAGGTTGACCTTGATGTTGAGGGCCTCGGCTATGTGCTCACACAGACGCTGGTGACAATGATAACTCGATTCGTATCCACTCCCGAAGATACCGCCCTCATGAACGACCTGGTGGCGGCAACAACGCTTGCCCGGTCCATGCCCTTTGCGGTAGACCTGTGGAAAGTAGAAAACTTCTGCTATGAGATGTTGCAGACCACCTACCCCCGGTTTGCCCAGAAAGCAAAGGAAGGGGATGAAATAGCCAGGGAATGGACAACTCAATTCCTGTCGCTGGCAGAGCAGCTCTCGATACGGGTCACTTAGATGGTCAGCCTAAGAATACCTGTAGCCACATATCGGCTCCAGTTGAGCAGTCAGTGCCGCTTCGAGGATGCCCGGGCGTTAGTGCCCTATCTACACAATCTGGGCATCTCTGACCTCTACACTTCCCCCATAGTCAAGGCGCGAAAGGGGAGCTCCCACGGGTATGATGTGACTGACCCTTCGTGCCTGAATCCAGAACTGGGGACTGAAGAGGATTTTGAGACACTGGTTCAGACTCTGAAGCACTACGGCATGGGGCTGCTTCTCGACATCGTACCCAACCACATGGCCGCAAGCCTTGAGAACCCGTGGTGGGCGGATGTGCTGGAGAATGGCCGGGTGTCTCCTTATGCCTCTTTCTTTGATATTGATTGGAACCCTATCGGCGGCGCACTGAGAAACAAGGTGCTCCTCCCCATCCTGGACACCCCCTATAAGGAGGCGCTGAAAGGTGGAGAGCTTGCCCTGGCACTGGAAGATACCGGGCTTTTTGTACACTACCGCGACTTCAAGCTGCCCGTTAACCTGAAATCCTACCGCCTGGTTATCTCACATCGCCTGGGCAATTTAGAGGCCAGGCTTGGTGCCAGCCACCCGGTCTTTCAGCAGCTCAAGCGGCTCACCGGCGCTATGAACCGGTTACCTTCCCCTATAAGCCAAGATGCCCCGAAAGCCAGCCAGGAGTACGGTGAGCGTCAGGCAATGAAGGCAACCCTTCTGCAAGTGGTCAACGCCTCTGCTGAAGTAAAGGCCTTCCTCATGGAAAATATTGCTTTGTTCAACAGGGAAGGGGGGAAATCGAAGACGCTTAATCTACTCCACAAATTGCTGACACAACAGGCGTATGAGCTAGACTTCTGGGAGGCGGGCCACGGACAGATCAACTACCGGCGCTTCTTTGACATCAGTGACCTGATCGGTGTGCGGGTTGAGGACCTCAGAGTGTTTGAAGCAACTCATGCTCTGATCCTTCGCTTGGCTAGGGAGGGGAAGGTCACCGGCTTACGGATTGACCACATTGACGGCCTATATGATCCATTAGAATACCTGTCTCGCCTCCAGCGCTATCTTGTGCCCACGGTAGAAGAAAAGACCGGCAAGCTGCCCATCTTCTATGTGGTAGCGGAGAAAATCCTCGCTCGCGACGAAGCTCTGAAACGGAAATGGCCGGTTTTCGGGACGACGGGCTACGACTTCGTCAACACAGTAAATGCCCTGTTTGTAGATAGAAAAGGTGTTGAATCCCTCGATGAAATCTACTCCCGGTTCATCCGATCCAGGGCGAGATTCAACGACGTGGCCTATGAAAAGAAGAAACAAGTGATGGAGCAATTATTCGGCGGCGAAATGAACAGACTGGGACTAGTTCTGGCTAGCCTTGCGCGACAGAGCCGGCGTGCCGCCGACTTCTCGCCGGAAGAACTGACAAAGGCCATCATCGAGTTCACCGCCTGCCTGCCCATCTACCGCACCTACACGCGCACTCTAAGGGTATCGTCTAAAGACCGCAACTACCTTGAACAAGCTATTCGAGAAGCCCGGCGACGCAACCCTTCTCTAAACTCTGCGGCACCGGAGTTCTTGAAGCAGGTAACCCTCCTAGAACTACCGATTACCTTTACGCATCAGCAAAAAAAAACGTGGCTTAGCTTCGTGCTACAGTGGCAGCAGTTGACCGGCGCCGTCATGGCAAAGGGCTTTGAGGACACCGCCCTTTACACCTACACCCGTCTGCTTTCGCTCAATGAGGTAGGAGCCGACCCGGCGTCCTCCGGTCTGTCTGTTGCCGGGTTCCACCGCCGCAATCTAGCCCGCTGGGCACACTGGCCGTATACCCTGAACGCCACATCAACGCATGATACAAAGCGCAGCGAGGATGTCCGGGCGAGAATCAACGTGCTCTCGGAGCTCCCCGAGACATGGGCAGAGTATATCGCCCGGTGGAGCCGCTTAAACAGAGCCAAGAAGCGAACGGTGCGCAGACAGCCGGTGCCCGACAGGAATATGGAGTGGCATATCTATCAGACACTGGTAGGTGCCTGGCCGCTTTCACAGGACAAGGTCCCCGAGTTTAAAGAACGGCTCAAAGCCTACATAGTCAAGGCAGCTCGGGAGGCCAAAGTGTTCACCAACTGGCTTTCTCCCGACCAGGGATACGAGAAGGCTCTCCTCGACTTCGTTGAGGCAATCTTAGAGGACTCTGAGGAAAATGAGTTCATCCGAGATTTTCTCCATTTCCAAGGACAGATTGCACACTACGGCTCACTCAATGCCCTGGCACAGGTCTTGCTCAAGACCACCTCACCCGGCGTACCAGACTTCTATCAAGGAACAGAGCTCTGGGACTTCAGCCTGGTGGACCCTGACAACCGGCGCCCGGTCGACTTTGAAAAAAGGGTAAGGCTGCTGGATGAACTTATGCACTGGGAAGAGCAGAACCTGTCATCCCTGGTGCCGGAGACGCTGACCTCCTGGCAAGATGGGCGGCTCAAGCTATATGTGACCTATAAGACCCTGAAGGTGCGCCGGGACTACCGTGACCTTTTCTTAGAAGGGCGCTATATTCCGCTACCTGCAAGGGGAAGAAGGCGAGAGCACATCTGCGCCTTTGCACGACGGCTGGGACAAGCGTGGGTGGTAACCGCCGTCCCCAGGCTTCTCACCAGGCTAATTGATGCAAATACCCTCCCACTGGGACCCGCAGTATGGCAAGATGACCTCCTTCTTTTCCCCAAAGATGCCCCGGCGTACTGGCTTAACGTTCTTACTGGTGAGACTCTCAAAGTGCCCGATGCCGCCAGAGTTCTACCTCTTGCCGACATTTTCCGCACCTTCCCCGTGGCGCTACTCACAGGGCTAAACTCAGGCGGCACAATGCGGAGAATGTTATAACTTTGTAATATTATCCCTCCCAGTTTTATGACTTTTTAATTGCCGACTGTTTATTGTTTTAGTGGAGGTCTTGAGGTCTGGGAAGCGGGAACTTTTTGAAACAGTAGACCAAAGGAGGTCAACTATGGCAATGGAAAGATGGAGACCGCGGTGGGGGGTGGTTCCATGGAGACCATTCCGTGAGCTGGAGGAGATGGAACGGCGCTTTGAGGATATCCTGGGCCGGCCATTTACGCCGGCAGCATGGAGGCGTTTCCCTATCGAGGAGAGGGGATGGGCGCCCGCCATCGATGTCTTTGAGAAGGAAGACAGGTTTGTGGTCAAGGCCGAGCTTCCCGGGATGAAAGAGGAAGACATAGACGTCTCGATTGTTGGTGACACGTTGACCATCAAGGGCGAGAAAAAGACCGAGAGTGAGGCCAAGGAGGAAGACTACTATTGCTGTGAGCGTTCCTACGGTGGCTTCTTACGCTCAATCGCTCTGCCGGCCAACGTGGATGCCAATAAGATTGAAGCCAGTTACGAGGATGGGGTGCTTGAGATTGCATTGCCCAAAGCCCCGGAGATCAAACCAAAGAAAGTGCCAATTGCAGTCAAGAAGGCAACCCCGGCCAAGAAGACGCAGAAAGCCGGCAAGTAGCATCGATGTTATCAGTCCTGCTTCCCAGACCCTAGCACATCAAGCGACTTAACTGCCAGTAGAAGCCGGTGGACAGTAACGGTTAAGCAACGGTCATAGCGGATACCGCCGTGGCGCTCAGGGATGATAATGCAAACAGGAAAGAGTATGAGTAAGCAGGGCAGCAAGTGCTTCTTACCAGTGCACCGGCCATTAGTCTCGTTGTTGTCACTCTGCCGCCGCTGGGTGTGATGACCCCCCTATTCCTGCTATCCTCTATTTCCGGTAGATTGAATGCATCAAAGTAGCGTTGGTGCTAGAATTGACCCATCATTACCAAGGAGGTGCACCATGCCATTTGAGGCATACTGCTTGAGCCCGGAGGGTAACCTGCGGTACAATTTGAGCGAGGAAGAGATTAGAGATGCCTACCAGGCTAAGGAGGGTCTGCTCTGGGTTGACATTACCGAGACTGCAGAAAGGGACGGCGAGTTTTTAGAACAGACTCTTGGTTTTCACCACCTTGCTGTAGAAGACTGTATCAGCCCAGAGATTCATCCACCGAAAATCGATGATTTTGATGACTATCTTTTCATGGTGGTTCACGGCATCAACCACGCGGTGGAATCAGATACCGTGGAGACAGCTGAGCTGGCAATCTTCCTCGGCCCCCACTTTGTAGTGAGTAACCACAACTTTCCCCTTTACAGTGTTCAGGGAGTCAAGCGGTCGGTGGAAGACAATGGCCGCCCCATGAGGCGTGGCGCTGACTTTCTCGCCCACGCTTTGATTGACGCTCTGATCGACAATGTGTTGCCCACCATTGATCGAATGAGCGAAGTTGCCGGAGATATCGAAGAGGAGGTAATTCGCAACCCGCAACAGGAGACGCTGGAAGCCGTCCTGAAGCTCAAGCGCTCTGCCCTGCGAATACATCGGGTCATGGCTCCACAGCGAGAGGTCTTGAACCGCCTCAGCCGTGGCGAGTTTCCAGTGGTAACAGAAGAGGCACACATATTCTACCGTGACATATACGACCATCTGGTGCGAGTCGAAGACCTGAACCAGACCACTCAAGATAGAGCCGACAATGCTCTGGCCACCTATATGTCATCAATTGCCAACCGACAAAACGAAACAATGAAGGTGTTGTCTACGGTAGCTACCATTTTCCTTCCCCTCTCTCTGTTAGCTGGAATATACGGCATGAACTTTGAGTATATGCCTGAGCTGAAGTGGCCGTGGGCATACTTCGCTGTGCTGGGGATAATGGGAACCGTCGTGGCTGTGGTTGTCTGGCATCTCTGGGCTCGCAACTGGTTCGACTGGGGGCGGAGGCAGGTTATCCGAATCAGACCACTTAGCGTTGAGCCAGAGAGACTCTTCGGCCACATCGGACATTTGGCAAGACGGCACCGTCGATGAACGGGTAAAGGTCTATGGTTGAAAGAGTCAGATACCTTTTGACCCAGACCAGACCTCTCCGGGCAGAAGATGCACAGGGGCAACTAATGCTGATACGAACGGTGACGATGCTTACCTCGAATCTTATGAGGTCGTGGAGGTGGTATGAAAGCCGGTATCCTGGAGGAGATTGAGCACCTCTCGGTCAAACAGGTGGCTGACACTCAATTGGAGGAAGGGGCGGTGATACTGAAGGTCAAGGTTTGCTCTATCTGCGGCACTGACCTGCGAATATACCGCTATGGTCATGCAAGAATCAGGCTGCCTCACATTCTGGGGCATGAAATAGCCGGTGAGATAGAAGCCGTGGGTAAGGGTGTCGTGGACCACCACGTAGGTGACCGGGCAGCCGTCACCCCGAGGATTGCCTGTGGCAAATGTTACTACTGCCAAAGAGGGCAGGACATCTACTGCCTGAACAGCCTTTCCTTTGGATACCAGTTGCCCGGCGGTTATGCTGAGTATCTACTGGTTCCCCGGCGTGGTGTAGAGTACGGTGTAGTGAACAGGATTGCAGATGCAGTCAGCTTCGAGGAGGCGGCTCTTGCTGAAACCTTGGCCTGCTGCCTCAGGGCTCAGAAGAGTTCTATGGTCGGTCGCGGGGATGCAGTGGCCGTCATCGGTGGCGGTC
>CAZNSC010000062.1:0-691 GCA_964575695.1 uncultured Dehalococcoidales bacterium
CCCCCCTGCTGACCAGCACACCATCGTCACTGATACCCTCAAGCCTGGTAGAAGTGAGGATTTGCACCCCCCTCTCCGCCAGTCGATGCCCAAGGTGCCAACGCACTGTAGGCCCCAAATCCCCACCAAAGTGCTCCCGCATTTCTAACACCGTCACCTTCTTCCCCATACCCGCCAAGAAGTATGCCGTCTCCAGGCCAACACGATTTCCACCCACCACCAGCACCCAGCGCCCTGCCTTTGACTTACCCTCCAGAATATCCCAGGCTGCAGCCACGTTATCACGCTCCATACCCGGCACAGAAGGCATCAGCGGTGTGGCTCCCGTGGCTACAATGACAACATCCGGCTTTTCCTCGTCGACCACCGCGGCGGTAGCTCTTTGGCCGAGCCTGATTTCCACCCTCAGCGCTGTGAGCTGTCTCAACTGGTAGCTCACAAACTCTGCAAATTCCAGCTTATGGGGTGGAATGGCGGCCAGTCTCCATCGCCCGCCAAGCTCCGGCTTTGCTTCATAAAGGGTTACTTTATGCCCCCTGAGAGCAGCCACCCTGGCTGCCTCTAGCCCGGCGGGCCCACCGCCGAAAACCAGGACTCTCTTTGCTCCCGGGGCAGGTACAATTTCCATCTCGCGCTCTCTGCCGGCAGCCGGGTTAACCAGACAAGCAAGGTCCCATCCCGGCACCACGTC
>CAZNSC010000062.1:701-16886 GCA_964575695.1 uncultured Dehalococcoidales bacterium
CCTGGCAACCCTGGTTGCACCCGATACATTTCCGAATGTCATTGAACTCTCCTCGACTCGCCTTGATGGGCAGGTCAGGGTCGGCAATCAGAGCTCTAGCCATGGCGACAATATCGGCTTTGCCGGCATCCAAGATGTCTTCCGCCATCCAGGGGTCTGTGATCCTCCCGACGGTTATGACCGGCACATTGACGACACTCTTCACACCCTCAGCGAGATGCACATAGCAGCCGTGCGGCGTATCAGAGGGAGGTACGATGACAGGATAGGACCCATACACTCCGGCGCTCACGCTGAGGAAATCAGCTCCGGCCTCTACGAGCAGCGGGGCGACTGCTTTGGCGTTCTCCAGGGTAAACCCTCCCTCGACGTAATCAGACCCATTGAGACGACAACAGATCAGAAGCTCATCCCCCATCTTATGTCTGATACGCCTTATGACCTCGAGCGTAAATCTGGCCCGCCCCTCCAGGTCACTCCCATACTCATCAGTTCGCTGGTTGCTGTGGGGGGAAAGAAAATTACTGAGCAGGTAGCCGTGGCAAGCCTTTATCTCCACGAAATCACAGCCCGCCTCCTTCACCTTCATCGCCGCTCGAACATGGCTTTCGATTAGCTCATCAATCTCGGCCACTGATAACTCCCTGGGTACCACACTGCGTGGCGACCACGCGATGGGAGAGGCGGCCACCGCTTCATAGCCAGGAAGTGGAACCGGCGGTAGCTGCCTTCCGGAGTGATGCAACTGAACACCGACTCGCACATCATAGCCGTGCACTGCCTGCACCACGTCTCGCACGCCGCGAACTACCGGCTCTTCCACTGACGCTTTGAGCGGAATCTCCAGGTGGGCAAAATCAACGCCCGACAGCACAATCATGCCCACGCCACCACGAGCTCGAGCAACAAAGAAATCCTTGAATTGCTGGGGGATCGTACCGTCAAGCCGCGACAACCCGCCTACAGGTGCCAGGCACAGCCGGTTCTTCACCAGCATCGTCCGGATCTTGATGGGTGCAAACAACTTCTGGGGCACCCTACCTCTTGTTTCGATCCCGGTTGTTACCTGATTACTGCTCACTTTCCTCAAGCCTTTATTCTTTCTCGCCGGTAGACAAAAGCCACCTGCTCAGCAGTAAGGATAATACTGGTAAGCAACGCTGTCAAGCCGAGGACACCGTTGTATCACAAATGATGATGGGGACGTCTTCTCCTTATTATAAATAAATGTACCTGAGCAAACCATCGTTTAAAAAGAGGGGCTGAATACGCCCTACACCCTATAGTACCAGAGTGCACCTTACTATCTCTCTATTTACAATCAACTCCTATAAGCTAGAATTGTATTATACATCTCTGAGGCGAAACCAAAAAGCCTCAATGGAGAAAGGAGGTAGTATATCGCTTATTTGTGTAACGAACACGCTGAAATTATATCGGCATATGATATACCCCAATAGAAACTTAACATGGAGGTGAGAAATGAAAGTGGTAGTTGTAGGTTTTGGACAATGTGGCAGCAAGATTGCTGACGAGTTTAGCCGGCTGAATGGGAGGGCGCGCCTTCGTCGTGGCATTGAGATAACTTCCGGTGTCTTTGCCGTAAACACCGATGTTGCCGATTTGAGCAGCCTGACCAGTGTGAAATCAGATTATCAGCACCGAATCCTTATCGGAAATCGCAAGACCAGCAGTCACGGTGTAGGCAAAATAAACGAGGTAGGCGCTGAACTGGCCAGACAAGATGCCGACAAGGTGATTGACGCCCTAAGGTCGGCGGAACGATTCTATGAAGCCGACGCCTTTTTGCTTATTGCTAGCGCCGCCGGCGGCACGGGCTCTGGCTCAATGCCAGTGATGGCCCAGAAAATAAAAGAGCGCCATGAGGATAAACCAGTCTACGCCCTTGTTGTTCTGCCCTTTGAGCATGAAGAGACAACAGAGGCCAGGACAATTCATAACGCAGCTACATGCCTCAAGGCAACCTACTCGACGACCAACGCCGTATTCTTGGTCGATAACCAGAGGTATGTAAAAAAGGACTCTTCTCTTATGAACAACATGGCGGCAATCAACCGGTTGATTGCTGAGCCCTTCTACGATGTACTTTGCACCGGCGAAGAAAAAAAGGCCAAACACATTGGTGCCAGATTACTTGACGCCGGAGATATAATTCAGACTCTGTCAGGATGGACAGTGCTGGGCTATGGCAAATCAGGACTGTCAGCAATCAGACTCCCCTTCTATCGGACGCGCAACTTCCGGAAGAAAAGCACCGAAACCCATAAGGGGATACAGGCGATGGATGAGGCTATAAGCAACCTGTCCCTCAAGTGCAATCCCCAGGATTCAGGTAGTGCGCTGTATCTACTCTCGGGGCCACAAGTAGAAATGAATATGGACCTGGTCAAGGAACTTGGGGACTACCTCAGAGACCTGGCCCCGGAAGCCACAATCAGGTATGGTGATTACCCGCGGAAACAAGACTCGCTGAGAACGACGGTTATTCTATCCCAGCTCAAGAGTGTGGAGAAGATCAGAGAATACTATGATAAGATGCCTGGCTTGCTTCAGACAAAGGAGAAGAGACAGGAGGATATCGAGGCCAAACTCAAAGAGTTGATTGACGCATCAGATTCGGTACCCTCGCTGCTGTAATCAGGTAATCTGGAATGTCTGTGTTACTTTCGCGGGGTCGAGGTGTTGTGAAACACGACAGACCGGCTTTCCGTGGACACAGTGGCTGACGTAGCAGACGTCGTACAGTCTGTGGGCTTTAATGATCGAAAACGCTGTCCGGGGTATATTGAGCAATAATTCAATGACTAGGCACAGGGTTTTGACAAAGCGCACAACGATAGGGCGGCGTCTGCTTTGGCTACGATGGCGGTAGCGAAGACCCAGGGTTCAACCTCAAATTCAGCGGGAGCCTCAAGTCTATCCTCATAGCATCGCTATAGCTCCGTTCCCGGGTTGTATCGTCTATAGCACCAGCTCAATGTTCTGCCGTTTCTTAAACACTTCCTTCGCCAGCGGCATTTCGCTGAGGATGCTTAACAGACGGAGTGGTTTATCAACAAAAACAACAATCGAAGTGCCTCCATCCGCAGAACCCCCTACCGATAACAGCCGAAGGTCAGGGACCTCACGCAGATATGTTCGCAACTGTAACATCTGTGCAAAGTCTGGCGTTGGCCCGGTTATCTCCAGCTCCACCCTCCCCTGATAGAACTCGTCATCGCCTGCTTCCATAGGGGCAACGCTGGCTTCTGCTACCTCAGGCCTTCGGGCAGATAGCGAAATAGGATCGCTTACGAGGAAACCTGCTCTACGCTTTTTGAAAAATCGTGAGGTCAGGTAAGTGAAGAGGGCACCGATGCCCGTTCCTACCACAACAGAAGCTAAAAGGACTAAGACTATTTGCCACCATTCCACACCGGCCTCCTGTCACGATCACCGCGGGTTCAATTACTTCTCAATCTGTGAATACTGGCGCACGGCCTCGCCGTCTTGAAGTTCCAGCTCCTTGTTAGTTCTCTCCTTAGCTTCATCTATAATCAGCTGCACCATCTGCATTACTTCACGCTTCTTGGAAAATTGCGAAATCAAGTAACTTAGAAGGGCGCCAAAAGCTACCCCGACCACGATAGAAGCTAAAAGCATCAAACCTATTTGCCACAATGCCATAGCCGGCCTCCTATCACGACCACTGCAGGTTCACTACTTCTCACTCTGCGATAACTGGCGCGCTACTCTCTCGCCCCGACGATCCAACTCATTGCTGGCTCTCTTCTCAGCTTCGTCAATAATCTGCTGCGCCTTCTCCATAACTTCACTGATAACTCTGTCTGATTCCACCATCGCCTTATTCTCGGCTTCTTTAATAATCTGCTTCGCCATTTGTTTGGCTTCAGCAATGATCTCAGCCGCCTCCCACTCTGCTTTCCCCTTTATCTCATCCACAACCTTGGACAGTTCCGCCTCCCCCTCTTTCCTACCCCTCTCCATGGCTTCTCTAGCAATCTGCTCCGCCTTCTGCTTGGCTTCCGCGATAACTCTACCCGCCTTCTCCTCAGCCTCCTTTATTCCCGTCTCCCTGGCATTTTTGATAGCCCGTTCCGCCTCCTGCCGTGCTGTCTCTTGAGCCTCTTTTACCTCTCGCTCTGCCTTATGCTTCAAGTCAGCAGTGGTCCTTGCCAGCTCTTCAACTTCCTTTTTTGTCCCCTCTATCAGCTTACTGGCTACTCTCTCGGCTTCCTTTCTGGACTCAGTCACTATCTTGCCCGCTTCCTCCTCAGCCGCTTGCCGTGCTCGGGCAACAATTCTGGCTGCTTCCTCTTTAGCTGCTCCAATGATGCGCTCAACCTCCCGCTGCTTCTTTTCTTCGGCATGCTTTTTGATCATGTCATCAGCTTCTTTGGTGATTTGCGCAGCCAGTTCCCTTGCCTTAGCAATAATTACGGCTGATTCCTCATCAGCTTTTCTTCTGGCTTTCTCTTTGAATTCGGCAGCTATTTGCTGAGCCCTCTGCCTCGACTCATCTATACACCTGGCTGATTCCTGCTCAGCCTCCTTTCTTATCTGCACCACCTCGTCACGTGTCTTAGCGATAACGTTAGCTGATTCCTGCCAGGCCTCCTGCTTTATCCGCTCCGCTTCCTCATGAGCTCTAGCGATAACCCGGGCTGATTCCTGCTCAGCCTCTTTTCTTATCTGCTCCCCCTCCTCACCAATGACCTGGGTGAGCCGCTGTTTGTATTCATCGATGATCCTAGCCGCCTCTTCCGTCCTCCGCTTAACCTTGTCTTTCGTCTCTTCCATCTTCATCAACTCCTCTTCGGCCCGATCTTATGTCTCCCCTACCCAAGCCACCATGTACTCAATAATCCGCATGCCCTGCTCTCCGGTATGCATCAAGAAAGATAAGAACATCCTCAATGATTCAGGCTGATCTTAGCCGCCGGCTTGGCCGAGAATCTCCGGTCAAGCCGCCATTTTTATACCCCACCTAGTAATATAGTACCAGTATGGCAATACGTTCTCAATCACCCGTTTGGGTGATTTATGGCGCGGCCACCCCCCATCATTGACCACCCGCCCCACGGCTATTTGAAAGCTGAGTTGCGGCTTCTCTCAAGACCTTCTGCCTGGAGATGGGCAAGTCCTTTATCCGTACCCCTATCGCATCATATACAGCGTTGGCTATCGCCGGCGCTACAGCTACTAACGACACCTCTCCTATCCCCTTGGCTCCAAAGGGGCCATCCCGGTGAGGAACCTCGACTATCATGGTCTCAATATTATCGACCTCCGGCATATCCACAGCCGTGAAAACAGGATAGTCCACAAAGCCGTTATTGAAAACAGCCCCCCTATCTATCAAGACCTCCTCAAAAGTGCAACTAATGCCCATCGAAACTCCGCCTTCTATCTGCTGCTCAACTATCATGGGATTAATCGCCTTACCCGTGTCAAAGGCGCTGGCAATCCGCAATAACTTTACCTCCCCGGTGTCTACATTAACCGCCACTTCAACAGCGTTAGCCCCATATGAAAAACTGAAGACATATCTCTCACTCTGCCCCGTCTCAAGGTCTTCGGGGAAACGGGGACTGGTGAACGAACCGATACCTAATATCTCACCACCCTTTAGGGGTATCCCCAGAGGTGTGAACAGCCTTGAGATTTTGATTGCCTCCTCAGTCCCCATAACATAGATACTGCCGCCGCTGGTCTTCAAGTCTCCGGGTTCCGCTCCAAGCATTGGGGCAGCCAGCTCGAAAAGCTGCCGCTTGGCATCCCGGCACGCCAGTATCAAGGCGTGGCCATTGTGAACTAGAGATACACTGGCGACAGTCCCGAAGTCAGGGGGGCAGAAGGCGGTGTCTCCGCTTACCACTCTGACCTGTCTTACGGGAACACCGAACTGGTCTGCGGCAATCTGGGCCAAACAGGTCTCGGTACCCTGGCCCAGCCGGGCAACGCTATGGCGCACCTCGATCACTCCGTCCTGCCAGACCTTAACAATGACCACTGAGGATACACCGGTCTGAATAGACTTATTGCCGATGGCAATACCCTTCCCCCGCTTCCAGGACCCGCTGTTTTCTACAGGCTTCTCACCCCAGCCTATCCATTCCTTAACCCTATCCAAGCATTCCGTCACCCCGACACTCTGGACGGTCATTCCGCAAGCATCCCTATCACCCTCTTTTAACACGTTCCTCTTTCTTATCTCCACCGGGTCAATCCCGAGCCTCTCGGCAATGACATCCATCTGCTGCTCTATTGCCCACTGGATTTCCGGAGCCCCAAAGCCGCGCAATGCGGTAGTTAGCGGCTCATTCGTATAGACGCCATAGCAGTCGAGCTTGAAATTAGGTACCCGATAGGTTCCGACAGCGCCGACAGGAGTCCTCTTAACCAGCAAAAAACCGGTGTCGCTGTAGGCTCCTAACGCCAGGAGAGCTCTCACCTCTCTGGCGACCAGCGTGCCATCCCTTTTCACGCCATCTCTAATGTCAAAAATCATGGGCACGCGATGACCACCAACACGAGACATCTCCTCTCTGGTGAAAGCAAGCCTGACTGGCCTCCGGCTTTTCTGCGCCAGCAAAGCGGCCACAGGTTCCGCCCGTGCCTGTCCCTTAGCCCCAAAGGCACCCCCGATGAAGGTGGAGAGCAGCCTCACCCTGGATGGAGATAGATCGAACAGTCTACAAAGGAGGGACTTCAGGTTGTATAACAACTGGCATGGTGTCATGACGGTCAGGCCGCCATCAGGCTCAAACCAGGCAACAGCCACATGGGACTCCATCTGACAGTGCAGAATTCGCGCCGTAGTATAGGTGTTTTGTATGATCAAATCGGCTTCCTGGAACCCTCTTGCCAGGTCACCGCTACGGATTTTGTAAGTGTGGCATACATTTGGTCTCTCGGGGTCAGGATACCACGGCAGAGGCCCCGGCTTGTAGGCCCGGAGGTCCGGGTGAACTATGACCTGGGGGTCTTGTCTGAAGGCCTCTTCGACATCAAAGACCGCCGGAATCTCCTCATAATCGACCTCTATCAGCTCAAGGGCCGCCTCGGCGATCTCCTCGGTATCTGCGGCGACAGCCGCCACAGGGTCCCCTGTGCAGCGAACAACGTTATCATGGCACAGCACATATTGGTCACCAAGAAACTGGCCTATTGATACCGGGGGCACATCCTTGGGCTCTATGATTGCCCTCACCCCCGGCAGCCTCTCCGCCCCGGAAGTGTCAATGCCACGAATTCTGGCATGGGGGTAAGGGCTCCTCAGTACCTTGGCATGAATCATGCCCGGCACCACAAAATCGGAGGTAAACACCGCCTTTCCCGTCACCTTCCCAACAGCGTCTAACCTCGGGATGCCTCTGCCAACAACTCCAAGCTCTTCCATATCTCCTATTTCCTTCAGGTTATGCTTGATTTTAATGCCCATTATATTGGTTGATGTATCAGATATCAAGCCAGCGTAACTGCCACGAGCTAAACAACCTCGTGGCAGCCACCTTGAAAACGCTAATGGCTATTGATAAACTAAACTACCTATTATATTATTATAGAAATATACGTATAGAAATATACGGGGGGTATAGAAGGATGGGGAGTAAGAATGTTAAACCTTCTGGGGTCGAGATATTAGATAATATTTCTCCACAAGTCCCTGGACATCCAGAGGCACAGGCCGAGACATTCGAGGAAGTGGTAGCCAGAGCCGAGAAACTGGGTGAATTGGCTAAGGGGGCGGCTGAGGTATCGATAAGGGTATCCCAGGAAGCGTCACGCCGGGCTGAGGAAGTAAGCAGGTCAACCAAGGAGGCGGCTGAGGCAGCAGCCAGAGCATCGCAGGAAGCGATACGCCGGGCCGAAAGAATAAGTAAAGCGACCAAGAAGACGTCCAAAATATCGGAGAGAGCCTTCGAGGAGGCGATAAGCAGAGCCGAGGAAGCCAGCCGGATGGCCAATGAGACGACTGAGACGTCGAGAAGGACTTTTGAGGAGGCAACGGGCAGGGTTGAGGAGGCAATCAAATCGACCAAAGATACTGCCGAGACTCTGACAAGAGCATTTGAACAAGTAGTGCACAAAGCCGAGGAAACAGTCAAAGCGGCCAAGGAGTCGGCTGAGGAAGCGATAAAGGCATCCTGGGAGGCAATAAGCACAGCTGTGGGGACCGGGATAGCCGCCAAGGGGACGGCCGAGGCATCGATAAGGGTATCTCAGGAAGCGGCAAGCCGGGCCGACAGAATAACCAAATCAGCTGAGGAGACCGCCAAGGCGTACACAATTGCCTTTGAGAAAGCGATAACGAGAGCCGAGGAAACGAGTAAATGGGCCAGGGAAGCCGCCGAGAGATCAATAAGTGTATCTCAGGAGACGATAGGCAGGGCAGAACAGGCGAGCATCGCCGCCAAGCAGGCGGCCGAGATATCAGCGATCGCATCACAGGAAGCGATAACCAGGGCCGAGGAAGTGAGCAGGTTGGCCCGGGAGACGGCCGAGGCCGCGAAAAGAGCATCACAGGAAGCCAGCAGCCGGGCCGAGGAAGCCAGCAAAACAGCTAAGGAGGCGGCCGAGATATCGGCAATAGCATCACGAGAAGCCATCAGCCGGGCTGAGGAAGCCATCAAGGCAGCTAAGCTGGCGGCCGAGGAATCCAAAAGAGCCTCCGAGGAGGCGTCAGCCCGGGCTGAGGAAGCCAGCAAAGCCGCCGAGGAAGCAGCTACAGCATCGAAAAGAACGTCCCAGGAAGCTATGAGGAAGGCCGAGGAAATAAGTAAATGGGCCCGGGAAGCGGTTGAGGAAGCAAAAAGAGCATCCCGGGAAGTGATCGGCCGGGCTGAGGAAGCGAGTAAATCAGCTAAAGAGGCGGCCAAGATATCGGTAATAGCATCACGGGAAGCGATAAGCCGGGCTGAGGAAGTGAGCAAGTCAGCCAGAGAGGCCACCGAGGCGTCGAAAAAGGCAGCTAGAGAAGCCACCGAGGCGTGGAGAAGAGTATTCAAGGAATTGATAAGTGGCTCCGGAGAAACCGACAAAACGACCAGGCAGATGGCCAGGCAGGCGGATGAGGCGACGGCAATAACACCCCTGGAAGTGGCTAACAAAGCTCGGCAAACAGGCAAGGTTCCAGAGCGGGCGGCTGAGACCCTGGCGGGAGCCTTCGAGGAAGCGATAAGTAAAGCCAGAGAAACGGAAGTGAACAGAGAAGGAGAAGCCAAAGAGGTTCAGAAGAGAATTGAAACCCGCCTGGCATCGCTAGCACAAATGTATATGGCTAACAGAGGCAAGCCACCAGAAGAAGAAACCGAAGAGGGCCGAAGCTAAGCAGGCTATCATCTTCGGTTTCTCACACCCAAGTGGAGGCATGATAGCGGCACGAACATTGAAGACGAGCATGGACGGCTCAATCAGCAAGTGAAAATAGGCAGACCCCGAATTTGAGGGAGGGTATTACGATGAATCAAAAAGGGCAAGCCCAGAAGATTGTTGGCCAGGTTGGAGAGAAAGCTCTTAAACTGGCTCCTGAGACCGCAGAGCAGGCTGTAGACCCCCTTGCTGACCTCCTAGGCCGGGCTCAGCAGGCCTATGCAGCCTACATTGAGGCGCAAAAGGAAGTGTCCAGAGCCTATAAGGAGCGGGAGCGGCAAGTGGAGAGAGACTATAAGGAGGCGGAACGGCAAGCTGACAAGACCTGTGAGGAAGCCCTAGCCACCACCCTAAAAGTCCGTCAAAAGGCCGAGCAGCAAGCTGAGGAGGCGTATAACAGAGCTAAAGAGAACGCTATGGAAGTCTATCTGGAGAGCGAACGCCAAGCCTTGAAAGTCTGCAGGGAGAGCAAAGAACAAGCCTGGACAGTCTGCAAAGAGACCATAGAGCAAGCCTGGACAGTCTTTCAAGGGGGGAGGATAAACGAGGGCAAAGCAGACTAGGTATATTGTTCACTCGTAGACCGGGCTGGCCAATCATAGTAATGAGGGTATATCACGGAAGGTGTCCTCAATCCCTCTTTGTTCGTACTCTATTCCTCCCCGCCGCCTCTTAGCAACCGAGATATAGCTGATCGTTTTGGTCAGGTAGTCCACAACCTTCCTTAAGGCAACAAGCTCAGACAGAACAATGGTAACATCAATAGAGCCCTTTCCCCTGGGATAATCACCGCCCCTTATTATAGCTTCCGTGGCTATGTTCTTCAGAGAAGACGAGAGCTCATTTATCAGATCCATATTCATTTCCTCAGGTGGTGCCGTCAGGAGATACAGGGCTCTCTTGGCATCTGTAGGATTGCACTTGAGCGACAACTCACCCGTGGCTTCGTTCATCGCCTGAACTCCCTTCTGAGTTTCGCTCACCTTCTCCCTGAAATCAATCCTGTCAAACCTTAGCCGTGGTATCCGCGATCTACCATGCCCAATCACTGTCCATCCCGACAGGGTCTGTATTATGTCTCCGGCGTCAAGCACCCTTGACCCAATGTACTTTGAGCTCGTCTCTTCGCCAGCAGAAAGTAAGTTGTAAAACGGCTCAACCACCATCGTGTTGATCTTGGCCAGATTACTCCTCATCGAAGCATGTTTCTTAACATACCTTTGGTTATCAACCAGAAATATTGCGTCCGCCACCAAGTAGGCCGACTTAAGGCAGGTCCCCACATTATAGACAGACCTCTCCTCCGTCATCTCCTCATACTTGAAAGGAAGGACAATAAGATTATATACCGGTTTCTCCACGTAGCGCTCTTTTAAATGCTGAGTTAATACGGGTATTGCTCCAGAGCCAGTACCACCAGCAGCACCGCCGCACAGCAAAATTGCGTCTGTCTCAGAGAACCGCTGTGTTGCTCTTATACTTTCTATAATCTTGTCGCCATCCTCCCTGGCCAGGTCAGCACCAATTTCATTTATTTTACCTACGCCATGCCCACCGGTCTTTTGACCTCCAATGAGGATTCTATGCTGGTAATCGGGCCTTATATAGGACAGCCCACTTAAATCGGCAACGTCCGTATTAACGGCCAAGGTGTCGGTGATTATGCCAATACCACGCTGGACATGGGATTTTCTGTTCAGTCGGGCAAACTCATCAGCAATCCTGCCGCCACACTGTCCGCAACCTATAACCAATAATTTCATTTGGCACCCCGATAGGGAATTGGTAAATTATTCTAAACGAAATTGTACTATAGTGTCAATAGCCAATTTGGGTCATTCTACTTCTGACATGAATATTCTTAAAGCTCGGCCACGCAATCTGCAATCCTTCACGCAGCCGGTACATGGATACCTGGATGCGGTCACAACTTCGCAGAGAAATGCCCCCTCATTATAGAATAGACTCCTAGCCCATTAGTACCTGATTTATAGTAGCGTGGGAATATCCTTGGATGCCTCTTCGGTGGCACTGAGCCGGCGAGCGGCTGCTTCCTGCTTCCTCTTTATCTGGTCAACAATTTCCGCCGACCTGGTATAATACGTTCTCACCTTCTCCACATCGTTGAGCTGTGACAGGATAACAACCACATCTATCACCCCTCTCGCCCTGGGGTAATCACCATTCCTTATCACAGCCTCAGGGGCTATACCCCGGAGGTAGTCACCCAGTTCCTTAATCAGGTCCATACTCATCTCCTTAGCCGGAGCTGACAGGAGGTATAGGGCCCTTCCCGAATCTCTCGTGTTACACTGGACTGATAGTTCGCTGAGGGCTTCATCCATTGACTGGATTCCCTTATGGGTCTCGGTACTCTTTTCCCTGAAGTCACGAGTCCGCCCAAAGGGAGATTTAATCAGTGGGATTGATGATTTCCCATAGCCGATCACCGTCCAGCCCGCCAAGGTCTGAATTATATCCCCGGCATCAAGCATCCTGGCTCCAATATGTTTGGCCTTCTTCTCTTCACCGGCACAGAGCAAATTATAGAACGGCTCCACAATCAGCTCATTGATTTTGGTCAAGTTGTTCTTTAAGGAAAAGTCTTTCTTAACATACCTCTGGTTATCGATAAGAAATACTGCATCCGACACCGAGTACACGGACTTAAGGCATACTGCCGTATTGTAGATAGTCCGCTCCTCTGTCTCCTCCTCGTGTTCGAAGGGGAGGACAACCAGTGAATAGACTGGTTTTTCCCCATAGCGTGCCTTTATGTGCTGCGCCATTATCGCAATCGCCCCGGAGCCGGTGCCGCCAGCAGCACTGGCCGCCAGCAAGAAAGCGTCGGCTTCAAAGAGCCGAGTGGTGGCGGTTCTTATGGCATCAATAACCTTATCACTATCTTCCTTAGCAACCTCGGCACCAAGCTCGCTCAACTTAGCCACACCGTGTCCCCTGGTCTTTTCACCACCAATCAGGATCCTGTGCTGGTAATCAGCCTTTATAGTGTACAGCCCACTTAAATCAGCAGCATCGGTGTTTACGGCAAAGGCACCATTGATTATCTCCATCCCCCGCTGAACACGAGCCCTTCTATTAAGTCGGGCAAATTCATCAGCAATCCTGCCCCCGCATTGCCCACAACCTACAACCACTAATTTCATTTCCTACCTCCTAATATTTGTCAAAAATTAGGAAAAGGGCGCCGAAACAGTGTAAATTAACGATTCCACAGTCCTTCTCTCATCAGCTTCACCTTCCTCAGACCAATGTTAAGACTACTTCAGTATTATTCTATACGTTGTGACTTGAGTTTAGCCCTCATTGATGTCTTTGTCAATACCTACGCACCAGGTGACACCACAAGCCCGGTGCTGTTGACATCCACTGAAGCAGGTGCTATCCTCTGTCCCGGAGCAGTGGCCTCGGCGAACTCAGAGTTAGCTGTCGGGTGCCCTATGTCACTTATGTGTTGATATCTTGAGGAGATGAGTGGTATACTACTATTGATGGGGCTGTCAACACGGGGGAGCACCCTACGGTACCCCCGAGCGAATATGATTGTCTTAACGCCCGGTAGAGCTCAAGAAGCGGGCATCTACTCACACATAGACTCTGCGGAACCTCCCCCACCTGAGAGCCTGTGGTATAGACTACACGACCGGAAGGAAGCCTGGCAGGTATGATTCAGGCTAGACTTTGCCTGGATGAATCTCCTAGAACCAAAGAAAAGGCTAGGCAGCCCAGCTATTTCACGGAGGTGATAACGTGACGGGCTTTGCAAGGTTAGAGAAGGAAGTAATTAGAGTTGGTCTCTGCACCGACTGTGGCAATTGCGCCGGCATCTGTCCCAGTAAGTGCCTGGCAATGAACTATGAAATAGAACTGCCAGAGCAGATAGGGAAGTGTCCCGCCAACTGCGACCTGTGCTACGAAAGCTGCCCGGGCAAGGACATACCGATGCCTGACCTTGACCGCATGGTCTTTGGCAGAGGGCGCAATGCCGACGAAGAGTTATTGGGAATCTGCCAAGGGTTTGTAAAGTGTCACGGTGTTGATCCCGTGGTCAGGGACAGCGGTGCCAGCGGCGGTTTTATCTCCGCCCTCCTTATCCATGCCTTAGAAAGCGGTGTCATCGAAGGCGCCATAGTGGTCGGTATGAGTGATGAGCAGCCCTGGAGAGCCGTCCCGAGGATTGCCACCATCAGGCAAGAGGTCATTGCCACCGCTCAAACGAAGGAAAACCTGGTGCCCGTCAATTCCATACTGGCCCAGGCGTTGGACAGTGGATTCAAAAAGCTTGGGATTGTTGGTCTGCCCTGCCATGTTCACGCCATCCGCAAGATGCAACTGCACGACAGACCAAAGGAGATACTCGATGCCATCAAATTCGTCATCGGGCTAGTGTGCGGCACAAACTATAGCTACAGAGGTAACGCGCACCTTGTTGAAGAGGAATGCAAGGTGCCCCTGGAGCAGGTAGCCAAACTGGAATTCAGGGGCGGCAAATATCCGGGTGACTTCAGGGTGACCACTAAAGATGGAAAAACGGTTACTTTCCCTTCACCACTGCGTCGAGCTCAGTTGAGGGCTTTCCAGAGTGATCGGTGTTCGATGTGCTATGACTATGCCAATGACCTGGCCGATGTGTCAGTGGGAGACTACTTCAGTCTTGAGATGGTAAAGGGCGCTCCCGGTTTATCGGCAGCGATACTGCGGACGGAGGTGGGCAAGAAACTGGTGGCGGACGCTGAAAGAGCCGGCTACGTCCACACCGAGCCGATTGAAAGGGACAATTTCTTCCGTGGCCTTTTCGAACAGAAGAAACACGGGGGAGCATTTCACATCCTCAAACGTAGAGAGTATGGCTGGGAAACGCCCGACTACCACTTGCCTTTAGAGTATCCCCGCCCGATGCGGAGGAAGCTCTATATGGGCCATCCCTACCTCACCGGGGCTGGACCGGGCACTGATATCAAGCTCTAGAAAGAAACGCACCTGCGGAGGTGATAAAGATGGCAGGTTCTGATAACTTAAAGAAGGAGGTAATCGGGGCTGGTTTGTGTACCGCTTGCGGCACCTGTATTGGTGTTTGCCCTAACAAGCGCCTGACCTTTAACTGGGAGACCGAAGTACCCGAGATCACGAAAGAGTGCGCTCCTCGATGCAACCTGTGCTACGAAGCCTGCCCCGGCAAGGACATCCCCAGACCCGACCTTGAGCGAATGATCTTCGGCAGGGAACGCAATGCCGACGAAGAGTTACTGGGCATCAGCCGGAGGTTTGTCAGAGCCTATGCCGTTGACCCGATCGTTAGGGCCCGGGCGGCCAGTGGCGGTCTGGCCTCTGCCTTGCTGATCTACGCCCTGGAAAACGATGTTATCGATGCCGCCATAGTCACCGGGGTAAGTGATGATCAGCCCTGGAGAGCCGTCCCCAAGATTGCCACCAACAGGGCGGAAATCATCGCCACTGGTCAAACAAAGGTAACACTGTGTCCTACCAACGCCATATTAAGTGAGGCACTAGAAAGAGGGTTCAAAAGGCTCGGGGTCGTCGGCTTGCCCTGCCATGTTCACGGCATCCGTAAGATACAGCTACATGGCCGGATGACCAAGCTACTAAATAGCATAAAGTTCGTCATCGGGCTACTCTGCGGGATGACCCGCCACGGTAGCATGCCGGAGCACGTGATTGAGGAATTACTGGACGTACGATTAGACGAGGTAACCGAAGCGATACTCCACGGTCACCAGTACCCCGGGCTTTATGCCGTGACCGCCAAGGACGGAAGAATATTCGCTGTTCCTGACTTCGCGCGGCGGCTGCACACCGACGCCTTCATCCCTGACAGATGTTTGGTATGCTATGAGTTCGCCGCAGAGGTAGCCGACATATCGGCAGGAGGCTTCCTTGGCCGTGAGGCGATGAGGGGTCTATCTGGGCTTTCGGCAGCCATAGTCCGGACTGATATCGGCGACAAGCTACTGAATGATGCCGAAGCCGCGGGCTACATATGTACCGAGCCCATGCCAAGGTACAAGTTCTTCGGTACTGGCTTTGAAGGCAAGATGCACGGCGCGCCCTACAATATCATTGAACGCCGGAGATTCGGCCGGCCAACACCCGACTACCATGTGCCGATCGACTATGCCAAGCCAGTGCTAGGGAAGAGATTCTAACACGCCTCTACGAATCATATTAGCGATGGCTCTGGCGGCGCGCCCAAAGCTGGGATAGACCGGGATGCTCGCCCCGGTGAGCCTCTTCTCCACCTTAACCCGCTCCGCCTCATAGATACCGCCGGGCGGTGACACGACTACCAGAGGCTTGTCATGCTTTGAGTGAAAGTCCACCAGCACATCGTTTATGGCATGGAGCTCGGCCTCGTCCACTATGGCAAGCAAAAAGGCAGGGCGCTCGTTGAGCAGGATAAGGTCAATGTCAGGCAGGTCGGCTACCAGTCCCAGCACATTCCTCAGTATTCCCGGGTTACGGCCAGCTTCGTTCAAATCCAGCGGGTTGCGCAGCATGCTACCGGGAGCATTAACTGTGGACTCAAGCCTGTCTCTCAGCTCCCCGGCAAAGGGCGGTAGCTCCAGGCCAACACCGGTGCAAACATCAGCGGCGAGGACACTATTACCCCCGGCACCACCCCCTAGCTGGGAGATAACCACCACCCGGTTGCCACTCAATGATGGCAGGAACTGAAAGGCCATCAGGGTGTCTGCCATCTCCTCCAGAGAGTCCACCTCAATGGCTCCGGCCTGTTTCATGGCGGCTGAC
>CAZNSC010000063.1:0-11367 GCA_964575695.1 uncultured Dehalococcoidales bacterium
TTACCTGGGAGCTGGGCAGGGCTGGTGTAGTGGACATCTTCACCATTGCTCTTGCTGTTATCTCTCTGGTGCTCGTATTCCGGTTCAAGTTGAGCTCAATCTGGCTGATTCTGGGAGGTGGAGTGCTGGGCGGCATCTACAAGCTAATCTTGGGTTAACTTCTCCAGATATTCTCTATATTGACTGTTGACATTGCCTTAATGATGTCATATAATATGCTTGTATGCAGGGATATGCATATAGTTTGGAGGTGCGATATGAGAGAAGCGGTGAAGGCTTTTAAAACACTATCCGATGAAACCAGGCTGCGCATGGTTAACCTGGTTTTGGAGCGGGAGTGCTGCGTTTGCGAGGTGATGCAGGCACTGCAGATATCGCAGTCGAAGGCATCACGCGGCTTGAGCGCTCTTTACGATGCCGGATTCCTTAAGCAGCGGAAAGAAGGACTCTGGTCTTTATATTCAATCGATACCGAAACGAAGGACTACCTTTCAGACCTGATAGAGGCGGCCAGAAAAGCTCTTAAAGACAATAAAGTAGTTGCACAAGATAGAGAGCGGCTGCGAAAGGCTGAGCGGGTCGGACCAGGTTGCGTTGGCAAGCTGTGCAAGGCCCGATTGTCGGCTGAAACGTCATAAGTCAAGGGACGGAAATTTAGACCATGGAAATACTAACTAATCTCTTTATGGGCGGCGTAAACGGCCTGGTAAGCTATCTGTCAGCGCACGTGATAACCTGCCTGGTGCCGGCTCTATTCATTGCTGGCGCTATAGCGGCGTTTGTGTCTCAAGCAGCCGTCCTGAAATACTTCGGGCCCCAGGCAAAAAAGCTTAGTTCCTACAGCGTGGCCTCGGTATCAGGGGCGGTCCTGGCCGTGTGTTCCTGCACAGTGTTGCCCTTGTTTGCCGGGATTTATAAAAAAGGTGCCGGCCTGGGCCCGGCCATTGCTTTCCTGTTCTCCGGACCGGCCATTAACGTTCTTGCCATCGTATATTCTGCGAAGCTACTTGGATATGACATTGGGTTGGGAAGAGCTATCGGCGCCATTATATTCTCGGTCATCATCGGCCTGATTATGGCATTAATCTATCGTAAAGAGAAGTCACAGGTAGATGCCAGGGCCTTTGCCTTGCTCACCGCTGACCCACCGGGTAAAAGTGTCTGGCAGCAAGTCGCTTTCGTTGGAGCTCTGGTGGGCGTCCTAGTCTTTGCTGCTGCTAAGAACTGGATTGTGATGGGTATCTTCCTGGCTGCGGTAGCCATAGTCCTGTGGCGTTGGTTCACCAAAGGTGAAGTTGTGCAATGGCTGAAAGAGACCCTGCACTTTACCCGCCTTATTATACCCTGGCTGCTAGTTGGGGTATTCGTGGCCGGTATCCTGACCGTCGTTATTCCACAATCGCTGGTTACGGCCTACGTCGGTGGGAATACCATCTTTGCCAACTTCATTGCCTCGTTTCTGGGGGCGCTGATGTATTTCGCCACATTAACAGAAGTTCCTATCATCAGGGCTTTTATGGACCTGGGTATGGGTAAAGGACCTGCGCTGGCACTGCTCCTGGCTGGCCCGGCATTGTCACTGCCGAGTATGCTGGTTATCCGCAATATCATGGGCACGAAAAAGATGCTTACTTATGTTGGTCTGGTGGTCGTCATGGCTACCGTTACAGGCTTTGTTTTCGGCCTGATAGTGAGTTAAGAGTAAGGAGGGAACAATGAGGATTAAGATTTTAGGAACCGGATGTGCTAAATGCCAAGCTCTGGAAAAGACCACAAAGGAGGTACTGAAGGAACTCGGGGTTGATGCCAATGTCGAAGAGGTTAAAGACATCAAGAAGATAATGGCGTATCCCATCCTGGCAACGCCGGGACTGGTCATCGATGAGAAGCTGATTTCTTCGGGTCGGGTGCCCAGCAAGGCCGAGGTTACCGCATTTGTCACCACGGCCCTATCGAAAGGTTAGGTTATCTATGAAAAAGATGAAACATTGCGTTTGCTGGCCGCGGGGAAGCATCTGATAAATCGAAATATCGGGGGTTTGGGTTATGAATAGTGATTCGAGGGCTTCGATAACCTTGACTCTAACCAGAGAAGAATGGTTTGAGCTTGAGCGAATTCTACTCGATGAAGACCGTGAAAATGCCCTTCGTTTCCTGAAAAAGAATTTTAATAAGACGGTGAAGGCGGTGGTTTTCGGGCAGGGCCATTGAAAGCCCTGGTTCGAGCTCCCGGGCGGGAGCCAAATTCCGAGTGAGTTCGCGAATAAGGGCAACATATGAACAAGAAATACGGAAACGGGAAAGGAATATCAGATATGAATAAACGCATAGGAGTCTTTATATGAGTAAGAGAGTATTGCTCTTGGTCCTTGGCCTGGCCGGTTTCACCGTCATGGCCGACAACTGGGTCGTTTCACCTCTGCTGCCGGCCATATCCAAGAACTTCGGCGTGGCCGCTACCAGCGCGGGCGTGCTGATAACGGCCTACATGATACCCTTCGGAATATTCCAGCTTATATTCGGCCCCTTGGCGGACAGGTTCGGCAAGAAGCAAATCCTGGCCTTTTCCATGCTCTTCTTCACCTTCGGCACGGGGCTATGTGCAACTGCATATGGCCTGGGGGTCCTATCGATATACCGGGCGCTGGCCGGCATTTTTGGAGCTTCGGTCATGCCCATATCGCTGGCGCTCATCGGCGACCTCGTGCCGATGAAGGAGCGTCAGGCGGCCATCGGTAGCTTTATGGGAATATCCTTTCTGGGCCAGGGACTGAGCATGGCCATTGGAGGGATTATGGCCTTTTTCATAAGCTGGAGGGGCGCCTTTGTCCTCTATGCAGTTTTGTCTATCATTTCAACAGTGCTCTTTTTCACCGTAGGCCGCCGCATCCCCTCTTCCAGGAATCCTAAGAGCGAGTTCTTCATGCCTTATGTGAGACTGCTGGGCAACAAGGACAGTCTCTTCACCTACATCGTCGTCCTCTTCGAAGGCATTCTCGTCGTCGGTTCTTTCTCATTCCTCGGAGCGTTCATTTCAAATACGTACCACTACAACTTCCTTGATATCGGCTTGATTATGACCGCTTTTGGTGTCATGACCGTAGTCGGCGGCAGGCTCACCGGAAAAATCGCCGGTAAGATAGGGCAGAAGATGATACTCGCTACTGGGCTCAGCTTGGCCACCGTGGCAGACCTGTTGCTGTTCTCGACCGGCAACATGCTTGCCACCTTGATATTGGGAGTCGCCCTGCTTGGCCTCGGCTTCATCTTCGCCCACTCCACACTGCTTACCATCGCCACCGAGTTCGCTCAGAAGGCACGAGGGATAGCCATGTCTCTGGTTGCAGCCTGCTTTATGGGTGGGGGTGGTATTGGTACGGCTATCGGCCAGAGGCTGATAAAGGTATACGGCTTCGACCAGTTCTTTTTGTACTATGGGATTGCTCTGGCTGCCCTGATAGTTACCGCAATATTCTTGGTAAGAACATTAGAGGAGGCGGCATTACGAGCCAGTGAACCCAGAAACACCGCCACTAAACAGCTAAATACGTGAGCAAAAGGAGACAATATGTATCAGAAAGTATTGGTACCACTGGATGGTTCGGAGTTGGCGGAGTGCGTCCTGCCCCATGTTGAAACGATGGCAAAGGGATGCGTAATGAAAGAGGTTGTTTTTGTGCGGGTGGTTGAGCCATTCCAGCTACCACCTATTGGAGACGGAAACGTAAGTGACGAAGAGATGAACAAAATTAGGATTGAAGACGAGACCGAGGCGACTGATTACCTTAAAAGCGTGCTTGCCCGCGTCTCACTGGAAAGCGCCATCATCCATACTGAAGTCCTGAAGGGGAAACCAGCCGAGACACTGGCTGAATTTGCCAGCGAGAATGGCTTTGACCTCATCATTATGTCTACACACGGCCGCTCTGGAGTCAGCCGCTGGGTTTTTGGCAGCACCGCTGACCGTGTTCTGAGGTCCGCTTGTGTGCCGATATTGATGGTGAGGGCCCCTGGATGTGTTCCCGGGTTCTAAGCTAAACAAATAAATTCGCCCGGGTGAGGATAGGCAAGAATTCCATTGCCTCCCCGGCCGGGAAATAGGAGCAAAAGATGGAAGTGAAAACACCCAACATAGAACAGGTATTGAAAACGATGGAGGATAATCTGGGAGAAGAGCCCCGGCCGATGGTGCTGATGTCGAAGGTAGCGCCGGAGCTGGTGTTCAGGCACGCCCAGGACCGAAAGTTCGTCCTTGACCTGCCCAACATACCGGTCAAATACAAGCAGCTCATCATGGTCGCGGTGGCTGCGGCTGCCTCCAGCCATTCATGCGCTACCACCTATATCAAGATGGCCAAACGTTCCGGGATAAGCAAGGAGGAGATTGCTGAGGCTATCATAACAGCACGCTTTACCCTGGGGTCGACAGTCGTCTCCACGGCCACGGAGGGTCTGGAACACCTGCTGCAAGATGACTGACAAGCGGAGAGGACATCAAGAAAATGAAATTCGCAGAGATAATGCGCAAGTATCTTCCACTGTGGGTGGCTATTGACATAGGCCTGGCGATGCTTATCGGTCACTACTTTTCGGCGGTCCAGGCTGCCACTGTGGTCTATCCATTTCTCCTGTTTGTCATGCTTTACCCGATGATGATAACCCTTAAAGTGGAGAATATCGGCAAAGCTTTTAAAAGTCCGAAACTCCTTGCCATGGCTATCGGCATGAACTTTCTCGTCACTCCTCTGCTCGGCGCTCTCTGGGCGCATCTTATCTTCCATAATGCCGACCCCTACCTCAGCACGGGCTTTATCCTGAAGGTTGTCGTGCCCTGCAGCGGTATGGTGGCCGCCTGGACCGGCTATGCAAGGGGCAGGGTGGAGTCTGCACTGGTCATAGTGGCGGTGAGCCTCATCCTGGCTATATTCCTTGTCCCGGTCTGGATGACCGTCCTGGCCGGGTCCTATGTTCCGATTGACATTTGGGTAATTTTCAAGAATACACTTCTCATAGTGGCACTGCCTTTGCTAGCCGGACTCCTCACCAGAAAATACCTGGTCCGCAGGTACGGCCCGAAAAAGTTTCAGGCGATGTCTATCTATTTTAGCCCAACCTCAACCTGCGGCATGCTGGCTATGATATTCATCATTATATCGGCCCATGCGGGACTGGTGATTGGTAATTTCCACTGGGTGCTTCTGATTATCCTGGGGATAGCTACCCTTTACCCCCTCTTGTTTGTCGTGGCTATCCTTTTCTCCAGACTGATGCACATCGACCATGGCGACTGTATGGCGCTGGGCTACAGCGTCACGGCCAAGAATCATGCCATAACTATCGGGATAGCTACGACTGCTTTCGCCGGTACTCTGGCTGTACTTCCGGCAGCAGTAGCTCCCATCGTTCAAATTCCGGTAATGCTACTTTTCTTGAACTTGTCCGGCAGAATAGAAAGATTGCTTCACCGGCGTGAGCAGTTGGAAGCAAATCCGGTTGGAAGGGGGTGACAGAGGGAAATAGTGACAAGGTGTCTCTGATGCGGGATTGATATATATATGAAAGGGGAGATAAGATGCGTTCGGCTGACTCTGAAGTGCCACGTGGTTACAGCGAGAACGAGCGACAAGAGTTGATAAGCGACTTTATGCTGGCAGGCTATTGCCGCCGGGGCGCCGCAAAGTGGCATGGTGAGGTTCCGGCAGAAGAGTTTAATAAGTTCACACGGATAGGATAATAGATAAAAAGGAGGAATTACAAAATGACTACTATGCCAGAATGGGTATTCGAGTTTCATGGGCACCGCTGTCCCTTTGTGCCTATCGGCTACCGCATGGGTCAGATAGCGCTACGGGAGCTGGGTATGGAAAGGGAGAAGAATAGTGGGCTACAGGCTCTCTCAGAGATGGGTAGCGGGCATCACAACACCTGCATGGAGGACGGCATCCAGGCTGCCACCGGTTGCACCTATGCAAAGCGGAACATGGAGTGGCTTGGTTACGGCAAGGCTGCCATGGTCTTGTTCCATCCGAACCATCCCGAAAAGGGTGCGGTGCGGATATCACTGAAAGCTCAGGCCTTTGACGAGCTGGGCAAATTTGAGTTTCTTACCTACCGCAAGAAGGGGACGCCTCCTTCAGACGTCCCGGAAAATGTCAGCAGGGAAATAGTGGACTGGGTGCTTTCTCGCAGCGAAGAAGAACTTTTCAATGTGGAGCGGCTGTCTGACTTTGCTTTCAAGAAGCCCGGGGCGAAGACCTTTGCCAAGATGAAGTGTGTTAAATGCGGAGAATACGTCTTTGAGCCGCAGGTCCGCATAGTGAATGGCGAGCCTCACTGCTTCCCAGATTCAGGATACGTAAAGTAAGACCCTAGGAGGGAGGATGCATAGCATATATCTTATCCCGCCCATTTTCTTCGTTATCGCCTTCGTCTTTTCCATGCTGGGAATGGGCGGGTCCCAGCTCTACATACCCATACTGTTCTGGATGGGGCTTGACTTCAAAACACAGGCCATCCCTCTGGGCATGCTGTTGAACGTAGTAAATAGCTCGTCAGCCGCCTTTACCTATTGGAGGAAGAAACTCATTCAGTGGAGGGTGGCAATTCCTTTCGGGATTGCTATGGTTTTATTCGCCCCGCTGGGCACCTGGGTAAATATAGGTTTGCCGACCAAGCCGGTAATCCTGATATTCGCCATTTTCACCGCAGCAGCGGCGCTACTGATGCTCAGCGGCTGGAAGCCAAAGCGGGGCGCACTCTCCCGGCGAGGGCAGACTGTTTTAGGTGTCTCCGCTGGCGCCATACTAGGCTTCTTTGCTGGGCTAATCGGGAGGGGTGGAGGAAGCTTTGTAGTGCCCCTGCTCTATATTGCCGGCTTGGACGCCAGACTGGCCGCGGCGACGTCGGCTCTCGTCGTGACCTTTTCAGGGACTTCCAGCTTCCTTTCCCACATCTTCACCGCCGCCCAGCCGGACTGGCTGGTCTGGGGGCTCTGTGTGGTCTCGGTGTTTCTGGGTAGCCAGACAGGGTCCAGACTAATGGCAGGGAGACTGAAATCCGGGGCAGTCAAGGTAGTTTTTGGTGTGGTACTGCTCGCAGTAGTGGCTCTTCTCATTGTACAGGACGTGTTATAGCGTTGAATTTATGCTGTAGCCTTTCCCTTTCCATGTTTAAGTAGTATCACCAGTTGGGAGGGTAGATGAATGAAGACCATAGTTTTCGTCTGTGTTCACAACTCCGGCCGTAGCCAGATGGCTGAAGCTTTTTTCAACAAGATGGCCAAAGGCAAGGCGCGGGCGATATCGGCGGGTACCCAGCCAGCAGATAAGGTTAATCCTATCGTCGTTGAGGCAATGAGCGAAGTTGGTATCGACATCAGCGGTAATAAACCTAAGGCCCTCACTATAGAAATGGTGGAGAAGGCGGATAAGATGATAACGATGGGTTGCGGAGCCGAGGCGCAGGGTGTTTGCCCAGCTAGCTTCATCGAGACCGAGGATTGGGCACTTGAAGACCCGAAAGGGAAATCCCTGGAACAGGTCAGAAGGATACGCGATGAGATAAAAGATAGAGTATCGAAGCTTATCGGGCAGATTGCTCCGGACCAGGAGGCATAACATGCTTGAAATCAGGAAGACCGCTGTTTCTTTCGATGAAAGAGACCTTTTAGAATTGGAGCGAATCGTCACCGATGCCGACAAGGAAGATGCTCTGCAATTTTTGAAGAAATCTGTTTACAACCGGATTTTGTCCTCTCAGCAAGGAAAACTCAAGTCACATCTAGACGGTGCCAACCCTATCGATGGCTTTATCCAGCATAACAAGTAGCATTACCATTTACCTGTATCAGAAGGAGTTATAAGCATGAGTAAAGACCGAGGTGCCCGCGCCGGCAGACTTTCGTTTCTCGACCGGTTTCTGACTCTATGGATATTCCTGGCCATGGGGTTCGGGGTGGGTCTGGGCTACTTTATCCCTCAGGTTGGCGATGCTATAACCCGGCTTTCTGTAGGTACCACCTCTATCCCTATCGCCATAGGGCTTATCCTGATGATGTACCCGCCACTGGCTAAGGTGAAATACGAAGAGTTGGGCAGGGTGTTTCGGGACTGGCGCGTGCTCGGGCTATCGCTGGTCCAGAACTGGGTTATCGGGCCAATACTCATGTTTTTCCTGGCCATCGGCTTTCTCGGCTTCCTCTGGCATTATCCCGAATACATGACTGGCTTAATTATGATAGGGCTGGCCCGCTGCATCGCCATGGTCATCGTCTGGAACCAGCTGTGCGAGGGTGATAATGAATACGCCGCCGGCCTGGTTGCCTTCAACTCTATTTTTCAAATAGTCTTCTACTCGGTTTATGCCTATATTTTTATTACCATCCTGCCAACCTGGTTCGGGCTGGCTGGCTCGGCTGTACATGTCACAATAGGCCAAATAGCCCAAAGCGTTTTTATTTATCTTGGTATCCCTTTCTTCGGCGGCATGCTGACGCGCTTCTTGCTTATCAAATCAAAAGGCCGTGCGTGGTACGAAAGCAAGTTTATTCCCCGGATAAGCCCAGTCACTCTGGCAGCTCTGTTGTTTACTATCGTGGTAATGTTCTCGCTTAAGGGAGAATATATTGTCCAGCTACCGCTGGATGTACTGCGTATCGCTGTGCCGCTGCTCATCTACTTTGTCGTAATGTTCCTGGTCTCTTTCTACCTAGGCAAGAGAATCGGAGCTAACTATGCCAAGACGGCAACCATCGCTTTCACTGCGGCCAGCAACAATTTTGAACTGGCCATTGCCGTGGCGGTGGCGGTTTTCGGCATCAGTTCGGGGCAGGCCTTCGCTGCTGTCATTGGACCTCTCGTTGAGGTCCCGGTGCTAATAAGCCTAGTAAATCTGGCCTTGTACTTCAGAAGAAGGTTTTTCGCCAGTGAACTCGAGGAGCCTGCCTGCCAGATTGAAGAGGTAAAGTCTCAGGAATAGCCGCGCGCGTCAACAGCACATCAACCTTAGAGAAATTCTTTTCTGGTAATGTTATTACCAGAGTCTGAAGCTAAATTTAGGTAATATTGTTACCTAAATTGGACGGCACTTGACGATAGACAGAACCAACACGTTTGAGTTAACATTTGTGTTATAAAATTACTCAAACGCGGACCACAGGAAAAGATATCATCGTAAAGCTGGGTCTGGTACTCGAGTGTTCAAGGAGGGATAAGTGATAAAAGCTCAAGTATGCAACTGCAATAACGTCCTTTCCTCCACTATCCAAATACGAAAAGATCACTTAAATATCCGTTATGCCATGAACGGAACCGGTAAATCGACTCTTGCTTCTGCAATTGAGCTTCGGTCAAGACAAGAAGACCTTTCTCCCTTGAAGTGTTTTGGGAGCACCTTAGAACCAACATGCAGGCTTTCTGAGCCTATCAACAAGGTACTACTCTTTAACGAAGATTTCGTAAGGAGTTTCGTCTTCCAAGAAAGTGAGGTAATCAGCAATGCTTTCGAAGTCTTTATCAAAACACCCGAGTATGAACAGCGACAAAAAGCTGTAGATGAAAGGCTCAAGAAGATTCACCTAGACATCGCTAATAACGAAGAACTAAAGCAACTTGTTTCCACTGGGAAGATAGTTCTCTCAAAATTCTCAACAACCAAAGATGGAGAATTGCAGAATCGAGGTACGATAAAAAGTATCACGGATTCTGGCAGTATTTTCGCTCTACCTAGAGAACTTGAGAAATTTCAACCTATGATGCAGAAGGATTATACTCCAGATTGGGTCGGGTGGAAGAACGATGGTGCCAAGTACGATGCTAATGGCATATGCCCATTCTGTAGTTCCGATTTAGAGGGCGACTACCAAGCCAAGAAGAAAATCTTTACCTCTTCCTATACCAGATCCAACGTTAAGAACATCACCGACATGGTTTCTAATTTCGACGCTGTCAGAAACTTAATGGACCCAGCGAAGAAGGAAATTTTGTACGACTGCATAAGGCAAACAAAAAACGAACGTGAAATCCGGCTATGGCTCAAGAACTTTTACAATGAACTGAAGTTCCTCGTTGAAGAAATCTCTGATGTGCAAGAGTTTGGCTCTTTCCAAATTAAACGCGAGGACATTCCTCATCTTGATACACAACTGAAGGAATTGATAATAGATATTTCACATCTTCAAATCTTCAACAACAAGAAAGTCCAGAAGCTCATAGCCTTCATTAATACGAGAATAGATTCGGTAATTACCGAAACCGAACTGCTCAAGAAAGAAATCGGCGAACTCAAAGGCTTAATAGGTACTGCCAAAGAGCAAGCAATTAAGGACATTAACGACTTCTTGTCCACTGCAGATATCAGCTATAAGTTCGATTTACAAGATGAAGCTGAGAACTCGTCAAAGACTACGTTGAGCTACATTACTAGAGACCGCCACTCGGTTGAAGTTGAGGATATCAATCTACATCTCAGTTGGGGAGAAAAGAACGCCTTTGCGCTGGCCCTGTTCATGCATTACGCCCTAAGCCAGGAGCCGCAGCTGATAATACTTGATGACCCAATCTCTTCTTTCGATAGCAATAAAAAATATGCCATTACAAGCAGATTATTCTCTTCCAAGAATAAGAAGAGAAGCTTCTATCGTAAGACCGTTCTAATGCTTACACATGATTTGGAACCTGTTATTGACTATGTAGTAAATGAAAAGCCCACTGGTGTGTACGTGTCAGCCTACTTTTTGCAGAATAAAGGTGGCGTGATATCCGAATCGGAGATATCTGATCGGGATATCAAGTCTTTACCGAAAATGCTTGCTGACAATGCTCAGAACGATAAGTTGAACAAGGTTCACAGGATTGCGAGCCTTAGAAAGTTCTTTGAACTCATTCCAGACGAGCCAGGAGAAGAACAAGCTTATAATTTGCTGTCCTCACTCCTCCACTGCAAACAAAAGCCGACTAGGAAAGACGATTCTGAAATGGCCGTGCTAGATATTGCTGCTGGCGAAGCTTTGATAAAACAATATATTCCGGATTTCGACTACGCCTTTTACTCAACCAGAATTTTCTCGAGAGAAGCTCTGTTGAAAATCATTACAGACGAGCCTAACTCCTATTTTCGTCTACAGGCATTCAGAGTTCTGCTTTTGGCCCTTAAATTGAAACCAAAAATTGACGATGATACCTTGTTGAAATATATTGATGAGCAATTTCACGTTGAAAATGATTACATCTTCTGTCTTGACCTATTGAAATATGATACAGTGCCAGATTTTTTTGTTCCGAGGATGCTTGAATTTCTCAAGAAGGAACATCTAATCAACTAAGAGCGCTGGACTGGTTCCTTAGAAGAGGTCGTCAGCGTTTTTAGAAG
>CAZNSC010000063.1:11377-13434 GCA_964575695.1 uncultured Dehalococcoidales bacterium
GCCACGGGTTCCGTTGCTCCCAGATCTGGCGTATTTGATCAACCGTTAGACCGCTCTGTAATTTGCCCTCTCTCGCTAAAATGCCGAAAGCGATGTAAAGGAGGGCACTCAGTCGCTGCCGGATTTTCTCTGGCGTACAGTTCTCAGGAGTTGTATCTACCCTGTACGTAATACCGTCACGAACGCCTATAATTTTCGAATTGGTATCATCCAATGGGGTGTCTTTGTTATTATTTTTCAAGGTTCACCACCCTTATTGCACAACATCTCGAATAATAATCTTTCAGTGTCCATCAGACCTGATCGGAAAATTACAGGATTGGAATACCACTGGTAAATCGCATGGGACTTACTTCGGGCGTAAGAAGTCCTCTACTGTCTGATTATCTCTTCAAGCCGCTCAACGATCTTGACCATCCCCTCGGTATCCAGCTTGCAATAGGAGAGCAACTGTTGCCTGACCTCGCTGACCTCGGCTTCGGGCACGTCTTCAAATGTGATTCTCAAGTATGCAAGGCTTGCATCGTCTCCTTTGCCGATAGCCATCTCATCATAGCCTTGTCCGGTAAGTGCCGGCATCACCTTTTTCAGAGATGCGCTGCCTTTCTGGGCAGGATGATAGTAGTGGAAGCCGCGGAAAGGAACAATCAGGTCAGTCAACCGGCTAACAGCATCATCAGCGAACATGGCGTACTCTGGGAACATCTTTCCGCAATCATTCAGCACGGACTCCTCAAAAGACTTGTTATAGGCAATGACACTCCCTCTGCTGCCTATCAGCTTGCTGAGCGATTGGAGAAGAGTGGGACGTGGGTCCTGCCGACCTTGGGCTAGGAACTCATGGTGCTCGGGAGCGGCGCCTGGGCCTCCCTGGATGTGAAGTGAAAACTGGAAGGGAATATTCTGGTAAGGTCTGGTACCGTCAAATAGAGGAATGGCTGTGCCGAATGTTTCAAAGTCAAGGTAATAGAGTGGGTATTCCAACCCATCGAGGAAGTGTCGTATCGCCGCTTTATCAATGTGAGGCTCTCCGCTGCGGACGCACGCACGCTGAATGTTCTGCTTTTCGTTGAGTTTATACCCTGCTGGGATACCCGTGATTTCAAGAACTCCGCTTCGATACAACTCCTGGGATTTCTTTCCTCCATAATACAGTGTGAACACATTATGCTCGGGGAGACCTTCCCAGCACTCGGACAAGGCACATTGGTAGGGATTGCTGCATTGCGAGCCGATGTCTACTTCGGGACATAGCGGACTGGCGACAGTTTCGAGCATTTGGACTATCCGGTCTCTGATACCCAGGCTGGCGGTTCTAACTTCATCAGAGATATCCTGAATAATAAACAGCTCCCGGGGGTCAATCTCTCCATTCCTGACGTACTGATTATTGATGAAAGCAAGGTAGCAATTCCTTATTTTCACGCCACCCTCTTCCCAGCACAGCTTCTGGAAGGAGACGTCATCCAGGTTAACCTCTTTCACCGACGTGGAACTCTTAACTTCGATAAGATCCCATTCTTTTTCATTTACGGGGTTCATGATATCGGTGCGGGAATAAAGCTGATTTTCCAATACTCCGGCTTCGAATAGCGGATCCCTCTGACGAATGAGCTCCCTGGTCATTTCAAGATTGTGCTTGAAGCTTTCGTTTGGTACAGTTATTCCGCCCTGGAATAAGGTTTTGGCCAACTCACCGACCAGGTGTCCCTGGTCGAAAATATGCTGGGTGGAAGCATCGGGTGCAGGAATACGCTCTGGTTCATTGGCAGCTATCCATAACAGTTTGAGGCATTGCAAGCCATTCAGATATCGGGATTTAGTCAGCATCACTATCCCCCTGGAAGAGATAATACTGTCCGAATTATGCCCCCGTCAGAGACTATCGTCAAGAATCTGCTCAAAGTTCCAGATTACCGGTGCTCCCAACCAACACCGGTTTAAAGCCTGTTGTGGGGTATAGAACTCGCAACGCGTAATAGACTGTCAGTATCGAATCCACGACAATCCCGATACCGAAGAGCATCATGATTGATGTAAACGTAGGTGTCCAAACG
>CAZNSC010000063.1:13444-16668 GCA_964575695.1 uncultured Dehalococcoidales bacterium
CAATAAAAGCGATTGCGTACACAGTCCCGTTTGTAATGATCGCCTGGTAAGCCTGGTATTTTGTTTTTCCGACTCCATAGAAGATACTGTCAGTCACCGTGTTTAAAGCGAACAGGATATAAGGAGCGATAAGCAGCCCCATAGCCTTTATGGAAAAACTCACTACTTCGGCATTGGAGTTCAGAATCCCAGCGAAGGTTCCCCAGAGCGGAAGTACAATAAGCCAAAGGATCATAATGAGGCCTCCGATACCCAGAGATGAAAACCAAAGGCCACGCACTTTCGATAGATCTCCGGAGTTGTTTGCAATCAGTACCCTGGAGCTCTCAGCAAGGGCGAGTACCGGCACCAGCAGGATATTCCAGAAGATGTGCATCGCCAGATAGTACCCTCCGATAGGATCTCCTCCGAGAAGGTTAAGCAGCCTGATTATCATGAAGAAATAGGCGAAGTTCCTGACCAGGCTGTCGAGACCTGACCAGCTGCCGACTCTCAGGTACGTTTTCAAACCTCTAAACGTGAAAAACGATTTCAATCCTTTGGCTTTTTCAAATAACATCTTTCTTATCATGAACAATGCTGAGACAAACAAGAGGAAGTTGGCCGCCAAGTCCGCCCACCCGACTCCAAGTACCCCGAGACCTAGAGAAAAAGAATATCCGCCGTAGAAGAAGCTATCCAGAACGAACTTGTATAAAACCTGGAGGATAGCTAAAGCGAATATCATCCGTTTCCTGTTGACTGTTTCTACGACAACCACTGAAGCCAGACTCAATAGGAGAAGAGGAACACCGGCCGATTTTATCTTCAGAAAGGTCGATGTTGTTCCTCGAATAGCCTCAGGAGTCCCGATGACGTTCACGAAATTGTTGGACACGGCAAACAAGATGCCGGCTATGACAACCGAGAAGATTAATATTGATGAAAAGGTGGTCCGCATCTGAGAACCGGGACCCACTTTACTCTGTAACCCTTTCCCGACGAAAAAGAATATCGCCAGCACGAAGGTCTCTTGAACAATTTCAAGAAGGAGCTCGATGAACTGCCACTGAGCGACAGTGGCCAGAGCATTGGTATCCGGAATGGCATTTCCTATTAGGTAAATGCTATAAGAACGGTAAAACTGAGGGAGCGCCATGTAGAGGAAAATCATAAGTAAGAGTCCCCAGTCCCATCGCCTCAGCAGCTTCTGGGTGGTTTGAAGCATACGCATTTCGAAAATGATTATAAAATGACACTACCTTAATAGCAAGGTAGTTGAATAAGTGGACGCACAATAGTCTGGCGATTTCCTCAAGTACTGACAAGCAACCGCCGTCAGAGGTTACCAGACGCCCCACGTTCGAATTCTAGGTGGTCAGCCAGTATGGAAGCACCGAACTCCTATTCGAGAAGAAACAACTTATCCCGGCACTGCAGCAACTTCTCACAGCTTGAGTTTGGTTCGAGTCCCCAAGCTCCACTTTTAGGCGAAGCGGGTTCAAAGCTAGTATACAAGGCTATCTGTGTATTACATAGATAGCCTTGACATACATTAACTACATTGGTATCATTCAGTGAGAAACCTAGGAGAAATGGGATAGCAGACATGGCTAAGTCAAAACCACTGAGCGTAAGGGTTACTCCAGAGTTGAGAAACGAACTGGATAATCTCAAGATGACCTTTGGCTTCACGAGCTATAAGAGCATGATAGAAAGCTTGGTCCGTCTCATGAAGTTTATTGATGAGAGAATATCAAAAATAGACACAAACCCGAGTGAATGGAAGCGAAGGGACCTAGATATGTACCTTCCGCTTGCGCATGGCGACTTGTTGCGTCTGCAACAAACCGAACTGGGTCAACTAGTACTCCGCAGAATGAAGCAGAGGTTCGGTGAGGATGGAGTTAAAAGGTTAAGGCAGTTGTTATCCGAGGATTCTAGTGAGGCACCATGAATCAGATTGAAAACAAAACCCAGACAAAGTTACCTGACCGCTACGAATATAGGCTTGACCTACGTAAAGCGGCCACGCCCAAATTGCTCAAAGGCCATCCAATTCATCACTGGTTCTTCTTTCCGCACAGTTATTCTCCGGAGCTTGTTGAGGCTGTATTAGATGATTGGAGCCTGCCAGACGAATCAAAATTAATTGACCCATTTGTTGGGGCTGGGACCACTCTCCTAGTTGCCCGCGAACGCGGGCTTGGTGCAACAGGCTTCGACCTGTCTCCAGTATCCATTCTTGTCAGTAACGCCAAAGTCAGGGACTACGACATTAGAACCATCCGCCAAGCCGCCCTTAATGTCAAGGGGCAGACAATCCATTCGTTCTTCAGGTTCAAGCCCGGTATCACCCCCGACCGGGTTAAAAGATTGCGCTCCAACAAGGATAATGAAAGCATCTACCACAAGCTGGATATTATCGTTATCGATGAAATCTCCATGGTCAGGGCTGACCTGCTGGACTGCGTGGACCGGTTCTTACGGTTGAATGGTCCTGAAGCAGATAAACCATTCGGCGGTATCCAGATGGCTTTTATCGGAGACCTCTACCAGTTGCCGCCGGTGGTTACCAGCGGTGAGAAGGAGGTCTTCCAGTCTCTTTACGAGACGCCCTACTTCTACGGCGCCCGGGTGTTCGACTCCTTCGAAATGGAGTTTGTGGAGCTGGAGAAGATTTACCGCCAGAGCGACGAGCAGTTCATCACGCTGCTCAACGCCATCCGCAACAACTCCATCACCGGGGAAGGGCTGGAGTTTCTCAACCGGAGGTACCGGCCGGAATTTGAGCCGCCGCCGGATGACTTCTATGTGTACCTGACCACTACCAACCGGCTCGCCGAAGAAATTAACAACAGACGGCTGGCAGGACTAAACGGCAAGCTTTACAAGTTCACCGGAAGCATTGAGGGAGACTTTGGCCAGGAGTACCTGCCCACCAAAATTGATCTCCAGGTGAAAGTAGAAGCACAGATAATGATGCTCAACAATGATACCGAAGGCCGCTGGGTCAACGGCAGTATCGGCAAGATAACCGGTATAACTCAGAACAGAAAGGGTGAAGATATCATCATCGCCGAGCTTGCTGATGGCGAGGAGGTGGATATTACGCCCTTCACTTGGGAGATATACCGCTTCTTCGTTGATGGAGGGCAACTGCAATCAGAAGTCGTCGGTAAGTTTACGCAGTACCCGCTGATGCTGGCCTGGGCGGTGACCATTCACAAGGGCCAGGGCAAGAC